>CAZMKB010000320.1:0-3506 GCA_964566685.1 uncultured Gemmatimonadota bacterium | reverse complement strand
GGCGCAACGCACGGCGGTTCTCTCTCTGGCCCTGATGGCGCTGGCGGGGCTCCTGATCCTCCGTGGCGTTTCCGGTACGGAGGTTGCCAAGAAACGCTTTGACAAACGCGGCGGTCGTGAGTAATCTTTGTTGACGGTGGCAGAGGGAGGGCTGCCCGGCAGCCGCTGCCTGTTCGAGACTCATCAGGAGGGGGACCTATGAAAAAGGCACTGGTGGTATTCACTGCAGCGATGATCCTCACTGCATTCCCAGGCGGTCTTTCCGCGAGCGAGCTCGAGATCCACGCCGGTTATCTCTCGCAGGACGAAGCACTGGGCGACGAATCGACGCCGATTCTCGGACTCAGGTTCGGCAGCGGTCCGAAAACGCCTCTCTCGGGCGAGACATCTCTCAGCTATTCTCCCCAGGAGTTCTTCCATCTCATCTTCCTCGAAGGGAATCTCAACATCAACGTTCCGGTCGGGCACAATCTCGTTCCCTACGTCACGATAGGTCCGGGGACGGCTTTCTACATTCCGAAGGACGAGGCGGAGGACGAGCTCCAGCTCGCGCTCGACACCAGCATCAATTTCTCTCTGAACTACGGCGGCGGGATCCGTTATTTCCTCAACGAGTTCGTTGCACTTCGCGGCGATTTCAGGGATCATGTGGTGTTCAGCCTCGATCTCGACACGTCCCCCGAGAACGTGGAGGATGTGATCGACATCGGCACCGTCCACCTCGTCGAGGTCAGCGGAGGGCTCTCGATCGCCTTCTTCTAGCCGTGTGGCCCGTGCACTTTTTGCAGGAAATTTCTGCGGGGTCCGCAGAAGATTCATATCCTGTGCCGTGGTCGCCAATGATCCGCGTTCCGGCAGGTGACTGACAGTCAGGGACTTTCCGCATTCCCCGAACCTGCCGGGATGTCAATAAACGCGGCACGGGATTTGCGAATTGGTGATATCGAGTACAGTCCTCAGTAACCTCCGACAAGAAGTTTATCTTCTTGTTCAGTCTGTACTTCCTCTTACAGCAATTCCCTGGGTCCGACCCCTGCCCAGGGAATTTTTTTATCCCTCAGTGCTTTCTGATGTCGTCACTCCGTTACCGTGAAGATGAATTTGTCCTCGTCGTACAGCGTGCCGGGTGGCCGGCTAAAGCAAGTAATCAAAGCCAGATGGTAAGCAGCCGAGACAGTCGGTTGAAGGGAGAGATGATCTTCAGATCCGGACCGGCTCGCCCTCCGACGGCGACTATTCCTTCGAGAAGAAAGGAAGGAAATATGGGCATTCCCATCCTTGACCGTTCACACATTTCTCATATTATATAGTGTTTACTCCGCTCTGCGGGAGTGGAAGGTAGGCTCCGAACAGGGAGCGATCCGTAAAGGCAGGGTGCCGGTGAAAAAGCCAAAAACCGGTTTCAGGACCAGGGTGGGCGTGATCGTCGTCGAGGACGACGCGGTCCTCCTCGCCCAGCACAGGAAAGGCGGCTCCGACTACTGGGTCGTCCCCGGCGGAACGCTCCGGCAGGGCGAAGGGGTGCTCGACTGTGCGAGGAGGGAGCTCCTCGAGGAGACGGGCCTGAGAGTGGAGCCCGGAAGCCTGCTCTGTTTCGGCGATTTCGTCGGACCCGGATTCCACGTGCTCGACCTCTTTCTCCTCTCCGACTCCCACGAGGGGGAGTGCAGGCTCGGCACCGACCCCGAAGACCGGGGGGAGGACAGGGTGCTCCGGGAGATCTCCTGGCACCCCATAGAAGGGCTCGGAGACATCAGGGTGCTTCCGGACCGTCTCGCGGAAGTCCTGTCGGGAGGCTGGTCGAACGGATTCACCGACCGGGGCAGGTATCTGGGAACCAGTTATGATAACAGGGAGAAGGGCAGTGCGGGATGAGCGATAAACTGACGAAGCGAAGCGAAGATTACGCGAAATGGTATACCGAGGTGGTCACGAGAGCGGAGCTGGCCGACTACGCACCGGTCAAGGGCTGCATGGTCATCCGTCCGAACGGCTATGCGATCTGGGAGAAGATCCAGGGACAGCTCGACAGGATGATCAAGGAAACCGGTCACGAGAACGCCTATTTCCCCCTCTTCATTCCGAAAAGCTTTCTGCAGAAGGAAAAGGAGCACGTCGAGGGCTTCTCTCCCGAGTGCGCCGTCGTGACCGAGGGAGGAGGCAAAAAGCTCGAGGAGCCGCTCGTCATCCGTCCGACATCGGAGACCATCATCTACCACATGTTCTCGAAGTGGATCATGTCCTACCGCGATCTGCCGCTCCTCATCAACCAGTGGGCGAATATCGTGCGGTGGGAGATGAGGACGAGGCTCTTTCTCAGAACGACCGAGTTCCTCTGGCAGGAAGGGCACACCGCGCACGCCACGGAGGAAGATGCGGAGGAGGAAACGCTCAAGATCCTCGACCTGTATGAAGAGTTCCTCGAGAAGTGGATGGCCATCCCGGTGATCAAGGGCAGGAAGAGCGAGTCCGAGAAATTCGCCGGTGCGAAGCACACCTATTGCGTCGAAGCGATGATGCAGGATCTCAGGGCGCTGCAGGCCGGCACGTCGCATAATCTCGGACAGAATTTCGCAAAAGTGTTCGACGTGACCTACCAGACGCAGGACGGCGTCGAGGAGCACGTCTGGAATACGAGCTGGGGCGTGAGCACGAGGCTCATCGGCGCCCTGATCATGACGCACAGCGACGATGTCGGTCTCGTCGTACCTCCCCGACTCGCTCCGCATCACCTCGTCATCGTACCGATCTGGACCGACGAGTCGGAGAGGGCGGCCGTCGCGCCGGTTCTCGAGGCGCTCCAGGAGAAGATCGGAGACAGGTTCACGTACCGCGTCGACGAACGGACCGACCTTCCGCTCGGCAGGCGGTTCTACTCATGGGAAGAGAAAGGCGTCCCGGTGAGAATAGAAATCGGTCCCAAGGACGTCGCGCAGGGAACCTTCGTCCTGGCCAGGAGGGACACCGGAGAGAAACGGGCTGTCGGCGTCGACGTCGTCGTCGAGCAGATCGGGAAAGTCCTCGACGAAATCCAGGCGAACCTGTTCGACCGGGCTCGAACGCTGCGCGACGACAACACCACGCCGGTGGACGACTACGAAGAGTTCAGGGAGATCATCGACTCGAGGGGCGGCTTCGTCAACGCTCACTGGTGCGGCACGGACGCCTGTGAGGAGAGGGTGAAGGAAGACACGAAGGCGACCATCCGCTGCATCCCCTTCGACGCGGAGAAGGCTCCCGGAAAGTGCGTCGTCTGCGGGGAAACTTCCGAACAGCGCGTCGTGTTCGCCAAAGCATACTGACGGGACCTGCCGTCCGTCCGGGCATCCGCAGGTACGGGATTCTGCGCTCATGGTTACCGGAGAGAAAGTTCTCATACTCGATTTCGGTTCCCAGTACACCCAGCTCATAGCCCGACGGGTCCGGGAGCTCGGTGTCTACTCCGTCATCGAGCCCTTCGACTATCCGCCGGAGGACATCGATTCGTCGGTGAAGGCCGTCATCCT
>CAZMKB010000319.1:0-4183 GCA_964566685.1 uncultured Gemmatimonadota bacterium | reverse complement strand
GGATCTCGTGACGCTGTCGTTCGGAGCCAACGACAGCCAGGCGGCCGCCCGCACCGACCGGGAGCTCATCGAAGAACGTCGCGGCATCGTGGGAACGCTGCAGGAAACGCTCGACGGTTTCGCCTTGTACCGGGGGATGCGTTACCTCGTCGTGTCCCGGAAGGTCAGGCAGGAGCTGGACGGGGGGAGCACGAAGAGAGTGAGGAGAGTGCCGCCGCGGGATTTCCGGGAAAACCTGGCCAAAGCTGTGGAATCCGTCCGGGATGCGGGAGGCAGGATCGTGCTGGTCGAAATCCTCCCTCCCTCACCGGAGTGGGAACCCTACCGCCGGATACTCGTCCGGACCGGGAAGGAACTTTCCGTGCCCCTTCTCGGCACACAGGAGCTGTTCGACTCGTTCCTGTCGGATCCGGAACCCCGCGACACCGTGGAAGCCGCCTACATCGGGAAGACGAAGGAACAGTACCCGGAGCGCATTCTCCGGAAACATCCCGACATCTTCCTGCGGCTCGACCGTGTGCATCCGACACCGCTCGGGCACCTCCTCATCGCCCGGGCGCTCGCGGACACGGTCGTCCGGCACTCACCGCTGTGAAGGTCTCCGCCCTCGGGTCCTCTTCCACACGTGCCGGACGGTCTTCACGAAATGGATCGGGTACCGTGATGCCGCCTCGTTCACCTGAGCTGATCCGAGCCGTTCCGATGCCCCCCGGCATGGAATCAGGGTGTTTCGGCCAGGAGGCGGCTCTCTTCCAGAAACCGGAGAATCGCCCGTGCGGTCTTCCTGTGCCCCGATTCGTTGAAGTGGCCGTCGCGGGGAAAATAGTCCGTCCCGGAGAGCACCGGCCGCAGGTCGATGACGATGGAACCGCACTGATCCTGAACGATGCTCTTCATCCGGTCGAAGTGAGCGTCCTGCCCGGGCGGCGTCTTCCCCGGGTCCGGAGGGATGATGGCGTAGACCACGGGGAGCCCGTGCTCCTCGCACAGGGCGCAGATGGCGCCGGTCGTGATCGCGAACCGTTCCCAGCCCACCCGGGGAGGGAGGCTCTCGCGGATCTTTCCCTCCTGTTCGTAGCGGGGCCGCGGGCTCCCCAGTGCCGATCCGAGCGCCTGCGTGAACCCGATGAAGACGTGGCTCTCCCGCAGCACCGGAACCCGGTAGTTCCAGGGGAGAATGCTGTCGAGCTCTTCGGGCGGGAACAGAAAACTGCCGTGGCGGTCGGTGTAGGTTCTTATAGTCCCGATCTCGACCGGAGCTTCGCGATGGTCCGTCCTTTTCCAGATGTTGTCCCGCAGGTCGCTGATTTCGTTCCCGCTGAAGAGCGCAATCACGACGATGTCCGGACTGAGTTCGAGCCCTTCTCTCGCCAGGTAGGCATAGTAGCTGTCGGGAGAGTATCCTGCGTGGTAGGCGGCGTTGATCACCTGGAAGCCGCGCCTGTCCAGCTCGCTCTGCATGATTCCGCAGAAGGAGGAATCGTACGCCATTCCCCACCCCAGCGTGAACGAGTCGCCGCAGACGATGATTCTCCTGACACCGGAGGGCTTACCGATCTCCCGGGGATAATCGCCGCGGTAGCCGTACCGGTTGAAGCGGTATGTTACCCGGAACGAAGGGGTGCGATGGTCGAAGGTGAGATCGGCCGGCAGGGTGAAGGGGAGGTAGGGGCTTCTTTCGGCCATGAACCGGCGCCCGCGGAAGAGCTCGGAGTAGACCCTGATGTCTTCCTGATATGAGGCCAGAATGTACTCCAGGACGAGCAGAGATATCGAAGACGATATCAGGAGGAGAAGTGCATTTCCAATGATCGAAAGTCGGTTTTTCATCGGTGCGTCAGAAAGTGATGTGCCGGGCGGGGTCGCTCAGCCAGAGTGCGGCCCGCCTGTTGTCCGGGTCGAGTGTGAGAATTCTCTTCAGCGCGCCTTCGAAGGCCGCCCTGTCGCGTTTGGCCAGGAGGGCGACGAGTGCTTCCCTGAAGAGTTCACTGATCGTGAACGATGTTTCCACCTGCCGCCAGGACTCCTCCCCCATGTGCTCCACGTCGAGAATGAGCCTTCTCAGGCGTCTCTCGTCGCCGGCGCGGACACCGTAGAGCCTGAAAGCGGTGAGCGCTCCGGCGACGTTGAGTGCCGGCGGTCTCTCGAGCCACTTCCGCGGGTTGCGGAACTCCACGACCGACCGGTCCCAGCTGTTGACGGGAAGTTCTTCGAAGAGAGGGGCGAAGTCCGTTCCCTCACCGACATAACCCGCGACGAGCGAGAGCGCGTAGTCGATTTCGTACATCGAGAGGTCCGAAGCCACTTCCTCCGAAGATCGCATGATGCCGTCGGCCCGTCGCAGGTCGGCTTCGAGGGGCTCCTCCCCGGCCAGGAAGAACGTGTGAGCGGGAGGGAAGTAGAACAGCGACACGTGCGGAAACACTCCTGTTATTGTCTTCAGAACGGTGAGGTACTCCACCGTCGGGATGTTCGCGTTGATCCACTGGACGAAAAGCCCACCGGTCGCGAGCCTCCTCCGGCACAGCTCGTAGAATTCCTTGCACAGGAAAACGGTGTTGCCGCTGTAGAAGGGATTGAGCTTCCCGTCCGAGGCGATGAGGTCGTACACTTCATCGTGGAGCAGCAGGTGGTTCAGGGCGTCCGTCTCGTGGATCGTGATCGACTCGTTCGAGAAGATGTGCCGGTTTTCGTCGGCGAAGTATCGGGCGCCCGTGATCACGCCGGGCACGATTTCAACGGTTCGAATGCTCCCTGCCTCCTGGTACAGGGTGAAGCACCCCGTCGTGATGCCCGTACCGAGGCCGATGCTCAGAATGTCCCGGTTACCCTGCCGGATGAGCATGGGGAGATGCGCTATCAGCCGCTGCTTCATGTCGACCTGGGTCTCGGGGGCCGAGCCGATGGAGTTCCCGTCCACGCTCATCGTCTTGATGCCGTCGGTCGACACGAACACCTTCACCGTCGCCATCTCTCCCTCGTCGTAGTAGAGGATGCTCCGCTGGGGTGCTTCGTAGAGCCCGGTGAAGGTGAAGTCCGGCTCGATCCACGCGGACGCGAGGATGATGACGATCACCGGAGGGAGAGCAAAGGCGGCTTTCCCTCTCGTCGAGAGGCCCGTGAGAGCGAGCAGAACGAGTGTGCCGCAGATGAACACGATGCCCGACTGCAGGATGATCGAGCCCTCGATGCCCATGAGCGGGAGGAGTACGAAACCCCCGGCGAGGGATCCCAGAATCGTTCCGACCGTGTTGACGAAATACAGCGTCCCCACGGCTCTACCGACATTGACGACGGAACGCGTGACGATGAACGATGCCACCGGAAAGAGTATTCCCATCGCGAGCGTGGGCAGGAAGATGACGGCGACGATGGCGGCGACGTAGTGAAAAACGAGTGCCGGAAATGACGTCACATCGGTCAGGAAGAGGGAGCCGTAGATGTTCTCCTGGTAGAAAACGCGCGTGAGAAGGGGAAGAGAGAGAAGAGCAAAACAGCCGAGAAGAGCCTCCGCGAGACCGAACAGGACCATGGGAGAGCGTGCCCGTGAGAGCAGCCTGCTTCCCGCATAGCTCCCGACGCCGATTCCAGCGAGAAAGACCGTGATGATGAGGGAGAAAGCATAGGTGCTGTTGCTGATGAAATATCGAAAGGCCCTGATCCAGACGACTTCGAGGCTCATCGAGACATATCCGGAAACACCGAAGACGATCATGACCCAGAGCGCCGCGCGCCTGGAGAAAGCACGGTCACGATCGGCCCTGACCGTCGTTCCGTCTTTTTCCTGAACCGGTGAGGGGCTCGTCGAGGGGGTCGTGTCTCCGGTGCCGGCGGTGCGCGAAGGAACCGTGAGGGCGAGAATGCCGACGCCGATGTTGAGACCGGCCGCCAGGTAGACCACGGCGGTGTTTCCCAGATGCTCGATGAGGAAAAATCCCGCCAGGAAGGAGCCGAGCGCCGCACCGACCGTGTTCACGGCGTAGAGATGTCCCACCCGGGACCGGAGCGTTTCCCTGTTCGAGACGAAGTGCTGGCAGAGGAGCGGCAGTGTGGCTCCCATCAGGAACGTGGGAATGAGCAGGAGGCCGAAGACTATGAGAAACCGGATGAAGAGAAACGATGCGCTTTCGTACCCGAATACTCCGGCGAGGATTCCGGTGAAACCGTCCAGGTTGTAGAAGAT
>CAZMKB010000318.1:0-4186 GCA_964566685.1 uncultured Gemmatimonadota bacterium | reverse complement strand
GACACGGACGGCGAGGCGAAGCAGCCCATCATGCTCCACCGGGCCATCATGGGCTCGCTCGAGCGGTTCTTCGGCGTCCTGATCGAGCACTATGCGGGCGCATTCCCGACCTGGCTCGCACCCGTCCAGGTGACCGTCCTGCCGATCACGAGCGAGATCGTTCCCTACGCCGAGCGGATCGCCGGGACGATGCGCGAAGCCGGTCTCCGTGTTGCCGTCGACGGACGGGCCGAGAAGGTGGGCTTCAAGATAAGGGAAGCGGAAGTGCAGAAGATCCCCTACATGCTGATCGTCGGAAAGAAAGAGGAACAGAGCGAACAGGTCTCGCTGAGAATCAGGGGCACCGGCGATGTCGGTGCCACGAACCTCCGGGAGTGCATCGATCTGGTGACGCAGGACATCGGGAGGAAGGCCGCCAGGCCGGAGGCTCCGGAAAATTGATCTCCAGGAAACGAAGAAGCAGTCCGAAAGCGGCCGCCAAGATCGACAGCGCAAGGATAATTCGGGTCAAAAGAGTTGACAGGACAGTGTTTCCTGCGTAATTTTCCTTCATCGACGATCTTGACAGGGAAGAAGAAGTTATCCACTTCTCACCTGTCCGGCAGGGCACGTGTCGGCAGGTTGCCATGTTCTGAACCGGCGTTCCGGTGAAACGTTCTCTCGGTGGCGGATGACTTCTATCCGCCTTTTTTTGACTCGAGTTATTCATACGATTTCGAGCAGGAGGTTCATCGTTATCGTTAAGCCATGTGACAGCACACAGGAGACGGATCAAGACCAGGCATCGAATAATTCGGGTTAGCAAGGAGGTCTACATCGACAAGAAAGCTCGCGTCAACAGGCAGATCAGAATCTCCCCGGTGAGGCTGATCGACGAGGACGGCTCGCAGGTGGGCATCACCCCAGTCGAAGAAGCTCTCAGGATCGCTGAAGACCGCGGCCTCGACCTGGTCGAAGTCGCACCGAACGCACGCCCGCCGGTCTGCCGGATCATGGATTACGGGAAGTACAAATATGAAGAAAGCAAGAAGCTGAAAAAGGCCCAGAAAAAGCAGCACATCATACAGGTCAAGGAGATCAAGCTCAGGCCGAAGACCGAGGAACACGATTTTCAGTTCAAGCTGCGGCATGCGAGGAAATTCCTGGAAGACAGGAACAAGGTGAAATTCACCATGATCTTCCGCGGCAGGGAGCTGCAGCACAAGGATCGCGGACAGAAGCTCCTCGAGAAGGTGGCCGGAGAGATCGAAGACATCGGCGTGATCGAGAGCGGTCCGAAAGTCGAAGGCAGGAACATGATTATGATCGTTGCACCCAGAGGGTGAGGAATTCGCATTCGCGAGGAGGAATTCGTGCCGAAAATCAAGACGAACAGAGCAGCAGCGAAGAGATTTCGTGTGACGGCCTCGGGAAAAATCCGGGCGAAGCACGCTTACGCGAGGCACATCCTGACGAAGAAAACGAGAAAACGGAAGCGGAAGCTCCGCCGCCCGCTGATTCTCGAAGGTCCTGAAGTGAAGAAGATCAAGGTCCTCATTCCTTATGCCTGATCACGACGAGGAGTACTGTCATGCCACGAGTGAAAACGAACGTCGCCTCTCATAAGAAGAAAAAGAAGATCATGAAACAGGCCAGGGGCTATCGCGGCGGGAGGAGCAAGCTCGTCTGCTCCGCCCGGGAGACCGTCGAGCGGGCGCTCCACTACGCCTACCGGGACCGGCGGAACAGGAAGAGAACGATGCGCCGTCTCTGGATCCTCAGAATCAACGCGGCCTGCCGTCTGAACGGCATGTCCTACAACCGCTTCATCCAGGGCCTCAAGCGGGGAAACATCGACATCAACCGGAAGATGCTCGCCGACATGGCCGTGAACGATCCGAAGAGCTTCTCGAAGCTCACGGACGTGGCCAAACAGAGCCTTGGCGCCTGATTCGACTCCTGTTCGGAAAGCATCATGAGCGACATCACGGCAAAACTGCAATCTCTCTCTGAGCGGGCAGAGAGGGAGATCGGCTCCGCCTCCTCAGGGGAGGAGCTCACCCGCATCCGGGTCAAATACCTGGGGCGCAAGGGCGAGCTGACCGGTATCCTGCGCGGCCTGGGACAGCTCGACCGGGAAGAGAGGCCCGCGGTCGGTACGCTGGCCAACGAGATCAAGGACCGGCTCCAGGAGCTCGTCGAACAGAAACAGCGGGAGTTCGACGGCACCTCGAGGCGGAAGCCTGAGCAGGCGGAGCGGGAAGACATCACCCTGCCCGGATCGGGCCGGTGGCAGGGCAGCACGCACCCGATTACGAAGATGTTCGACGAGATCATCCGGATCTTCTACGGAATGGGCTTCACCGTGGAGCGGGGGCCCGAAATCGAGGACGAGTACTACAATTTCACGGCGCTCAACTTCCCGCCCGATCACCCCGCACTCGACATGCAGGCGACCTTCTTCATGAAGGACGACCTCGTGCTGCGGACGCACACGTCGCCGGTCCAGATCCGGACGTTTCTGAAACAGCAGCCACCGGTGAGAGTGATTGCACCGGGCCGGTGCTTCCGGTCGGACAAGATCGACGCATCGCACTTTCCGGTCTTTCATCAGGTCGAAGGATTCTTCGTCGACGAGGGGGTGACCTTCGCCGACCTGAAGGCGACCCTGACCGAATTCATCCGACACATGTTCGGAGAAGAGGTCGAGGCCCGCTTCAGACCGAGCTTCTTTCCGTTCACCGAACCGAGTGCCGAAGTCGACATTTCCTGTTTCTGCAGAGGAGAGGGGTGCAGTGTCTGCAAGGGCACCGGATGGATCGAGATCCTCGGAGCGGGAATGATCGATCCGGCGGTGTTCGAAGCGGTCGAGTACGACCCCGAACGGGTTACGGGCTTCGCGTTCGGGATGGGTGTCGAGCGGATAGCCATGCTCAAATACGGCATCGGCGACATCCGGCTCTTTTACGAGAACGACAGCAAGTTCCTCGACCAGTTCCGGTAGGTCGCCGGAGGGGAGTCGAGAGTCAGCAACAGGACGCTGTTCCATGAAGGTCAGTTATCAGTGGCTCCGGAATTTCATTCCGACCGGGAGAGATCCCGATGAGCTCGCCGGGCTCCTGACGATGCAGGGAGTCGTGGTCGACGAGGTCGAATCCTTGGACCTCCGTCTCGACGGCATCGTCGTGGCGAGAGTCGAGAAGGTCGCGAGGCATCCGAACGCCGACCGCCTGTCGCTCTGTATCGTATCCACCGGAACCGACACTTTCCGCGTTGTCTGCGGAGCCCCGAATGTCGTGGAAGGGGCATGCTATCCGTACGCCGGCGTTGGAGCCGAGATGCCCGACGGGACCAGGATCAGGAAAGCGAAAATCCGCGGCGAGGAGTCGGAGGGGATGCTCCTGTCCGGATTCGAGCTGGGCATCTCGGACGACCGGACCGGCCTCCTCGAGCTCGATGATTCTGCCCGTCCCGGCACGCCGCTCGGAGACATGATGGAGACCTCGGACACCGTCTTCCTGCTCGACATCACCGCGAACAGAATGGATCTCCACAGCCATCTCGGCGTCGCCCGTGAAATTGCCGCAATCGAGAACGTGAAAGTGCAACTTCCGCGGGCAGTTCCGTCGGAAGGTTCGCGTAGATTCTCCGATATCGCCAGCATCGAGATCATCGATGTCGAGGGCTGTCCCCGGTACACGGCGCGAATCGTCGACGGGGTCCTGGTCGGCCCGTCTCCCGCCTGGCTCGTCAGGCAGCTGGCCGGCATCGGACAGCGCTCCATCAACAACATCGTCGACATCACCAATCTCATCCTCTACGAGCTTGGAACTCCGCTCCACGCATTCGACTTCGACACGCTGGCCGACGGAATGATCGTCGTCCGAAAGGCTTCAGAGGGCGAATCGTTCCGCACACTCGACGGCGAAGAACGGCGTCTCACCGGCGAGATGACGATGATCGCCGACGGGAGACGGTCCGTGGCAATCGGCGGTGTCATGGGCGGGGAGGAGACGGAAGTATCCGAACGGACGACGAGGGTGCTCATCGAGTGCGCCCACTTCGACCCCCGGAGAATCCGGAGGACATCCCGGGCCCTGGCCCTTGCCACGGAGGCCTCCTATCGATTCGAGCGCTGGGTCGATCCGTCGATCCTGCCCTATGCGGTCGACCGGGCGGCGTGTCTCATGCAGGAAGTGGCGGGAGG
>CAZMKB010000317.1:0-4189 GCA_964566685.1 uncultured Gemmatimonadota bacterium | reverse complement strand
GAACTGGAGGAGTACGCCGTCAGGTGCCCCGAGCACGGATCTTTCTTCGACCTCAGGACCGGCGAGGCCCTGTCCATGCCAGCCGCCGCTCCCGTGGATACCTTCGAGGTGACGGTGGAGGGCGACGACCTCTTCATCGAGATGGAGGAGTGACCGGGATCAGGAAGACATGATCGACCGTGAGGTAGTCAATTCCCTCGACCTGGGGTATGAGCTCGATGCGGATGGTCTCCGTACCGCCCGGAGGCGAGATCGGTGTCAGGATGATCTCCCAGTCCAGACCAGCGCTCTCCCACGACCGCCTTCCAATTTCCTGTTCCGCTGCATCCAGGTAAACGAGGTCGATCCGGTTCCCCGAGTATATGTCATTCTCGGAATGATGAGCACAGCCGAAGAGAAGTGTTCCGGATTCATAGGCAATGTTCTGGTAGAGTGAAGATTCCCAGGGCTGACCGTTTGACAGCTCGACAGCGTGTTCTCCAAGGAATGATCCTGTCCGGGTGGAGCAGATGGAACCCGCCTTCATCCATCCGGACGGTTTGTACTGCTGCCACCTTTCGAATGAGCCGTTGTAGACGCGGCTCGGAAACCAGATGGCATCCGCCATCAGCGTATCCTCCAACCAGGCGAGGGAAATCAGTACGACAGCAGTAAGAGCGAGAGTCCTCGAGTTCATTTTGCCACCCCCTTCTCTAAGAGAGTACACCATCGAAGGCACCCCGACCGACAGTACCGGCGGATTTCGAATCCAGTATATCCGACAACGGGCTCACTCGCCTCCGCTCTCGGTGTGGAGGATCACGCCGTTGAAGGGACAGAAGTCACCACCGGCTGCCCAGCCGTGGACGCCGTCCGTGAGATCGATGCCTTCGAGGATGAACACGGTCGAGTCCGGTCCGGGGTCCTGGTAGTACCAGCTGTCACCGCCGTCGGTGGCGTGCAAAATGAGGGCTGCCGTTCCTCGGATGGTAAGACCGGGAGAAGCGAGAAGCCACCGACTCACTCCTTTTCGTTCATGGCGCTTCCTTGCCCTCAGGAAAGCTCCTTCGGGCGGATCTGGACCGCCGCGACGATCTGATCGACGCACTGCTCCCGTCCGAGGGAAGCCCTGTTGAGCACCAGATCGTAATTCGCCGGATCCGCTACATCCCGGTGGTACTGCTGCTTGATGAATTCCTGGATCTGCCTGTCCCGTGACAGGATTTCCTTTCTTGCTTCCGCGGATTTCATGTCGAACGTCTTCCCGTACTCTTCAACTCTCATTTCCAGAGGCTCGATGATTCTGACGCGAAGACCACGTTCGGGCGGCAGTACGAAGTTCGCTCCCCTGCCGAGAAAGACGGCTCGCTCCTGCCTGGCGACCGTCAGGAGCACTGTCATCAGGTGCTTGAGGTAGTGATCGTGGCTGAACGAATCGCGATCGACAAGTGTCGTGATCCATTCCCTGATGCCGTCCATGGTCACTTCGTCGAGCGACTCGACAACGCTCTGCCTGACCCGGGCAACTTTCGCCATATGCTCGACGATCTCCCTGTCGTAGAATCCCCAGGTCAGCCGCTCGGCCACGTTCCGGCCGATTATCTGTCCGCCGCTTCCTGCATTCCTCGAGATGGTGATGTAGGGCTGGATGGTCTCTTCGACCTTTTCCTCTTCGAGCTCACGTTCCCGCTCCCCCTGCCGCCGGATCTCCCAGAGACGAACCTGGCGGGCGACGATCTGATCGAGCCCGGTATCTTTCAGCTTCCCGGTCATGATCGGATTCCTTTCTTCCAGAAGACAGGTTTCCATAAAAAAACCACACTCCCGGCATACCGGGACATCGATGTGCCCCACCGGCTTCAGCATCAATGTAAATCTCAATCAGATGATACGAGAGCCGAGAGCGGCTGTCAACAGGTGGACTGTACACTTCAGAACTGTTCGCGGAGCACCTTCGGCAGGATGCCGCCGTTGCGGTAGACCTCCACTTCGAATCCGGAGTCGAGCCTGATGAGAACCCGAAACGACTTCTCCTCTCCTCCCTCTCCGGCAGCCGTCACCTCGACTTTCACGCGGGGTGCCGGCTCCCCGGCGATCCCGGTGACGGAGACCCTTTCCCTGCCGGTGATGCCGAGCTTCCTCCAGTCGGAATCGTCCACGAACTGGAGCGGCAGGACACCCATGCCGATCAGGTTCGAGCGGTGGATGCGCTCGTAGCTCCGGGCGATCACCGCCTTCACACCGAGGAGACGGGTTCCCTTCGCGGCCCAGTCCCGTGAAGAACCGGTGCCGTACTCGCTCCCGGCCATGACGATGAGCGGGGTATCCTCGTCCCGGTATCGCACGGCCGCGTCGTAGATGGTCATCTGCTCTCCGCTCGGGATGTGGGTGGTGAAGCCCCCCTCCACGCCGTCGAGCATGTGGTTCCGGATCCTGACATTGGCGAAGGTCCCGCGCACCATGACCTCGTGGTTTCCCCGCCTCGAGCCGTAGGTGTTGAAGTCCGCCGGCTCCACGCCGTGTTCCTGCAGGTAACGGCCGGCGGGGCTCTCCGGATCGATGGATCCGGCCGGTGATATGTGGTCCGTCGTCACCGTGTCTCCGAGCAGGGCCAGAATGCGGGCGCCCGTAATGTCCCCGGGCGGTTCCGGCCGGGGTTCGAGATTCATGAAAAAGGGCGGCTCCCTCAGGTACGTCGATTCGGGATCCCAGGCATAGACGTCCCCTGCGGGAACGTCGAGATTCCGCCAGTTCCCGTCTCCCTCGAAGACCTCGGAGTAGCGGTTCCGGAACTGGCCGGCAGAGACTGCCCGGGACATGACTTCATGTATCTCTTTCATCGTCGGCCATATATCTTTGAGATACAATTCATTACCGTCTCGCCTAATTCCAACCGGCTCCCTCCTCCAGTCGATGTCTATCCGACCTGCGAGCGCGTAGGCCACGACGAGCATCGGGGAGGCGAGATAGTTCGCCCTCACCTTCGAGTGGATGCGGGCCTCGAAATTCCGGTTCCCAGAGAGTACGGCGGCAACCACCAGGTCATGGTCGTCGACCGCCTTCACCACCGGGCCGGGCAGCGGCCCGGAGTTGCCGATGCAGGTCGTACATCCGTAGCCGACGACGTGGAACCTGAGCGCCTCGAGGGCCGGGAGCAGCCCGGACGCCTCGAGATAGCTGGTGACCACGCGCGAGCCCGGAGCGAGAGAGGTCTTCACGTGCGGCTTCACCTCGAGCCCCTCCCGGACGGCGTTCCTGGCGAGGAGTCCGGCCCCGATCAGGACGGAAGGGTTGGAGGTGTTCGTGCAGCTCGTGATGGCGGCGATGACCACGCTGCCGTGGCCGAGGCTCGTCTTCGCACCGTCTATCTCGATGTCGACCTCCGGCTGCTCCGCCGGAGCCTCCCCTTCACGCTTCCCTTTCAGAAGGCCCGGCAGAGCCGTGCGAAACGACGCCGGCAGCTCTTCGAGGGCCACCCGGTCCTGCGGCCTGCGGGGGCCGGCGAGCGAGGGTACGACGTCACCGAGGTCGAGCTCGATCGTGTCGGGGAACGCCGGCTCAGGCTCCTCATCGGTCCGGAAGAGCCGCTGTTTCTTCGTGTAGGCCTCGACCAGCGGCACGAGCTCCTCCCTCCCGGTGCGGCGGAGGTAGTCCAGCGTCTCGTCGTCCACCGGGAAAAATCCCATCGTCGCCCCGTATTCGGGCGACATGTTCGCGATCGTGGCCCGGTCCGGAAGCGAGAGATGCGAGAGGCCGGACCCCGTGAACTCGACGAATTTCCCCACGACACCGTGCCGCCTGAGCATCTGCGTGATCGTGAGGACGAGGTCGGTTGCAGTCGCCCCTTCGGGAAGCCGGCCGCCCAGCCGGAAACCGACGACGTCCGGCAGAACCATGAAGTAGGGCTGGCCCAGCATGACGGCTTCCGCCTCGATTCCTCCGACGCCCCAGCCGAGTACCGAGATCCCGTTTATCATGGTCGTGTGGGAGTCCGTGCCGAGGAGCGTGTCGGGAAAGGCCACGGGACCGTCACCGTCGTCCCGGGAAACCACGACCTGCGACAGATATTCGAGGTTGACCTGATGCACGATGCCAGTGCCGGGAGGGACGACGCGGAATCCTTCGAAGTGTTCCTGCGCCCATTTTAGCAGCGCGTAGCGCTCGCGGTTGCGACGGTACTCCATCTCGACGTTCCGGGCGAAGGAGTCGG
>CAZMKB010000316.1:0-4212 GCA_964566685.1 uncultured Gemmatimonadota bacterium | reverse complement strand
GGGGAGAGGATGTCGACGTGGAAGGCGCCGAGGACGGCGGGGCACTGATGGGGATGGATTCACCCGATCCCGGCGGGAACGGCTATCTGCTCTTCCGCAACTCGAGCACCGACAAGATAGCCCTGTGGGATGTCGTGAATGGAGTTCCCTCGTCACCGCAGATCGCTTCGGAGGATGCCGGAACCATCGATCCGGGCGCTGGAGACCAGATCAGGATCGTGGTCTCGACCGACATGAACGGGAACCACTTCGACTACTGGGTCAACGGTGACTTCCGGGCCAGGGTGTCTGATCCCGACAAGATCCACACGGTCACCGGCACTACCTACGCCGGGATCATGCTGCACGGGAACAGGAACAACAACGTCGCAACGTACTCGGTGGCGAGCAATCTCGCAGTGCTGCCGCCGGCACCGTTCGACCTGTTCATGCCGTTCGATGGCGACACCGTCGACACGGCGACTCCGGTGCTCGACTGGATCGACTCCTGGGACCTCAATCCGGATGACTCGGTGCGCTACGGCGTGTGGTACGGTACGGATCCGAATTTCATCGAGAACACCACATTCGTGGACAGCATCTGGGACAGCGAGTACCAGATACCGGGCAGCCAGCTCGGCAGGATCCTGCGGAACTATCTCGAGCAGTATGCGCAGGGGGGCAAGGCTGGCGGCAACAGCGTGCTGGAGCTCCCCGACAATGCAGAGATCTACTGGCGGGTGAGAGCCCGTGACCCGATGGAGCTCGAGACGATGGCAACACAGCTCGACTGGAGCTTCTACGTCTCGATTCCCGACGCGCCGCTGCCGTTCGACCTGATCAGGCCGGCCGACGAGGACACCGTCGGTACCAGGTTCCCCACGCTGGTCTGGCACGAGGCGGTGGATCCGGATCCAGATTCCGAGAGCATCACCTACGAGGTCTGGTACGACCGGGCGCCCGATTTCGCCCAGCCGACAATCATCGGCGGGCTGCAGGACACGACGGTTACCCTGCCGGGCCTGCTCAACCTCAGCTGGTACTACTGGAAAGTCTTCGCCGAGGACGAGGACGGCCTGACAGGAGAGAGCTCCACGTTCTTCAGCTTCTGGGTGGATACGTCGTACGTGACGGGCATCGAGGGTGACGGCCCGGCCACGCCGGAACTTCCGAAGATGTTCACCCTGGGCCAGAACTACCCGAACCCGTTCAACCCGATGACCTCGATATCCTATGATGTTCCGGAATCCATCGAAGGAGGGACGCAGGTGCATCTGGATATCTACAACGTCCGCGGGGTGAAGGTGAAGACGCTCGTCGACGAGATGAAGGAGGCTGGCACCTACACCGTGACCTGGGACGGGAAGAACAACCGTGGAGAACAGGTGACGTCCGGCATTTACTTCTACCGGATGAGCGCCGGAGACTTCACCTCCACGAAGAAGATGGTGATTCTCAAGTGAGCCGTGACGGGAAGAAGGATGTGACAGGATGAAGTGCGAAGAGAACAGCCACCGGCGGAACAGGCTCGAGTGGCTGTTCTCTTCCTTCTGTTGCAGTAATAAACACGGCGGTATTATATTCTGAGGAAGTCGACGTGACCGGTACCGGAGAGAGACAATGATCGTCATTCTTGCCCTGATCCTCGTACTCGTTCCAGCACCGCTCCTGTCCCAGCAGCAGGATTCCCTCAGGATAATGCCGCTCGGTGATTCCATCACCATGGGAATCGGATCGTCCCACGAGGGCGGATATCGCCAGCCGCTCTACTGGGATTACACCATCCAGGGCATCCACTTCGATTTCGTCGGAACACAGAACGACGGATCGGGATTCGACACCGACCACGAGGGCCACGGTGGGAAGCGGTCGAACTGGCTGGCCGACACGGTGGCCTACTTCTACGATTACAGCGACCCTGACGTCATTCTCCTTCACATCGGTACGAACGACATCACCGGTGAGCGGGAAATCCCAGACATCACCGACGACGTCGAGCGGATACTCGACCAGGCTCACGATCACAATCCGCAGATGAGCATGTTCGTGGCGGGCATCGTCCCCCGTACGGACGACAAGGACGATGAGACGACGCAGCTCAACCAGTCGATACTCAACCTGGTCGGCTACAAGCAGTGGCAGGGCTACGACATCACGTTCGTGGATCACAACAGTGCGTTCAAGGCGGTAGTGAACTGGGAGACCGAGCTCATGGCCGACACCCGGCATCCGAACGATTCCGGCTATGTGCTCATGGCCGAGGTATGGGCGGATTCGCTCGGCATCGAGCCTCCGGTGGACTCCATTGCGCCGTCGCCCGTCGTCGACCTGACGGTGGACCAGGTCGGTCCGGCAACCGTCAGCCTGTCCTGGACTTCCCCGGGAGACGACAGCACGATCGGCCTTGCCTCCTCGTACGACATCAGGTACGACACGGTTCCCATCACGGAAGGAACCTTCTCCCAGGCCCTCGAAGCTCGAAGCGCCCCCGATCCCGCCGTTTCGGGGAGCTCCGAGGGGTACATCGTCAGCGGTCTCACGCCGGGGACCGGCTACTACTTCGCCGTGAAGTCCTACGATGAGGTACCGAACACTTCCGGCATATCGAATGTTCCCTCGGTAATCACCGTCGATGACCCGACAGTGTTCGTCGACGACTTCAACCGGGGCTCTTTCGGGACAAGGTGGGTCGTGAGCGACTCCGTGGTTCTCGAGGACGACATGCTGACCCAGCACTTCGCCGAGAGCAGCATCTGGACGGTCCGGGCTCTCTACAGCTACGCCCGGAACCCGGAGTCAGCCATGTTCCGCTACGGCCACGAGAACTCCTCCGTGGAGAACGGGGCGGTCGGCGTGGTCATGCTCAGGAACTCGCTCAACCTCAGCAGCGGCCGCGGATATCTCATCCGTTACTATAACTTCGCCTATCACCTCTATATCATGAACAACCAGCTCGAACCCCAGGAGCTGGGTGTCCCCGTACCGGAGCCGAACCCGCCGGTAGCCGGCGACCTCTTCGAAGTGGTTCATGAAAGGGTTGGATCGGAGAATCACTTTCACGTGTACCTGAATGAAGATCTCCAGGGAACGCTCGTGGATGAGTTCGGTATTCTCGATCCGACCACGCATTACGCCGGCGTCGCGTTCGAGAACGAGATCGCCACACGCATCGGCTCGGTCGACGACTTCACCATCGGAGGAGCCGCCGGGAATAATCCTCCGGAGATATTCTCCCTCCTCGTTCCCGTCGACGGCGACACGCTGAACGGCATGGAGCACATGTTCGTCTGGGAGAGGACGATCGACGGTGATTCCGCATCAACTGTCACGTACGACCTGTACCTCGACACCGACACACTCTTCCTGAGGGGACCGGTCGCCACCGATCTCCTCGACACGGCCTACGTCCTGAACACCGACACGCTGGACGACGGAACGTACTACTGGAAGGTCATCGCCTACGACGGCTTCGGCGACGGCACGTCCTCTCTCGACGTCTTCGACTTCGTGTTTCTCACTGGTTCGGGCATCGATGACGATCATCCTCTGACCCCCGGCCTCCCGAGAGTCGTGGCACTGGCACAGAACTATCCGAATCCCTTCAATCCGATGACCGTCATCGCCTACGATGTGCCGGTGGAGGAGGGGCGGGGTGAGGATGAGGCCGTGCCTGTTTCTCTCCGCATCTACAGCAGCCGCGGGAAGCTCGTGAGAACACTCGTCGACGAGGCTCAGACCCCCGGTACCTACCGTGTCACGTGGAACGGCCGGGACGAATACGGTGCACCGGCACACACCGGCACCTATCTCTACCTGCTCCGGATCGATCAGAAACAGATTTCGAGGAAGATGGTCCTCGTCAGATGAAGGAAGCATCGCGAGCCGGGGTAGAACAGACCAGCAAGAGCTTTCGCCCGGCTGCCTGCACAATGCTCTTCCTTCTCACCCTCTCGCTCCCGGGCTGTGAAAAATCATGGCGTGACGAGGGAGCGGGCGGCGTCCAGGAAATCGTCGTGTTCGTCCTCCTCGATGCCGCACGTGCCGATCACTTCTCCTGCTACGGCTACCATCGGCCGACCACCCCGCACATCGACAGGATCGCCGAAAGCGGCGTGCGCTTCGACAGCCACTTCACGCAGGGATTCAATACGAAGTCCACCATGTCGAAGCTCTTTTCGGGGCGGTACTTCGTACCGTATCTGATAGAACCCCATATCCTGTCGAGGGGTTACA
>CAZMKB010000315.1:0-4220 GCA_964566685.1 uncultured Gemmatimonadota bacterium | reverse complement strand
GCATCGAGGATCTCCTTTCGGTCGGCATCGAGGTCCTCCGGGATGCGGTAGTGCACCCAGAGCCCGTCGCGTCGGTCACGAACGAGCCCGGCGTTCGAGAGGTAGCGGAGGTGACGGGAGGACTTCGACTGGGTGATGCCCAGCACGTGCTCCACGTCGCACACACAGAGCTCTCCGTGGGAGAGGAGGAGGGCGAGGATGGAAAGCCTCGTCTCGTCGGAGAGCGCCTTGAAGATCAGGGACAGATCGTGCATTCGAAAAACCCCGGACGAATGGTCGCGGTTGTCGAGGATCATAAACCGTATAACCGTTTAGACGAATATATAGGTGTTTCAGTCCCGCTTTCAAGGGTGCCAACCCGGGGATTGCGGGCGTCGAGCAGTCCGGGAGCGGCCGCCGGAATCGAAACGGTATGAATAATCCGGCTCGGGATCCTGCGATTGACTTCGCCCTCCACTTTGAGGTATTATATGAAATGACCCGATGACGAGTCCGTGAAGAACCGCCGGGGCGTCGGGGCTTCCGGGCGACATTTCACGACCGGGGGATGAAATGATCGAACGATTCGTTGCAGGACGCGCTCTCTCTTCCCTTTCGACGATGCTGACACTCGTTCTCCTCGTGAGCCTCTCCTGTTCGTCCGGACCCGGGACTTCTGTCCAGGAGAAAAACAAAGAGACTGTTCGGATCATATGGGAGGAGATCGTGAACGGGGGGGAGATGGAACGTGCCGAGCAGCTTCTCTCGCCCGATTACATCTATCATGCTCCGGGCGGGGAAGATATCCACGGGATCGAGAGGGGATTCATTGCTCCTCTCGAGAAGCTGCGCAGGGCGTTTCCGGACCTCGTATGCAGAGTCGATGACATGATAGCCGAAGGCGACCTCGTCGTTCACCGGTGGAGCGCCGGAGGGACACACCTGGACGAGTACGCCGGCGTTCCTCCCACCGGAGGGAGCATCTCGATGACGGGTATCGTCGTTTCACGACTCGAGGCGGGAGTGGTGGTCGAGGACTGGTCGAACACCGACGAACTCGGTGTTCTGCAGCAGCTCGGCAGGTTTCCCGCGCGGGAGGCCGGCGACTACACCTGGGGGAAGACGTCCCTGGCCGACGACGAACCGTGCCTGACCCAGGAATCACGAAACCTCTATCTCAGCGAGCTCGACCTGGTCTGGAAGGAGAAGAGGATCGACGCCGTCGACGAGCTCTTCTCCCCCGATTTCGTCAATCACGATCCCGCGTGGCCGGAGATCACGGATCGCAACGGGTACAGAGGCTGGGTCGAGGAATGGCACGAACAGGCCCCCGGCATGCAGATATCTCTGGAGCAGCTCGTCGTGGAGGACGACCGGGCTGCGAGTCGCTGGACGGCCCGGTGGACAGACGCCGCCGGGCTCGGCGGGTTGCCGCCGTCGGGCCGGGAGCTCACGGTGTCGGGGACGGACATCATCAGGTGCGCCGGCGGTGTGATCGTCGAGCGCTGGTGGGCCAAGGACATTCTCGGCGTACTGAAGCAGGCAGGGCTCTTTCCCGGCGCAGCCATTCCGGAAGAGGGAGAACCGGAAGAGGAAGAATCCCCTCCGCTGTGAGGAGAGGCTTCGAGCGGCCGCCAAAATAGAAAGCGTGTGAATAATTCGGGATATACCCATCACGGGGAAGGAACCGTGGATGAGAAGAAGCTGCGCCGGATCGAGGAAATCATGGAACGGATCGACTGTCCCCATGATTTCCGCTGCTACGTGGAGGGCGTCGAACGAGGCGGCGGGGTCGGTGCTCTCACGGACGATGGGTTCATCGAGTGTCTCGAGGAGCGACCCTGGGAGTGCGAGTTTTCGATGCCTTTCAAGAACGCGTATCTGTGCCAGTGCGGGGTGCGTCTGAAAATCGCAGAGATCCTCGCCGGTTGAGAGCGCGGAAAAAGACATCGGCCGGTCACCACCGGGACCGGCCCTTCATCGATGCGGCCTTCGAGGCGTAAGCTGTACATGCTCACGGGAATTCACTTTCTTCTCACGCTCGACTGCACGTACGAGTGTGATCACTGCTTTCTCCACTGCGGGCCGGGCCGTGGCGGTACGTTCACCCTCGACCAGGTACGGCGGGTCCTCGAAGAAGCAGGGAAGATCGAAACGGTGGAGTGGATATACTTCGAAGGCGGTGAGCCGTTCCTGTACCATCCGCTCCTGCTCGAAGGACTCAGGCTCGCCCGGGAAGCCGGCTACGAACGGGGGATCGTCACCAACAGCTACTGGGCCACCACGGTCGAAGACGCCGCCCTCTGGCTCAGACCGATCTATGCGGTCGGTATCTCGGACCTGAACCTCTCGGACGATGCGTTTCACAGTGGAGAGGAGGAAGAGAGCCAGGCGAAGCGGGCGCTGGAAGCCGCGAAGCGGATCGGTATCCCGGTCGACACGATCTGCATCGAGAAGCCCGTCATCGTCCGGAATTCCGGTGACGGCCAAAGACGGGGAGAGCCGATCGTCGAAGGAGGAGCCATGCTTCGCGGCCGGGCCGCCGACACCCTGACCGGGGACCTGCCCCGGCGTCACTGGCACGAGTTCACCGAGTGCCCGCACGAGGAGCTGGTGGAACCGAAACGGGTCCACGTCGACGCCTTCGGTTACGTTCACCTCTGCCAGGGGCTCGCCATGGGAAACATGTGGGAGGTCCCGCTCTCGGAGCTCGTTCGGAATTATGATCCGGAGAGCCACCCCATCTGCGAACCGCTCATCCGCGGCGGACCAGCCATGCTGTCCGAGGAGTACGCCACTCCCCGGGACGACACCTACGTCGATGCATGCCACTTCTGCTACCGGACCAGGATGGCGCTGCTCGATCGGTTCCCCGGGTATCTCGGACCGCGGCAGGTGTACGGCCTGGAACCTGAGGAGAAAGCCCCGTGAGCGGCCGGCTCGATCGATTCCTCGATGATCAACTTCACCACCTCCTTTTTCCACCGTCCCGGCGAGCTCGGCCTCGCCTTCGTCGATGAGAGTCTCCCCCGGTAATCCGCGGCAATAATCTCCGGAGCGTCGACCTCAATGGCACAGATGTTGCGAATTTATCCAATGCGCACTCTATCCGCGCAGGGAGCGGACCATGGGCAAGGCAGGACAGGAAGAACGGGGCTTCACGCTCGTCGAGCTCATCGTGGTGGTGGCCATCGTCGGCATCCTCTCCACGATCGCGTTACCCGTTATGGGAGACCTGTTTAAGCGATCGAGGACCAGCGAGGCCAGGGCCTGTCTCGGGGAGATCCGGGTGCTCGAGGAGGGCTACCGCGTCGAACACCAGACGTACATCGGCTGCCCCCCTATGCAAGAAATTCCTGCCGGTATGCACGAAGAGAACGGTGCCCACAGTGACAACATGCACCAGATCGGATTCTACCCCAAGGGGATGGCCCGCTACGCCTACGACATCGAATCCGCCGACTCCATCTCGTTCCTCGCTTCGGCCGAAGGAAACCTCGATGACGATGCCGATCTGGACCGCTGGGAAATCAGCGAGATGGGGATTCTCCTCCACACCGACTACGACTGACCGTCAGTTCCCTTCCCTTCGATCCGGCTGAACGGACCCGGCTTTCGCAAGGCCCTCCTCCCCGGATGAGCATCCGTCCAGCCGAACGCCCCCCGCGGTTTTTTCCGCGCGTTCACTCCGTGCCCCTTGAATCGCTCGGTCCGGCTCAGTAGAATCAGGATACGAACGCGTCGAACCGCCTGCCGCATGCCGGATACGTGGAGGGAACGAGTATGATGCGAATCCACCGATCAGTAACCGCGCTTCTCTTCCTCTGTGCCTGCCTCTTCTCTGAGGCCGGCCGGGGGACGGCAGCGTGCGGACCCGGAGGTGAAGGAGGAACCAGAATGGCACTGACCGTAACGAGCACCGCATTCGACGAAGGCGGGATGATCCCGGTCGTCTACACCTGCGACGGCGATGACGTTTCTCCGCCTCTCGCATGGACCGGGGTACCCGATGGAACGAAGAGCATCGCTCTCATCTCGGACGATCCCGATGCGCCGATGGGAACCTGGGTCCACTGGGTGCTCTTCAACCTGCCCCCCGGTGTGATGGAGCTGCCGGAGAAGATGCCCACGGACGAGAAGCTCGAGAACGGCGCCGTGCAGGGCATCACCGATTTCGGGAAGCCGGGCTACGGCGGGCCCTGTCCCCCCGGCGGCACACACCGCTACTTCTTCAAGGTCTA
>CAZMKB010000314.1:0-4223 GCA_964566685.1 uncultured Gemmatimonadota bacterium | reverse complement strand
TGCGAGTGCCGAGAACGAAGAGGCGGTCCGAAAGCGGCCGCCAAAATCGAAATGGTATGAAGAATTCGGGTTTGGTTTAATGTGACCCTGTTCATGAATACGCCGGCGCGTGGTTACCGATACATCCTGACAAACGCCGTTCCTCATCGGTTGAATACCCGTCTCGGAGGTCCCGATGCGTCACCGTGTCTGTGAGCAGGACCACTGAGAGGGTATCCCATGAACCGGAGGGGTTACAGGAAGAATTTCTGGCTGGCCATTCTCGCCTCGGCGCTGATCCACCTGGTCCTGTTCCTGACCCTCTGGGTGCCGGGAACCTGGTTCCAGGGGGGTGTACGGGATGAGAAGGAACCCTTCAGCATGTTTCTCCCCGGCGAGTGGGTCAGTGCACCGCCCGCCCGCAGGGACGCGATCCGGGTCGTCACCATCGAGTCGATTCCGGCCGAGCCCGGACCGGTCGAGCTGAGGGATCCCCGGCCGCTCACGGCGCTGCCGGATCTCGTCCGCCCGGACTTTGAAGCCAGATCCCGGCTCAGGTGGGACGACGTGATGGACCTCTCGCACCTCAGGCTCCTGCCGCCCTCCGAGTTCGAGCAGTTCTGGTGGCTGGTCCCCGATTCACTCCGGTGGCACTACACCATGGACGACGTGCTCGAGCGGGCGCTGCGGGATGCGCTGCTCGAGAGAAAACGGCGCGAGGAGCTCCTTCTCGACACACCCGTCGGGGCTTTCGGCGTCACTCCCGGGACACTCCACCTGGGACCGATCAAGCTGCCGATCCCGCTCAGCGGATACTCGACCATGGCATCGAGAACCGCCCGTCGCCAGTTCGAGGAGATCAGGGCGCAGGAGAACGCGGTCACCGTCGACGACGACGATCTGAAGGCACAGCGGGAACGGATTCTCGAGTGGAAGGAGCGGCACGGGAAGTAACGGCCGGTGCGCTCCGCGAAAGGAGGGAACATGACCCGCGTAAACGACGTCGTCATCGTGATCCCGGCCCGCTACGGCTCGACGCGTTTCCCCGGAAAGGTCCTGGCGCCCATTCTCGGCAGGCCCATGATCGAGCACGTCTGGCGGAGGGCCCGGCGCTCCCGGCTGGCCGGCCGGGTGCTCGTTGCCGCCGACGACGAGCGGGTGGCCGAGTGCGTCCGGGCGTTCGGCGGCGAGTTCGTGATGACCCCGGCCGGGATCCCCAGCGGCACCGACCGCGTGGCCCGGGCCGTCCGCGACACGGACGCCGGCGTCATCGTCAATGTGCAGGGCGACGAGCCGCTCATCGATCCGGCGCTGATCGACGATCTCGCTTCCTTCATGAGAGACGACGAGAACATCGAGATGGCCACCGTCCTCCGTACGATCGACGACCCCCGCGAGATCGGCGCTCCGAGCGTGGTGAAGGCGGTGATGTCGGCCGGCGGGCGCGTGCTCTACTTCTCCCGCTCCCCGATTCCCCACCATCCCCGCCCGGAGATCCTCACGCCGGAGGAGCTCGAAGAAATCCCCTACCTTGCCCACGTCGGCATGTACGCCTACCGGAAGGAGGTCCTCCTCGCCCTGGCCTCGCTTCCCCCCTCGGACCTCGAGCGGCGGGAGTCGCTCGAACAGCTTCGGGCCCTCGAGAACGGAATCGGGATCCACGCGCTGGTGCGGAGGGTGAGGATCGCGTCGGTCGACCTGCCAGAGCACATCCCGCTGGTCGAAGATCTCATGCGCGGGACCGGCGGCGGGAATTGAGGGTGGAAAAAAAGCCGGCTTTTTGTTATTATACTTGGGGACAGGCGTCAGAGCGGGTTTTCACCCCACAGATCGCACATCTCGTTCACTGACAGGGGGATAGCGCATGAGTTCGAGGCCGGGCGGAATGGATCTTTCCGATGTTCCGATGAAATACATCTTCATCACCGGCGGCGTCGTGTCCGCTCTCGGCAAGGGAGTCGCCTCCGCGTCGATCGGAATGCTCCTGAAAGCCCGCGGCATGCGGGTCACGATCCTTAAGCTCGATCCCTATCTCAACGTGGACCCGGGCACCATGTCTCCGTTCCAGCACGGCGAGGTGTTCGTCACCGACGACGGCGCGGAGACCGATCTCGACCTGGGCCACTACGAGCGCTTCATCGACAAGTCGCTCTCCCAGGACAACAACTGGACCGCCGGCAGGATCTACGAGACGGTCATCATGAAGGAGCGCCGCGGCGACTACCTGGGCGCCACGCTGCAGGTCATTCCCCACGTCACCAACGAGCTGAAGCACGCCATCACGTCGCTGGCCGACAAGTCGCAGGTCGACTGCGTGATCGTCGAGATCGGCGGCACGGTCGGCGACATCGAGAGCCTCCCGTTCCTCGAAGCGATCAGGCAGATGAGGCTCGACAAGGGCAGGGCCAACACCCTGTTCATGCACCTGACCCTCGTCCCCTTCATCGACACCGCGGGGGAGCTGAAGACCAAACCGACACAGCACAGCGTCAAGGCGCTCCGGGAGATCGGTATCCAGCCGGACATCCTTCTCTGCCGGACGTCGAGGCCGCTCACCGAGGCCTCCAAGCAGAAGATCGGGCTCTTCTGCAACATACCGCCGGAGGCGGTGATCGAAGCGCGCGACGTCGACTCGGTCTACAGGGTGCCTCTCCTCTTCCACCGGCAGGGGCTCGATGACCTCGTGACGAATCTGCTCGAGCTCGAGGTGGGCCCGCCGAACCTCGACGAGTGGAACAGGATCATCGACCGGATCGACAACCCCTCCTCCGAGGTGGACATCGCCATCTGCGGAAAGTACACCAGCCTCCACGACTCCTACAAGTCCATCCTGGAGGCCTTCAATCACGCCGGGATCGCCAACGACGTGAAGGTGAACATCCACTGGGTCGACTCCGAGACAATCGAGGAGTCCAACGCCCGTGAGTCGCTCGCGGGCTACGCGGGAGTCCTCATCCCGGGCGGCTTCGGACACCGGGGTGTCGAAGGCATGGTGGAGGCGATCCGCTACCTCCGGGAGAACGAAGTCCCCTTCTTCGGGATCTGCCTCGGCCTGCAGTGCGCCGTCATCGAGTATGCCCGCAACGTCTGCGGCCTCGAAGGGGCACACAGCGCGGAGTTCGATGAGGACACGCCGCATCCGGTGATCCACCTCATGCCCGACCAGAACGGCATCGTGAACATGGGTGGTACCATGCGGCTCGGCGCCTATCCGTGCGTCCTCGAGCCGGAAACTCGCGCCCGGGCCACCTACGGGCGGGAGGAGATCTCCGAACGGCACCGGCATCGCTACGAAGTGAACTACGACTACCGTGACACGCTGAAAGACCACGGCCTCGGGATCTCGGGCAGCTCACCGGACGGCAGGCTCGTCGAAATGATCGAGCTCACCGATCACCCCTGGTTCGTCGCGTGTCAGTTCCACCCCGAGCTCAAGTCGAGGCCGACGGATCCCCATCCTCTCTTCAGGGATTTCATCAGGGCGGCGAAGGAGTACGCCGCGGGAAACGGTTCGGGCTCTCGTGCGAAACAGAGGAGCCTCGTCGCGGAGTGATCGAAGCGAAGCGGGGCAGTCGGCCGTCCCGGGCCGGGGAAACCTGCGGGAGGGTCTCGGATTTGGGTGTACGAGTCGGCAATCTCGAGCTTCAGGGCGATGAGCTCTTCTTCATCGCCGGCCCCTGTGTCCTGGAGAGCGAAACGGTGACGCTCACCGCGGCCGAGCGGCTCGCCGGCCTCGCCCGGAAACACGACCTGCCGCTCATCTTCAAGTCGTCCTACACCAAGGCCAACCGCTCATCGGTCGATTCCTACACCGGGCCCGGCATCAAGAAGGGTCTGGCCCTCCTCGAGCGGGTGAAGGCCGAGACCGGCCTGCCGGTCACCTCCGACGTGCACTGCAGGACGGAGGTCGATCGAGCCGCCGGGGTCCTCGACATGATCCAGATCCCCGCCTTCCTGTGCCGCCAGACCGATCTGATCACGAGCGCGGCCCGGACCGGCAGGGCGATCAACATCAAGAAGGGCCAGTTCATGTCTCCGGCCGGGATGAAGCACGCCGCCGAAAAGGCCGCGGGCACGGGGAACGAGAATATCCTGCTGACCGAGCGGGGCACCTTCTTCGGCTACGGGGACCTCGTCGTGGACTTCCGCGGTATAATAGAGATGCGGACCTTCGGCTGGCCGGTGGTCTACGACGCCACCCACTCCGTGCAGAAGCCGGCGGGGCGGGTCTCCACGAGCGGAGG
>CAZMKB010000313.1:0-4236 GCA_964566685.1 uncultured Gemmatimonadota bacterium | reverse complement strand
AGGACCACTTAGAGTGCCGGAACCTTCACAAATATCCCCGTTGACACCGCCTTGACACCACCCGATCGCGACATTAAGGTTAAAGCCGCACGAATCCTTTGAAGACGCCGATCCATGCCGGCGTGGCGGAACTGGTAGACGCACGGGACTCAAAATCCCGCGGAGGCGACTCCGTGAGGGTTCGACTCCCTCCGCCGGCACATACACTGTCGGGCCTCGGTCTTGAACATCCTGTTCGTCCAGGAACAGCCCTGCATCAGGGCACTGAAGTATGCGAAGGGGCTCTCGTCCCTCGAAGACAACATCCACCTGTCATTCGCCTACCGCGCCCTGACACTCTCCGAATTTTACGGATACGGCAACGACCTTTTCGATGCCTGGTTCCGGATCGAAGACGATTTCGACACCTCGATCGCGAAGATCACCGCCCGGGTCCGGCCGGACATCGTCCACTGCCACAATGCACCGGATACCCTCACGGTCAGCTGTATTCGAAGCCTGAACAACGCCTGTCCGATAGTTCACGACATCCACGACCTCCTGTCGCTGCGACACACGACCTACGAAGACGGCGTCACGAGGAATGAACTCGACAGAATGCGGGTTCTCGAGGAAGAGAGGACAGCCGTCGAAGAGAGCGACGGTGTCATTGCCGTCTCTCCCGTGATACTCGATATCGTCAGGGACCGGTACTCCACGCGAGAGAAGCGCCTGCTGTTCTTCCCGAACTACGTCGCCGGGGAGATGGTCCCCGCTCGAAGGAAAAAGAAACTGTCCGCAGGGGACAGAGCGATCCACATCGTCTACGAGGGTCACCTCGATCAGTCGAGGAGCGGCGGGCATTACGATCTGTTCGACATCTTCTGCGAGATAGCTTCTCTCGATATACATCTTCACATCTACCCCTCGGTGGAGAACGAGCTCTATCTCACGCTCGCGTCGGAGACTGAAAACATACACTATCACGGGCATCTCGAACCACGGCAGCTCCTCGAGGTGCTGACACAGTACGACTTCGGATGGTCCGGGTTCAATACGAGCCGCAACGCCGAGCACGCCGACACGATCCTGGCGAACAAGACATTCGAGTATCTCGCCAGCGGGATACCGGTGATATCATTTCCGCACAGGGCGCAGAAGGCATTCATCGAAGAGCACGGGACGGGCCTCGTCGTCAGGGATGTTTCCGACCTTCGGGACAGGCTCGATCCCGACTCCATCAGAAGGATCATGGATTCCGTCGCCGAGAGACGGTTTTCGTTCACGACGGAAAGCGTCATCGACCGCCTCATGACATTCTATCGGCGTATTCTGACAGATTTTCTCTAGCCCGGGCTAGAAGGGAGGACCCCGTGAAGATTACTGACGAGACGAAGGCAATCATCTATTTTCGGCCGCAGGATGCCAGGAAGGTGGGAAAAGGCTGCTACTACCTGAACCAGATCATCTGGCTCAACTCCGACGGCATCGAGCTCGCCGACAATGTCAGCTTCAACCACGGTGTCTACGTAAACGGATACGGTGGATTGAAGATCGGCAGGAACAGCGGGATCGGACCCTACAGCATGGTTCACACCGCCAATCACCGGTTCGACGAGAAATCGGTGAAGATGCACGAGTGGGAAAAGAAGCCGGTGGTAATCGGAGAGGACTGCTGGATCGGGATGGGTGTCTGCATCCTCCCCGGCGTTACGATCGGCGACCGCGTGATCATCGGTGCGGGAAGCGTTGTCGTCGACGACATACCCTCGGACGTGATTGCGGTCGGAAATCCCTGCAGACCGGTGAAGTCCCGGAAGGGAGAGAAACTCCGGTAAGGAACACATTACTCGAGCGTATCACATTCTGGTTTTACGAAAAAAAGGGGGCCGGCTCTTTCTGCCGGCCCCCCTTTTCGCGTCCTTCGATGGTACGTTCCTGATTTACTTCATCGGCAGGGCTCTCTTGAGCGCCTCCGGGTTGAGGACGTTGATCTCGACCCTTCTGTTCATCTGTCTGCCTTCCGGGGTGTCGTTGGGGGCGATGGGTTTCGACTCTCCATAACCCTTCGCCACCAGGCGCGAGCCCTCGATTTCGAAGTTCTCGAGGAGATAATCGCGCACGGACTCGGCCCGCTTCTGGCTGAGCTTCTGGTTGAGCGCCTCGCCTCCGGTGGCATCGGTGTGCCCGGCCACTTCCACCGTCACCTTCTCCCACTTCTCGAGAATTTCTCCGACCTGCTGGAGAATGTCCTCGGATTCCGGCAGAATCTTGGCGCTTCCGAGCTCGAACAGGATCTGGAGCTCGAGCTTCTTCTCGGAGAGGAACTCGTACTCGATCTCGGGGATCTCGCACCCGCTGATGTCGACGCGCTTTCCGGCCGGTGTTCCGGGACACTCATCCAGACCGTCATAGACACCGTCGTTGTCGCTGTCCTTCGGACAGCCCTCATCGTCCACGACCGCTCCGTCGGGCGTACCGGCACACAGGTCTATGCCGTCGAAGACGCCGTCTCCGTCCGTGTCCTTCGGACAGCCGCTGCCGTCGACCTCCGCACCCGAGGGTGTTCCGGTGCACCGGTCGAGCCCGTCGTACACTCCGTCTCCGTCGGTGTCGATGGGGCATCCGCGCTCATCGACCACGGCACCGAAGGGGGTGCCGGGGCACTTGTCCTTCTTGTCGGGGACACCGTCTGCATCCATGTCGGGCGGAGGACCGCCTCCCCACATGAAGCCGAGCTCGAAGGATGGGAACACATTGTGGTACGTCGTCGAGCCGGTATCTTCCAGATCGAGCGGCAGAATGACGTCTCTGACATCAATTCCGACGTAGGCCGTTTCGGTCGGGAAAATCTTTACTCCACCGCCGAACTCATAGTATGGATCTTTGACATCGAGAAAATCTTCCTGTGTGACATTCTTGATATAGCCGGCACCACCGAGAGCGTACGGTACGACGGTTCCGGTCAGGAAATGAAAGACACCATCCCCACCGAACATGATGAAGTTGTGCGACCTGTTCCCGTCGGCATTCTCGGACGGGACGAACCCGAAGTTCCCCTGTACACCGAAATTTTCGGTGATGTTGAAGAGATACCGTGCTCCGAGGTACGGCGAATTGTCCTCGACGGTAAAGGCTCCTGCCTGATCTGACACGTCCCAGAAGAGCCATCCGAACGTCGGGGATATGCTCTGGCTCTTCGCTTTTATTTCGCAGAAAGCCGGAGAGCCGACGAGCGCCACCAGCAGCACGACCGAAAGAAAAAACGAGAGAATCTTCATCGAAAGCCTCCTTGCAGACATCCCTCAGGTTGTTCCCCTCCAGGAAATTTCCGGTAAAGTTACTGGTTTTCGGGAGAGGTGTCAAATGTTTTTTTCACGGATTTTCAGATTTTTTTCAGGGCCTGGCGGAGGTCGTAGACAAGGTCGTCGACGTCCTCGAGACCGGCCGACAGCCGGACGAGCCCCTCGGAAATGCCCGCACTCTCGAGCTCTTCCGAACTGTAGGTACAGTGTGTCATCGACGCCGGATGCGAGACCAGCGTGTCGACATCACCGAGGCTCACCGCAATCGTCATGAGCTCGAGGTTGTTCAGGAGCTTCCGACCGGCTTCACGTCCACTCTTCAGCTCGAAGGCGATCATTCCCCCCATTCCCCTCATCTGCCGTTTCGCGAGCTCGTGCTGAGGGTGGGTTCTCAAACCCGGATAGAACACCTCCTCGACTTTCGGGTGGAAGTTCAGAAACTGTGCAACCTCCATCGCGTTCTCGGTGTGCTTGTCCATCCGCACCGGCAGCGTCTTGAGTCCTCTCAGGAGCAACCAGGCGTTGAACGGGCTGATGATGCCGCCGAGATCGGTCAGGAACTCGTCACGGACCTTACCGATGTATTCATCGCCGCCGACCAGAATCCCTGCCACAGTGTCGCCGTGCCCTCCTATGTACTTGGTGGCGCTGTGGATGACGCTGTCGGCACCGAGATCGATCGGATTCTGATAGTAGGGAGTGGAGAACGTGTTGTCAACCATCAGGTGGAGCTTTCTCTTTCGTGCCAGGTCGGCGCAGGCCGCGATGTCGATGATGCTCAGAGTGGGATTGGCGGGCGTCTCGATGAAGATCGCCCGCGTCTTCTCGTCGCAGGCACCGGCAATGTTTCCGACGTCGGTTCCGTCGACTTCCCGGGCCTCGAGCCCGAGCTTCGGGAACACCTGGGTGAAGAGTGCATGGGTGCCCCCGTACAGGGTGTCCGAAGCGACGA
>CAZMKB010000312.1:0-4272 GCA_964566685.1 uncultured Gemmatimonadota bacterium | reverse complement strand
AAAGCAACTGGCCCGCCTCCTTCGCCGGGTGTGACCGGATCAGACAAGCAGCCCGAAGCAGGGCCATCAGCGGGCGGTCTCGATTCCCTCGTAGCGGCCGCGCTCGTAGACGATTTCGTAACCCCTGTCGACGACGACGGATTACGACGAGTCGCCGGTCTTCCGGTCGTTCGGCTCGGTCGTGTCCTTCGTGTCCTTCTGGATGTCGTTCTCGAGCTCCTTGATGCCGCGCTTGAACTCACTCACGCCCTTGCCGAAGGAACGCATGACCTCCGGGATCCTCTTCGCCCCGAAGAGGAGGAGGACGACGGCGAGAATAACGACCAGCTCCGAAAGTCCGATATTTCCGAAACCCATATAGATCACCTCCTGAAACCAATCAGAGAAACGAACGAAACAGGTATGATGCGAGAAAAACTCCTACCACACTCATGATATTGAGCCGCAGTCCGGCTCCGAATGTCAGGTTCACGACGCTGAGGTCGAGCTTGGCGGGCCCGAAGCTCCCCTCGACCGACGTCAGGAACATCTCCTTCACCACACCGTCCGGCAGGAGCCACACCAGGATGTGGCCGAAGAGGCTGCCGATCAGAAGCCCCAGCGCCAGGACGATGAGGTACGTTTTGAACTTCCTTCTCTCGGGCGCCGCCATGATGATTACCGGTCCCTCTCGATCACGTAGTCGATCGTGTCGTGGAGGCTGTCCAGGTAACGCGACGGCTCGATGCCGCCGATCGCCGCGCGCGCCTTCTCCGCGTACTCCCGGGCCTTCCGGGACGAGAAGGAAAAGCCGCCGTGCGTCTCGATGATGCGCGTCACTTTTTCGACGTCCTCCGGTTCGATACGATCGCCGGCGAAGAGCTCCTCGATGAATCGCTTCTCCGAAGGACCGGTGCCCTCAAGGGCGTAGATGAGCGGAAGCGTCGCCTTCCGTTCCCTGAGATCGGTCCCGACCCGTTTCCCGATGACATTGGTCCTTCCGGTGTAGTCGAATACGTCGTCCACGATCTGGAACGCCATGCCGAGGTGCTCGCCGTACTCCCTGAGGTGTTTCCGGTACGGGGAGTCCGACAGGACGGCTCCGCTCTCGCAGGAGGCGGAGATCAGTGCGGCGGTCTTGTGACTGATCGTTTCGTAGTACTGCGCTTCGGTCTGGTGGATGGAGTTCGTGTAGTTGAGCTCCATCATCTCGCCGAGTGCGATGCGCCGGGCGGATTCGGCGATGATCCGCATGACGTCGATGTTCCCTACCCTGACCATCTCCACCAGGGACCGGGAGTAGAGGTAATCGCCCATGATCACCGAGACCTGATCGTTCCATCGGTCGTTGAGCGTCTGGAGACCGCGGCGTATCGAAGCATTGTCGATGAAATCGTCGTGAACCAGGGTGGCCGTGTGGATCATCTCGACGACCACCGCCATGGTCACGAGCGTCCCCGGGTCTCGCGGGCCGCCGTTCAGGTTCCCCGACAGGAGCAGCAGGGTCGGCCGGAAGAGCTTACCCTTCATGCTGGTGACATGTTCCGCGACTTCTTCGGCGAAGTCGAACTCGCGGATCAGGATGTCACGGATGAAGAGCCGGACCTCCTGGAGCTCCTCCCGGACCGGATCCTGTATGTATCCGAGCGTCGCGACGGGATCTTTCAGCTTCTTCTTGATCGGTTCTCCCATTGCAGATCAGTCAGAAGGCGGGTTCCTGTCCACTGATAATATATATTCTCACGGGTAAACGCAAGCACGTTCACGGTGCCGGGCGCCCGGCAAAGGACACGGCGACCCCGTCCTTGAAGACGGTGTGACAGTGGTTGATCCCGTAATTGTACGGGATGGTCCGGTGGTCGTCCGCCTCGAAGAGGATCAGGTCGGCTCTCTTGCCGGCCTCGATGCTGCCCATCTCGCCGGCGACGCCGAGCGCGTGGGCCGCGTTGATGGTGGAGGCCGTGAAGCATGCGGCGGGAGAAATCTTGAGGTGGACGCAGCCGAGCGTCATCATCAGCTGCATGTTCTGGGTCATGGAGCTGCCGGGGTTGAAGTCGCTCGAGAGGGCGATGGGCAGGCCGAGCTCCATCATGCGCTTCACCGGGGGACGCCTGGGGAGATCGAGAAAGAACACCGTACCGGGAAGGAGCGTGGCAATGACGCCGGCCTCCTTCATCCGCCTCATGCCCTCTTCGGTGACGGCGACCAGGTGGTCGGCGCTGTGGGCTCCCATTTCGGCCGCCAGCTCGGCGCCTCCGCTCGGCTGGAACTCGTCGGCGTGCAGCCTGAGCCCCAGGCCGAGCTCCCGGGCCTTCGTGAGAATCCTCCGGCTCTGGTCCCGGTCGAACCAGCCGATCTCGCAGAACACGTCGCAGAAACGGGCGGTGCCGGCGCGGGCCACGGCGGGGAGCATGTCGTCGACGACCAGGTCGACGTACTCGTCGCGGCGGTCTCGGTATTCCGGCGGGAACTCGTGGGCGCCGAGAAAGGTCGGAACGAGAGTGACGGGCACGGTCTCATCGAGCCGCTTCACGGCGTCGAGCATCTTCAGCTCGTCTTCGGTCGTGAGTCCGTAACCGCTTTTCACCTCGACGGTTGTGGTTCCGTGTGAAAGCATGACCTGAAGGCGGGGAATGCTCTCCCGGATGAGGTCGTCGACGCTCGCTTTGCGCACGCTCGTAACCGTGTTGAGGATTCCACCACCCTCCTCCGCGATCTTCTGATAGGACACGCCGCGGACCTTCTGTTCGAACTCCCCCTCCCGCCGTCCGGCGAAAACGCTGTGGGTGTGGGGATCGACGAACCCCGGTGTCAGGAGCCTGCCGCCGGCGTCGACGTGCTCCCTGACGGGAGAGCCCTCGATGTCTCCGAGCACACGGTCGCGGGGGCCGCAGGAAAGGATCCGGCCGTCGCGAACGGCTATGGCCGCGTCGTCGACGGGACCGACATCATCCATCTCTGCACCGCTCCGCGGAGCCCGTGCCCCGGCCATGGTCAGCATGGTGCCGATGTGATCGATGAGAAGGTCGATTTCACGCGACATGGAATTCTTCCCTCGACAGTGTGCACCCCGACACCGGTTCGAGCGCGGCCCCCGGACGGTCCGTGGAGCCGCCGGGAGCACCCGACTCAATTTACCACCGCTCGCCCGTATTGACAAGGGGATGCGGCCGTTGCATTATGGACCTGCGGAACAGGACCGCTGACAGCGAGACGGGCGACCGGGGACCGTGAACACGACGACCGACATCGAACGGACACGAATCGAGGCGAAGCATCTCGGCGTGTACTTCGCTATCTTCGCCGTCTACTGCTCCGTTCTGGCGGTGCTCTGGAAAACCGTTCCCGGCGACACGTCGTGGGTTGCTTCCTATCTCCTCTACCTGTCCTTCGCCAACACCTTCGTTCCGTTGCCCGCGAACGCCCTGGTCGTCTGGCTGGGAAAGTCGCACGCTCCGCTTTTGGTCGGTGCCGTCGGCGCCCTGGGGACGGCGCTGGCGAACCTGAACGAGTACTACCTGCTCGGATGGCTCACGGAGAGACGCCGTATCAGGAGGTTCAAGAGCGGGAAGACCTACCTCGCGCTCGAACAGTGGTACCGCACATCGCCGTTCCTGCTCCTGGCCGTCACGAACTTTCTCCCCATTCCCATCGATCCCGTGAGGTGGCTCTCGATCTCGTCGGGATACAGCCGGTTCCTCTATGCCGCCGCCACCTTCATCGGCAGAACTCCCCGCTACTACCTCCTGGCCCTGCTCGGCGAACAGTACCAGGTGCCGAACTGGATCATCATTCTCCTCGGCGTCGTTCCCGCAGCCGTGGCCGGCCTCAGGCTACTCCTGAAACGGAGAAAGGGATCCGGTCGCTGAACCGAATCCCTCTCTGTGTCTTCGTCGTTCTCGAAGACGTACGGGCCTTCTCATACCCGGGCGCACGGAGAGCAGGTATCGTGCCCGGACTTCCCGGCGGCCGGGGCCCGTCTCCGCCCGGCAGCGGCCCTCTCCGGCATCCTCGTGCAATGCATCAGGTGGCAGCTGTAACATTCAGTCGTAATATCAGTTACGTCCTGCCCCCCCGAGCCGGTCCGGGGGCGTCACTGCGGGGCGCAGACCACCCCGTCACGATCATCGCCCCTCGCAGTTCGGCGGAATCCACGACTTCTGCCGGCCGGTTCGTGGACCTTCACGAGGGCATGAGCGGGATCCTGACGTTCTTCTCCTTCGCGACCCGGACCGCCTCCTCGTAACCGGCGTCGACGTGGCGGGCGATCCCGATGCCGGGGTCGTTGGTGAG
>CAZMKB010000311.1:0-4273 GCA_964566685.1 uncultured Gemmatimonadota bacterium | reverse complement strand
GTTTTCGTGAAGTCGAAAACAGTCATTTAACCATGTAACCTAATGATGGCTAAAATGTTGTGGCATTCTTTAAAACGCTTAACGGGACAGTAGTGGTTTCACATATTGAACGCCAGCAGTCCCGAAGGTTCGAACCGGGCACCGGCCGGGGAAAGGTTACTCGACGAGCTCCTGAGGAATCTCGAGCGCGGAGCGGAGCGAGTAGTCGGGGGCGAGATCCGCCCTGACAGCCTTTTCCAGGTGATCGACGACCGCGGGAATGTTCTCGGATTCGATGCGGCCGAGGAGGGTTCTGTTTCGAAGGAAGAAGTCCGTCAATTCGCTGATGTAACGGAGGACGTGGTCGGGCCCGATGGAATCGGCATCGTAGTCGATGACGACCCTGCCCGTCTCACCGACGTCGACCTCTTCGATGCCGTCGGGTGCGTGGAGAAGACGGGCGATGACCTCGATCAGAGGGCGGTGATGACGCGGGATACTCTCCAGATACGGTATCTTGATCCGGAGCCGGCCGGGATCCCGGGAGAGGATCTTCGGCCGCAGCATGTGGGTGAGCAGGAACTCCCGGAAACCCGTCATCGTGCTGTTTCCTCTCGCGTGGACTGACATGATGCCCGTCGTTTCTCGCCGTGAGTGCTGCACGATGTATAGCGCCCGGCGGGAAAAATGTCAAGCGCCGTCATCGGTGAATGTCCTTCGCCACCGATGATGCAGGCCCTGAAGATGATGCAGGGGCACCCGTCACCGCAGGATGAGTTCCTGGATCTTCTCCACGATCTTCTCGAAGGCTTCCGCGGAGGCGGATCCGGCGGCCGCCTGGACGAAGGGTGTCCCGCTGTCAGCCATCTCGACGAGCCCGGGCTCGATGGGGATGCTTCCGAGGAAGGGGACGCCGAGCTCGCGGGCCGAGCGCTCCCCGCCTCCCCGCTTGAAGAGGTCGATCGTCCCACTGCAGTGCGGACAGACGAGGCCGCTCATGTTCTCGATGATGCCGAGCGCGGGGACGTTCAGGAGCTTCGCGAACTTCACGCACTTCCGGGAATCGAGCACCGCCACGTCCTGCGGTGTGGTGACGATGACCAGGCCCGAGAGGTCCGGAATGAGCTGTGCCGCGCTGAGCGGTTCGTCGCCGGTCCCGGGAGGGGAATCGATCACGAGGTAGTCGAGGTCCCCCCAGTTCACGTCTCCGAGGAACTGCCGGATCGCCGCCATCTTGAGCGGTCCCCGCCAGACGACCGGATCGTCGGGATGGGGGTGTGCCAGTGCGAGGCTCACGGCGGTGAGGTTGGGTATCACCGTGACAGGGTCGATCGACGACTCGTCGCCGCTCAGGGGCCTCCCCTCGATTCCGAGCATTTTCGCAACGTTCGGACCGTGGAAATCGATGTCGAGGATGCCGGTCTTCTTCCCGGAGCGGGCCAGGGCGTATGCCAGGTTCACGGCGACCGTCGTCTTGCCGACCCCACCTTTCCCGCTGACCACGAGGAGTTTGTGTCTGATGTGCGACAGGCGCTCTTTGACCCGGTCTTCCTGTGCAGCCTGTGCCTGACCGTGAGCGGCCTGACCTTCAGTCTCGTTCATGTCTTCCTCCGTCATTCCTGATTTTGTCCCAGATGCGGGCGATCTCTTCGGTCACCCCGTCGTGTATGAACTCCGGCATCGGCTTGCAGCTCACCACCGACTCGTTCACGCTCTTCGAAAAAGGAATCCTGCCGAGAATGGGAACGGCCCTCCGGCGGCAGATCTCCTCGATCGTGCGGGTGTTCTCCTCGTTCAGATCGTACTTGTTGATGACGACCGCACTGGGAACCTCGAAGTGGCGGGATACATCGAGCACCCGCTCCATGTCGTGGATTCCCGATATCGTAGGTTCGGTAACGACCAGGGCGAGGTCAACCCCGGAGATCGAGGCGATGACGGGACACCCGATACCCGGAGGCCCGTCGATGAATACCCAGGAGGAGTCCTGCTCGAGAGCCGTCTCCCGGGCCGCTTTCCTGACCTGCGTCACCAGCTTGCCGGAATTCTCCTCTGCAATCCCGAGCCTGGCGTGGATGAAAGGTCCGTACCGGGTCCGGGAAACGTACCACTCCCCGCAGACCCGCTCCTCCATGACGATCGCGTCCACCGGGCAGACGTGACTGCACACGGCACAGCCCTCGCAGGCCAGCCGGTCCACGTGTCCGTGCTCGTCGATGGCCTCCCAGTGGCAGGCGTCCGCGCAGGCGCCGCACTCCGTGCAGAGGTCGTGATCCACGACGGGAACCCTGCCGCCGACGAACCGGTGCCGCTCACGGACCTCCGGCCCGAGCAGAAAGTGGAGGTCGGCCGCATCCACATCGCAGTCGGCGACCACGACGCGTTCCGCCAGCGACACGAGGGCGGCGGTGAGAGTCGTCTTCCCCGTCCCGCCTTTTCCGCTGATGACGACGATCTGTTTCATGACCCGTTTCCAATCCGTTCGAAGAGATCCGTGAACATCCGCACGTAGCCGGGCTCCTCCCGGACGATCGGCTCGCCCCGTGCGTAGGCGGAGGCCAGGTTGTAGTCGAACGGGATGCGGAGCAGGACCGGGATCCCCTGCTCCCGGCAGTATCGCTCCACGCCGTCGTCGCCGATGTCCGAGCGGTTGATGACGACGCCCGACGGAATGGAGAGCTCGCGGAGGACCTGGACGGCGAGGTCCAGGTCGTTGAGACCGAAGGGGGTCGGCTCGGTCACCAGGATGCAGTAGTCGCTGCCGGACACCGCGGCGACCACGGGGCAGGATGTGCCGGGAGGGGCATCGACGATGACGACGTCCGCGTGCGGTCTGATCCCGGTGGGATTGGTTCCGCATCCTGCGGAACGCTTCACTTCTCTGATCAGCGGCGGTGACAGGACCTCACCGACGTCGAGCCTGCCGTGCACGAAGGGAATGTCCCCGACGTGACCGGCCTCGAGGGTTCCTATCTCCCTTGGTTTGAGGGTAATCGCCTTCTCGGGACAGAGGAGCGCGCACCCGCCGCAGCTGTGGCAGAGCTTTTCGAAGGTGAGAACTTTCTCCGGCAGGACCGCGAGTGCGTTGAACTCGCAGATCTCGGCACAGGTGCCGCAGTGAGTGCATCGGGATTCGTCGATCTCCGGTACGTCGAGTGCGACCCTCCTCGACTCGTCCATCTCCGGCCGGAGGAAGATGTGAGCATTGGGCTCCTCGACATCACAGTCCGCGAACTGCACTCCCTTGCCCAGGGCGAGTGCCAGGTTCACGGCCACGGTCGTCTTTCCGGTACCTCCCTTGCCGCTCGCAACCGAAATGATCATCGTGCACATCCCCCCGCGATCAACGGTACCTCACTCCCGCACCATACCCTGCCCGCACTTCGGACAGCTCACGGTCGCACAGGGCACTCCGAGCCTGTGCGGCGCTCTCGTTCCGCACGAGGGGCACACGCAGTCGGCGCTGCGGCCCCTGCGTCCTCCCCCGCCGCGCCCTCCTCTTCCGCCTCTTCCTCCCTGGCCGAATCCGCCGGGAGTTCTTTCGGACTGATTCTGTCCCCTTCCATCCTTGTTCGGCATGTCTGACACCTCCTCACTTCCGTGTAGGGTTTCCGTTCCCCCGCCCATCGGTTTTCCCTCTTTTCAGCCGGCGCCGTGCTTCGCCCGGACGGTCGGCCCCCCGGTGGTCTCGAGTGTGCCGTTCTTCAGCTGTTCGAGGACCGCCTTGACGGTTCCCGAGACACCGGTGACGACCTTCACCCCCGCCGCCTGCAGCGTGTCGAAGGCGTTGGGGCCGATGTTGCCGGTGACGACCGTCCCTACCTTCTTCCCGGCGATCAGCTGGGCCGACTGGACGCCAGCTCCCCCCATCGCCTCGATATTCGGGTTCTCGATCGCTTCGTGATCCCCGGTTTCCGTATCGACGATCATGAAGTACTGACAGCGCCCGAAACGCGGATCGACGACTGCCGAGAGATCCTTCCCTTCAGCGGTTATACAGACCTTCATACTTTCACCTGCTTTCTCGAGTGTCCTCATTCGTGATGATGACCGTGTTCACCGTTGTGGTCGCACGGGCCTGCGCCAGGACCGTGGCCGTGGCCTTCCCCTCTCGAGGTACAGAGGCTCTCACCTCCCTCGAGAGCACCACTGCAGATCGATTCGAGCACTTCGTCGATCGTCCCGGTCACCCCCACCACCGTCTCGATGCCTCTCTCCTGGAAGAGAGCGACGGCCCGGGGTCCCATACCGCCGGCGATGACGCAGGAGACTCCCTCATCGTGCAGATACTTCG
>CAZMKB010000310.1:0-4273 GCA_964566685.1 uncultured Gemmatimonadota bacterium | reverse complement strand
ACCGCTCCTGCGCGCGATCGCCCGGGATCCCGGACGGTCGAACGTGTACGTGTTCAATGCCGTGCTGATCAAGCTGGTGCTGGCCGGCCTGACGTTTCTGATCTACCACGTGACGGTGCGCCTGCTGGGATACCACGAAACGTACGGGCTGCTCCTCACCCTGGCGCTCGTCATCGTGCTGGTAGACTCAGTTACCCAGATGCTCTTCGAGGTGTTCCGGGCCCACCAGGTGATGGTGTACGAAGCCGTCATCAATGTCGCCAGGCTCATCGTGATGTTCGCCGCAACCTGGGCCGCCATCAGGATGGGCCATGGTCTGCCGGTGATACTCGGCGTGATGTTCGCCTGCGTGACCCTGGCGCTCGCCGCGGCCCTGTCGGTCTACCGGAGAACATTTCCCGGGCGGGGCCGGACGTTCGAGAGGAAGGTGGTGTCGGATTTTCTCCGCATGGCGTTCGTTTTCGGCCTGGGTTCTGGACTCTACACGCTCTACAGCAAGATCGACGTCGTCATGCTCGAGAGGATGGTCGGGCAGGGGGCGGTCGGGGTCTACACGGCTGCCTACACCCTGCTCGAGAACCTCGAGGTGGTGAGCATCGTCTTCACCGCCGCTTTCATGCCCTACATCATCCAGGTGCTCATGAGCTCCGGAAAGCGGGCCCTGCGCGATTCCCGCCGCGCGATGAGCTACCTGCTGCTGATCGGTCTCCCCACGGCGATTCTGCTCGCGGTGTTCGCCCGACCGCTCGTCTCGCTCCTCTACGGTCCCGCCTTCGGGTCGTCGGCCGCCGTCCTGAGAGTGATCATCTGGGTGGTCCCGGTGAAGTATACCTTCGCGATACTGGCGATCTATCTCATCGCGAACGACCGGGAGATAACGGGGCTCTACACCGGCGTCCTCGGTGTCGCCCTGAATGTCCTCCTGAATCTCTTCCTCATTCCCCGGTTCGCGGAGATGGGAGCGGCGGCGGCCACCGTCGTCACGGAGTCGGTGATGCTGGTGCTCCAGTTCATCTTCGTCCTGGCCTACACGGGCCGCTCGCTCTTCCCGGACAGCATCGGGAAGCTCTGCGTCGCGAACCTGGCGCTCGCGGCGTTCGTGCTCCTCGCGCGGGGTACGGGGACCCTGCCCACGATCGTTCTGGGATCGTTCCTCTACATCACGATCATCTTCATCATGGGTTTTTTCAGGTCCGAGGAGCGGGACTTCATCCGGGAGGTGCTTCGCACCACGGGAGGGAGAGATGACGCGGAGTGACGGTGCGGGCTAAGAAGCGAGTCCTGCGATTTTCCAGTCCTTCTTCGCCTCGAAACCCTTCATCCGCTTCGCGGCGCTCTTGTTCCAGAGACTGATGAACTCCTCGTAGTCCTCCTGGCTGCCGGGCGCGGCGGAGAGAACCTTGTTCTCGATGATGCGGATGAAGAGCGGCGCCAGGCCCGGGTCGAGAACCGATCCGGCCTCTTTCTTCATGATGGAGATCGCCTGCTTGATGGAGAGGGCGGGTCGATACGGCCGGTCGGTGGTGAGGGCGTCGAAGAAATCGCAGAGAGCGATGAGGCGCGCGCCGAACGGGATGTCCTCTCCCGACAGCCTGTCGGGATATCCCTGGCCGTTGTATCGCTCGTGATGGTGACGGATCAGCGACTTCACTTCCCAGGGGAATTCTATGTTCTCGAGCTTCTCCAGAGCCCAGCCCGGGTGCTTCTCGATCTCCTTGAACTCTTCCTCGGTCAGTCTCCCCGGCTTGGACAGGATTCTCTTCGGAACCTTGACCTTTCCGAGGTCGTGGAGGAATGCGGCGAGGAGGATGGTCTTCTTCTCGTCTTCGTCGAGCCCGAGATGCTCGGCGAGCTCGACGGCGTAGCTGGCGACTCTCTGGGAGTGCCCGTAGGTGTAGGTGTCTTTCGATTCGACCGCCTCCCCCATCGACTGCGCGATTTTGAAGTAGATTTCCTCCACCTCGCAGATCTTCTTGTCGACGTCCTCCAGGTACTTCCTCGCCTTGAGGTCCCTGAAGAGCTTGAACGACCTGCCGAGCGTGACGAGTGCCTGTTTGCTGTCGCCGAGCATCTGGTGCAGGATCCCCTGTTCCCTCAGCGACTCGGCCACTCCCAGCGGATTGTGGCACTCGCTGTTGATGCGTACGCTTTCCTTCAGGTGGTGGAGGGCGAGAGAGTGTTTCTCCATCTGGCGGTAGATGATGCCGTAGAGCTTGAGCGCTTCCGCAATGCCCAGGCGGTCGTTGATCCGGTTGAGGATCTCGTACGCCTCCTCGCACCGATCCCTCGCCTCGACCAGCTCGCCCAGCTTGAGTGAAGCCTCCGCCCTGTTGAGATTGATCGTCGCCGTGAGCCTGATGTCCCCGGAATCACGGGCCATGGTGAGGCTGCGCTGGAAGTACCTGTTCGCCGTCCGGAGCTCGTTCTTGTCGCGGTAGGTCATGCCGAGGTTGTTGTACGTTTCCGCCAGGCCTTTCTGGCTCTTCATTCCGCGCAGAATCGGGATGCTCTTCTCGTAGCACCAGATGGCTTCTTTCCACTCGCCCAGGATGTTGTACATCGCTCCGAGATTGTTGAGGATCTGCGCCCGGAGCCGGGGTTCCTGCTTCGCGGTGGCGATTTCGAGTGCCTGCTCGTAACAGCTCTTGACTTTCTCCCACTCACCGCGCTCGAGGTGCACGGTTCCCATCGCGCACATGGCGTTGGCGACAGCCAGCATGTCGTCGGCCGACTGGGCCACCTCCATGCTCTTCTCGTAGTGGTCGAGGGCCGTCGACCACTCGCTCATCTTGGAGTAGATGTGACCGATTCTCCTCATCGCCTCGGCCGCCAGGTGCAGTGCCCCGATCTCGGTGCTCCGGTACACCGCCTCGCTGAAAAGCTCGAGGGCTTCTCCGTACTCGCCGAGGAGATCCTTCTTCACGCCTTCCTCGATGAGCTCCCTGGCGTGCATGCTGCGGTCGTTGTTCATGATTCACTCCCGTGCACGAACTCACGTCACGGGAAAGAAAAACTGCAAATTTCGTTCCCGGGGCGAACCGGGAGGACTTCTCACGTCGGTCGAGATGGGGATCCTCCGCGATTCACCTCCTGCGGCCCTCACTCCCGGGAGAGTGCATAACGGGAGAAGTGCTTCACCCAGAAAGAGACTACTCCCTTCCGGGGGTTCACCATGTACGGGACCGGCTGCGGCTGCTTCCCGTCAACGTACCAGACGCCGATCTTCCTCTTCTGGAATTCTTCGATGTCGGCCTTTCTGATCGAGATGTCGATCCGCAGCGGAATCCGGAACTTCTCACCGTGGGGTCCGAAATCGAAAACGAAAACTCCCGGATCGGGAATTTCCACCCAGAGATCCCCCTCTGACCGGTTCCGGAACCGATCGTTGATCGTCACGTCGCTCTCGTCCAGCCACTCCCCGGGATTCGTCCGGATCAGATCATCCTCGTCGAGCGCGAAGCCCCCACCCGGCGCGGTCGCAATCAGCTCTCGGCTTCCGCTCTCCGCTCCCGGTGCTATCGGGTTGTTCTCGACGCTGGAACAGCGCAGGAACGAAAGTACCAGGAAAAGTAGAAGAGAGAGAACCGGGAGATAGACACTCATTTTGTTTCTGTTCATTGTTCCCTCCACTGTCTGTTCACCGTCATAGCTCATCGTGCCCCGTGAAGGAGGTGTCCAGAGAAAGAAGGGCCGCCACGAGAAGGACAGTCCTTCATCCACTGGCGGCCCGACTGGCATGCCTCTCGCCGGTGAGAGGTTTAGCCTCGTAGCTTTGCGTCCTTTGATTTCTCAAAGTTTGCCATGAGCAATGGACTACTTTGCCCCGTTTGTTAAGCAACATGCGTGCCATGCGGGGTGATATTGTCCTAGCCCAGGTGTTCTCTTGTCTGTCAACGGGTTATGGGATTCAGGAAGGATCTGATCGGAGTATTCTGTACCATTTTTTCTCCGGAGGTGTGAAACAAGGTATCCAATGGTAACATTTTTCGCGTTCGGTGAAAATGCAACCATCGACCAGGTCGAGGAGCTCCTGGCAGGCATCGACCGGAGCACCCTCAGCGGGAAACGAGACTTCGGCCTCGTGAACCTTCTCGTCCGGACGGGGCTCCGGACCCTCGAGGTGGCGAGAGCGAACGCTGGTGACATCCGTCAACAGGGAGGAGAAGCACTCCGCTTGGTTGTTGCCAAAATCATTTGGGGAAGCGATCATAATATTTCCTTGACAAAGCGTACGTGTTAATGTAGCCTTGTGTGCACTCACACGAAACACCAT
>CAZMKB010000309.1:0-4289 GCA_964566685.1 uncultured Gemmatimonadota bacterium | reverse complement strand
GGGGGTATGGTGAGGTTTTATCTCAGACATGGCCGCTCCTCGCATCCTTAGGTTTACATAATATATATTATGCGTCATCGGGATCGGAGCGCCGTCTTCCCATGATCTGGTCGATCATTTTGACGTTCATGTCGAGCTCTTCGCATTCCTTCACCATACTCTCCTCCGGAAAGGTCATTCCGCACTTTTCACAGGTGAACGGCATCTTGTAATCGTATTTCTTCGGATCGGAATCCCAGAGGCGGGAGAGCTTCGGTTTCTTGAAAAGAGAATGTCTCGCCTGCTCGAGCTTCTCCTTGAAGGCCTGTGAGCAGGCCGTGCTGCAGAAATGGCTCTTGTAGCTCTTGAGCGGTGTCCCGCAGAACCGGCACACACGCTCGCTGTCGCGCAGAAAACTCGAGTCCCTGATACTTTGGTAGAGATCTTCGAGCGAGGAGTCGTATTTTTTCTTCGCCACGTTAACCTCAGACCAGCCAGTCGGCATCACTCTCGGTGGAGGGTTTCAGAACGAGCACATCCGAGTCTGGGTGCTGGAAGATCCTCCCCGACGGGCTGTTCTCCACGATCACGAACATGAGCTCGGCGCGCTCGTCGACGTCGAGAGCGCTCCGTTCAATATATACTTCGAGAACCTCGTCGTAAACATACTGTCCCGCAGGTTTTCCGTCCGCAATGATCGTTCCTTCGTTCGAGCCATCGTAAATGAGTATCTGACCTTCGATTGGCACCACGAACTTGAGAAACAGCTTGAGGCCGGGCCAGGGTTCTGCGCCCTCGCGGAAGTCGATGCGAAGAACGATGTGCGACACTGACTGGCCCCAGTGGATCGTGCGGACGGTGCCTTCCTCGATCGCCCTGGCTCCCGCTGTCCGGTCGACGTCGAGGCGTCCGGCCTCGTGCCACTCGTAGAATGAAGTCACCCGGCCGTCCATGTGGATCGTCAGGCTGCCCCGTGGAGAACGGAAGCCGGCTTTCCGGTCCTTCACGGCCTTGATCGGCTGATACAGCGACGGTGGTACTTTTTCGCCCAGGATCTCGTAGACATTCTGGAGGTGAGACCGGAACAGGCGGTCGAACTCGGCATCCGTCTCGCTCGAGTGATCGTCACCGTACCACCAGAACCAGTCGCTCGACTGGGCCCGATAGATATCCTGCCATGCCTGCGAGATTCGTGCCTGATCCCCTTCCCCGGCGGAAGCGCTCCGGCCGGCAAGCACCTTCCTCGCCTCGCTGAGGAGATCCCAGGCGCGGTTGTCTTCCGGGTGGCCGATCCAGATCCGGAAGTTCGCGTTGATCCAGGAGCCGGGAAATATCCAGTCCAGGCGTTCGAGCGAATCGATCCCCCCGCTCTCTACCAGGTAGCTCGACGGTGTCACCGTGCGGACCCCGGGTGTCTCCTCGAGCCGGCTGTAGAGCAGGTCCAGGAAGGCCGAACCGTCTTCCGCGAAGTACTCCCATGGATTCTCGCCGTCGAGGATGATGGAGATGACGGGACGTTTCAGGCAGCGTCCGGCGGCGGTGCGCACCCGGTCCAGGTACGTCATGAAGTGTCCTACAGCCTCCTCCGCCGTCCAGCGGGAGTAGACGAACCCGATGTGGTCCGAGAGGTACCGGTCCCGGAAGAAGACGGCCACCTCGCGGGAGGGATCCCCTGCCCGGTACGGCCTGTAGAGAACCTCCGGGTGCGAGACGATCGAGTCCCTGCCCCGCGAGAGGGCCATGTTCTTCGACCGGGCGAGAATTTCCTCGTCGGTGGCGCACCAGGTGGCCCCTGCCTCGCCCAGGAGCTCGAGCACCTCTTCGCTGACGCTCCCCTCCGGGGGCCAGAAGCCGGCGGGCGGGTGTCCCGTGAAGCTCCTGTACTTGTCGACGGCGAGCCGGAGCTGCGCCCTCGCGTCCTCCGGGTGGCTGAACTCGTACCGGGGAAGCTCCATCGCCGGTACGGCCACTCTGCCGATGGATGAGTCGCACAGAAGCGGCATGATCGGGTGGTAGCAGGGGCTGGTGCTCACTTCGATCCGCTCCGTGCGCCCGAGGCGGACCAGGGACGGGAGGATCTCGGCGATGATTTCGTAGATCCGGTCCCTGATCACGTATTTGTCCTCTTCGGCGAATCCCCTCCCCTTCTCCACCAGTGCCCGGAGCCCCCCCTCCCCCAGGAGTGTCACGTTCATCCAGGCGAGGTTGTAGAGAACCTGGAGGTCCCTCATGTCCTCCTCCGAGAAGTGCTTCAGCCGCTCCCGCAGCTTCTCCCGGGGCGTCGTCCGGCCCCTGCGTCCCAGGAGCTCCGTGTAGCGCGGAAAGCGCGTGACCTGGTGATCCCAGTTCAGGAGGAAGCAGCACCAGAGCAGCTCCTCCTTCTCGTCGAGGGTCAGTTCGGAGGCGGGTTTCATAGTGAGGTCGAGGAACGTGTCGCTCTCGCCGAGCGTGTACGCTTCGAGCTGCTCGATGAGACTGGGGGTCACGTTCATCGTCGCGTGGATGCCGGGGTGCTTCTCGAGCATGCCGAGCATCATGTGATAATTCTTCGTGGCGTGAAGCCTGACCCAGGGAAGGATGAAGGTGTTCGATTTCGGATGCCGGTAGGGGGGTTGGTGCAGGTGCCAGAGGATCATGACGTGGATGACGTCCTCGTTCCTCCCATCCATTACATCCTCTCTTCACCGCCTTCGGCGAGTGAACGTACCTCGGCCCTCCGCATCCTGATCTCGTCGATTTCGGCCGGGTTGATGTCGGTGTCGGACAGAACGTCGATGGCTATGTCGTACTGTTCGAGTGCCCTGTCGTACTGCCCGAGCTCCCGGTAGAGCCGGGCGGCGTTCAGCCGGTTTTCCTTCACCTGGAAGGGAAACCGTGCCGTGGATGCAGCATCGACGTAAGTGTCGGCGGCCTTCTGATAATCGCCCTGCTGCTCGAGCGTGCCCGCCAGGAGTGCATAGGCCTGGTGGGACATGGGAGAACCCGAGCCGACCTCGTCACGGAATCGTTCGAGGGCCTTCTGTGCCGCGCCGTAGTCGCCGAGCTGGTAGTGGGCGTTCGCGAGATAGTAGAGGACCTGGTCGGCGATCGAGCCCCCGCCGTCATCGCCGTAGATTTTCTCCAGGTCGGAGGCGGCCAGCGCGAAGTTCCCGCTCCGGTACGCCTGCATCGCCTGATAGTAGCTGTTGAGGACCTGCGCTTCCTGCTTCGTCCGGTAGTTCATGAGAGAGCTCACGAGAACCGCCACCAGGATCACGCCGAGCGCCGCGTAGACGACGGCCCGCTGATTGTCCCTGATCCAGTCGGTGAACTCGAAGGTCGTCTGGATGAACTTGTCCTGCTTCAGCTGCTTTTTTCTGATTCGTTTCTTCGCCATCGATCTCCGATCCTCTGATCAAAAAACGGCAGGAGGCGTGGAGACATTAACTTAATTGACCGTCCGGGCTTTGTCAATCCTCCTGTGGGGTCGTCCGGCCGTCGGCTGTTTCCGTAACTGGTTCCTCGAATGAATGTTATGAGGATCGGCCTTCAGGGGGTACCGCCGGGAGGGCGTGCCGCGGCGGGTCGTATAAAAGCGCCGCTTCCCGGTGTGGAAGCGGCGCCCGTGTTCCTGTTCGTATTGTCCCCCCGTCGGTCTCATCCTGCCGTCATCGGATGGAGACCGTCCGGGGGCGAATCCCTTCTCCCTACGGAAGGATCCAGAAGACCTGCCCGTTCGAGAGCCTCGGTCCCGCCCCTCCGGTGAAAAGAGCCTGGGTGACGGCTTTCAGGCCCAGGAGCGCGGAGTTGTTCGGAATGAAGAAGTCGAGTTCGAGCACCCCCGATCCGGGGATCACGCCGGAAGCGAGCTCGATGTACCGGTTCGGGTCGACGATGAGCGTGCCGAAGGGGAGCACGATCTCGACTTCGTTCAGGCTCGCTGCCAGAAGCACCCGCTCTCCTTCCACACCTTCGACGACGAAGGTCAGCGTGGTGCCGAGAGCCGGCACGCCGTCGAGGTAGAGGTCCTGCCCGCCCATGTGGAGGCATGCGTGGTCGCCGCCGTTGCCCGACACGTTCGCGTGGACCGCCTTCGAGCCGGAGGCGACGAAGACGCCGTCGGCCGAGATGTCGACGTCGAACACCGACCCGCGGGTGTCGATGGATGAGACCGGTGTTGCGCTGCCCTCGAACACCATCACTTCGGGGTTGGTATTCCCTTCGTCACCCCAGCCGCCGTAGGCGATGCGTGACCCGTCGGCGCTCGCGACGATCTGGTAGGGGAAGTTCTGGTAGCCGCCGGTGCCGGTGAAGTCGGCTTCGAAGTTCAC
>CAZMKB010000308.1:2892-4294 GCA_964566685.1 uncultured Gemmatimonadota bacterium | reverse complement strand
AGTGCGGCGACTGCGGGGCCCCCATGGTGCCCATGATCATCCGGGGCGGCGGCATCGTACAGATCTGCACCCGTCGCGGATGCCGGGGTCACATGCTGGATCCGGGCGGCGTGCCCCTGGCGTGATCGGAGAGCAATGATGTCCTCCTGGGACGGGACACGAGCCCGAGTTATTCATACGATTTCGAGCAGGAGGTTTATAGACCGATGACCAGGCTTTCGACACTCTCGGAGTTCATCGAATTCCGGCAGCGAATACAGGATGACAGGAAGCTCCAGTACGATCAGCCGACGCTCGTCGTGTGCGCAGGAACGGGGGGGCAGGCGAGCGGCTCGAACGACATCCTCAGAATCATCAAGCGATACATTCTGGACCGGAGCCTCCAGACGAAGGTCAGACTGCGTGTGACGGGCTGCCAGGGATTCTGCGAAATGGATCCCTTCATCCTCGTCGAACCCGGCCGGCACCTCTACCCGAAGCTCGCAATGGAGGATGTCCCGCGCGTGATCGAAGCGGCGGTCGGCGGATACGTCGACGAGAGCCTGGTCTACCGGGATCCCCACGATGACAGACAGTACCACTCCCAGGACGACATCCCTTTTTTCAAGAAGCAGAAGCGCACCATCCTCGGAGAGAACCAGAAGCTGGATCCCATCAGGATCTTCAACTACATCGAGCTGGACGGCTACGCGGCCACGCAGAAAGTGCTGTCGAACCTCGATCCCGGGTGGATCATCGAGGAAGTGAAGAAGTCCGGCCTCCGGGGAAGAGGCGGAGCCGGGTTTCCGACCGGAAGGAAGTGGGAGCTCGCCAGGGCTTCGGGAGACGGATCGGAACAGAAGTACATCGTGTGCAACGCGGATGAAGGCGATCCGGGCGCCTACATGGACAGGAGCCTTCTCGAGGGCAATCCCCATGCGATCATCGAGGGATTGACCATCGGCGGCATCGCCATCGGGGCGACGCAGGGAATCATCTATGTGCGCAGTGAGTATCCCATCGCCATCAAGCACGCCATCATCGCTCTCCGGCAGGCCCGTGACCTGGGTCTCCTGGGGGAGAATATCCTCGGTACCGGCGTCGACTTCGACATCAGAATCGTGCGCGGGGCGGGGGCCTTCGTGTGCGGTGAGGAGACGGCGCTCATCCGGTCCGTCGAAGGCTACACCGGTGAGCCGCGACAGCGGCCCCCCTACCCGATCGAAAAAGGCATCGGCGGGCACCCCACGTGCATCAACAACGTGGAGACGCTGGCCAACATTCCGGTGATCATCAACAGGGGCGGGGACGTGTACGCGAAGACGGGCGTTCCGGGGAACACGGGGACCAAGATATTCTCCCTCGTCGGAAAGATCGCCAACACCGGCCTGGTGGAGGTGCCCATGGGCATAAGGATAACCGA
>CAZMKB010000308.1:0-2882 GCA_964566685.1 uncultured Gemmatimonadota bacterium | reverse complement strand
CGAGGTCGTCTACGACATCGGCGGGGGCGCCTCCGGACGAGGCAGGATCAAGGCCGTTCAGACGGGAGGGCCCTCCGGAGGATGCATACCTGCACGCATGTTCGATCTCCCCATCGATTACGACAGCCTGGTCGAGGCGGGCTCCATCATGGGATCGGGCGGCATGATCGTCATGGATGAGAACACCTGCATGGTGGACGTCGCCAGGTATTTCATGCGCTTTCTCAAGGATGAATCGTGCGGGAAGTGCTTCCCCTGCAGGAAGGGTACACAGCGTATGTACGAGATTCTCGATGATGTCTCCAGGGGCCGGGCTTCCATGGAAGACCTCGATCTGCTCGAGGAGCTGGCCCGGGTGGTGAAGGACACATCGATGTGCGGGCTCGGGCAGTCGGCTTCGAACCCGGTGCTCAGCACCCTCCGCTATTTCCGCGACGAGTACGAGCGGCACATCCGGGACAAGCGCTGTGACGCATTCGTCTGCAAAGACCTCGTGGGAGCTCCCTGCCAGTCTGCTTGCCCGCTGGGAACAGAAGCATGGAGGTACACGGCGCACATTTCACGCGGGGAATACGAAGAAGCCTATCGAGTCATTCGAGAGCCAAACCCCTTCCCTTCCGTGTGCGCACGGGTCTGCCACCATCCCTGCGAGACACACTGCCGGGCTGGTGCCACGGGAGGCGACCCGGTCGCCATTCGGGCTCTGAAGAGATTCGTCACCGACCGGATCGAACCATCGGCGTACGAACCGGACATGCAGAAATGGCCCGGAGCCGTTCAACCGAAAGTCGCCGTGATCGGTGCCGGGCCCGCGGGCCTGACGGCCGCCCACTACCTGTCGCTCAGGGGTTGCAAAGTGACGGTGTTCGAGGCGGAGAGCGAGCCCGGCGGAATGCTCACCTGCGCCATCCCGTCGTACCGGCTGCCGCGCGACGTGATCGCGAAGGAGATCGACGACCTTCTCAATGAGAACATCACCCTGAAGTGCAACACGGCGCTCGGACGGGATGTGGACATCGACGGACTGCTCGAAGACGGATACGGAGCCGTTCTCATCACGATCGGGGCCCATAAGAGCAAGCCCCTGCGACTGGAGAACGAGGATGTCGAAGGCGTGTATGCATCCATCGATTTCCTGAAAGCGTTCAACCTGGAGGACCGGCTCCTGGCGCACGGAAGGGTGGGTGTCATCGGGGGCGGTAACTCGGCCATCGATGCGGCACGCATGGCGCTCCGCTTCAAGGACGTCGAAGAGGTCAGCATTCTCTATCGCAGAACCCGCGACGAGATGCCTGCCTTCATGGAAGAGATCGAAGCAGCGGAGCAGGAAGGCATCCATATCAGAACACTCGTCACTCCCGTCGAAATAGTGAGTGAGAACGGACGCCTCACCGGTCTCGAGTGCATCCGGAACGAGCTCGGTGATGCGGACGAGAGCGGACGACGAAGGCCGGTACCGATCGAAGGCACCGAGCAGCTCTTCGATCTCGAAACGCTCATCGTGGCCATCGGGGAAGACTCCGGTATCGATGCCATCACCCCGGCCCGGTCGAGCAGTCTCGAAATCACACCGTGGAACACGGTCCGGGTGAACCCCGAGACCATGCAGACCAACAGACCCGGTGTGTTCGCCGGCGGGGACGTGGTCCGGGGACCCAACACGGTCGTCGAGGCCATCGCCGACGGGAAGAAGGCGGCTGCCATCATCGAACGATTCCTCAGGGACGAGCCTCTCGTCCGGCAGGTTGCTCCCGTCCTTCCGGGTGTCTACGTGGAGCCTCCCGAGGAAGAGGTGTTCCCGGGAGCCGAACGGGTGGAGACACCCCGCGCGGCGGCGGACTGGCGAAAGCGCAACTTCGCGGAGGTGGAGGTCACCCTGTCTCAGGAGGAAGCTCACCGCGAGTCGATGCGCTGCCTGCGGTGCGACCTGGAGTTCACGAAATCGAATGCAGAGACACAGCCCGAACCCATCAGCGGGAGGGAGAGCGCGTGATTACCCTCAGAATAAACGGTCTCGACGTCACCGTGGAGAAAGGCGCGACAATCCTCGATGCCGCCCGGTTCCTCGGATTCCCCATCCCCACTCTCTGCCACATGGAAGGATTGTCGCCCTACGGGGCCTGCCGGCTGTGTGTCGTGGAAATCGGAAACGGGGACAACACGAAACTCGTCGCTTCCTGTACCTACCCGGCGGAGGAAGGTCTCATCGTCCGGACCGCGTCATCGCGTGTGCTGAAGGCGCGGCGCATGATCCTGGAACTCATGCTTGCGTCGTGCCCGCAGTCCAAAGTGATCCAGGACCTGGCATCGAAGCACGGGGTCCGGTCCCAGCGATTCAGACAGGAGCACGAGGACTGCATCCTCTGCGGCCTCTGCGTGCGGATGTGCGAGGAACAGATGGCGGCGAAAGCCATCGGTTTCCGCGGCAGGGGGGAGAGCCGCAGCATCGGCACCCCGTTCGACATCAAGTCGGATGCGTGCCGGCTGTGCGGCGGCTGCATCTATGTCTGCCCCGCCTGCACGCTCCGCTGCACGTACAACGAGCCGGACAGGGCGATCTGCGGAGCCTGCGCCAATCTCACCCCGTCCTGCCTGGAAAAGGAACAGTTCGACGACATGATGTGTTTCATGGACCCCTGCGTGGTCTGCGAGATCCAGAAAGACGGGAAACAGGTATCCGAAGAACATACAACTGAGCGAAAAAGGAGCGGTGAGCCATGTTCCAAACACTCTCGAGAATAAACTCTTCCGCGGCGACGCTGACCAAGAACCGTACCGAGGGATCGGTCACCCCCGGCTCCGGCATGTGCGTCACCTGCGTGGACGGCTGCATCGGGATGTGCGAGATCGGAAAGTAGGCCTATCGGGGTCACGAGGTGATC
>CAZMKB010000307.1:0-4297 GCA_964566685.1 uncultured Gemmatimonadota bacterium | reverse complement strand
CGAGTACACGACCCTGATCTTGTCGAGGTCCTTCCCGACGATCTCGACCGCATTGAGCAGTGCGGCTCCCGATATGATGGCCGTCCCGTGCTGGTCGTCGTGAAAGACCGGAATGTCCATTTCCTCGATGAGCTTCTGCTCGATGTAGAAGCACTCCGGAGCCTTGATGTCCTCGAGGTTGATGCCCCCGAAGGTCGGCTCGAGCAGCTTGACGACGTTGCAGAATTCGTCCTGGTCGAGGGTGTTCACCTCGAGATCGAAGACATCGATGTCGGCGAACCGTTTGAAGAGAACTCCTTTGCCCTCCATGACCGGTTTCCCGGCCAGAGCGCCGATGTTGCCGAGGCCGAGGACGGCCGTCCCGTTGGTGATGACGGCCACGAGGTTGCCACGGGCCGTGTAGTTGTAGCTGTCATCGGGGTTCTTCTCGATCATGCGGCACGGTTCTGCGACGCCGGGAGTGTAGGCGAGGCTCAGATCTCTCTGCGTGGTGCAGGGCTTCGTCGCGGTGACCTCGATCTTACCTTTACGACCGCTGCTGTGATATTCCAGAGCTTCTTCTATGCTGACCATATTCCCTCTCCACGGTTAGGACCCTGAGCTCCGTTTTTCCCTCTCGATTCAGTCACCTGCGGGAAAAAGATGCAGAAATATACACAGTCATTCGTCTTTTCTCAAGAAGAGGCAGTGGAGGTAGTTCGTCTCGGGAACCTCGAGAAGGACCGGGTGATCCCGTGCCTGCCCCTTGAACTCGACCAGCTGTGTGCTCACCCGGGCGTCCTGGGCTGCTTCGCGGACGATCTCCTGGAACAGGTCCGGGGGCAAATGCTGCGAACAGGTGGACGTGACCAGGATCCCGCCCCGGCGGAGAATCCGGAGTGCGCGCAGGTTTATTTCCTTGTATCCCCGGCGCGCTCCCTCGAGCGACTTCTTGCTCCTCGTGAACGAGGGCGGGTCGAGTATCACGGCGTCGAACAGGCGGCCGTCCCTGTCGTATTCCTTCAGGAGATCGAATGCGTTCGCGAGGACGATCTCGGACCTGTCCTCGAACCGGTTCAGTGCGATATTCCGTCTCGCTGAGTCCACGGCTTCTTCGGATATTTCGATGAACGTGACGTGACGGGCGCCGCCCGCCAGGGCCTGGAGGCCGAAGTTGCCGGAGTAGCTGAAACAGTCCAGTACTTCCCGATCCTCCATCCAGGATCCCGCCAGGAGCGCGTTCTCCCGCTGATCGAGGAAGAGACCGGTCTTCTGGCCGTTCTCCGCATCGACGACGTAACGGGTTTTGCCTATACGAACGTCGATCGAGTTCGACATGCTGCCGTGGAGGACGCCTTTCACACGCTGGAGGCCTTCGTGCTCCCGGGCCCTGACGTCGCTTCGCTCATAGACCACCCGCGGCGAAAAGATGGTGCGCGTGAGGTCGATGATCGTCTCTTTCCGTCGATCCATGCCGAGAGTCAAGAACTGTAATACGATGCAGTCTCCGTAGCGGTCGGCGATGAGGCCGGGGAGGCCGTCCGCCTCGGAGAACACGAGCCGGACTGCATCGGAGTCGAGGTGGAGACTGTCCCGCAGCTCTCCGGCTTTCTCGAGCTTCGTCCTGAAGAACTGTTCGTCGATGTCCTCGTCTTGCCGGGTGAGCAGGCGGACGGTGATGATCGAGCGGGGATTTCCGAATCCCCGTCCCATGAACCGTCCCCGGTAGTCGAAGACGGAGACCTCCTCTCCGCCTTCCAGGGTGCCGTCCGACTTCCATATCTCACCCCGATAGACCCAGGGATGCCCTCCCATTATCCTTCTCTCCCGCCCTCTCTTCAGGTATACCTTTTTCATGGTCTCACCCGCTTCATAAGAATTTGTCGAGTAGATACGCGATCGTGAGGAGGAATCCCATTCCGGCATGTATCATGATCGTCCCCGCGTTGGCCGGCATGAGCTCCTCGGATCTGTCGTAGTATACGAGCAGGGTTCTGATGGCCTTGACTGCTATCGGAAGTGTCAGCAGGGCGATCAGTGTGTACGGTGAGGTCCGGCGGGAGACGGCGGTGACGAGGATCCAGATGTACGCTGATCCGATGATGAGAATGTAGCCGATCCGGGCGTTCTTCTTCCCCAGGCGGACCACCAGGTGGTTCTTGCCGACGGCCCGGTCTGCGGTGTAATCCTGGAACTGATTGATGTAGAGAACCGCGGTGATGAGGAGGGCGACGGGTATCGAGACGTAGACCGGTTCGGGGTCGAAGCTCCCGGCCTGCACGTAGTATGATCCAAGGGTCATGAGCACGCCGAAGTTGATTCCGATCAGCACCTCCCCCAGCCCGTTGTGGACGAAACGGAACGGCGGAGCCGTGTAGAAGAATCCCGAGACGATGCCGATGACCCCGAGGAGTATGATGGCCCATCCTCGAACCCACGCGAGGTAGACGCCGATCAGGGCCGCGAGTGAATACAGGACGATCGCTTCTATGAGAACCTGCCTCGGCGTCATGAGACCTTCCTGGATCATCCGGCTGCCGCCGGTGAAGGGGTTCACGAACTCGACGTTGATGTCGTCCGTTCCGCTCCTGTGATCGAAGTAGTCGTTCGAAACGTTCGCCCCGGCGTGGAGGAGCACTCCGCCCAGGAGGGTCAGTATGAAGAGATCCCATGAAAAGGGAACTCCGTTCGACCAGGCAACGGCGGATCCGAGAAGGACAGGGACGATACTGGCGGTGAAAAACGGCGCGCGGAGCTCTTTCAGCCAATGTGTGAAGACAGGACTGTTCATCGTCACCTCTCGCGCTGCAGTGCAGCAGTGTGTCGAGCCTGACCGAAGGATCCGTCAGGAGAGGACCGCCTCGACCACGGCTTTCGTGTTTGACAGATCATCGAAGAGGAAATCGGGCTCGGCTTTCGCCAGTTCCTCCCGGCTGAAGAATCCGGTTGCGACGATCACCGAACGGGCCCCCGCCTTCTTCGAGACGAGGATGTCCTCGAAGGTGTCGCCGACGATCACGATGTCCCCGCCGGTGTATTCCCTGCCGGTCGTATCTTTCACCCGCCTGACCGCGACTGCGGGCAGAGCGCTTCGATCGGGTGAATCGCTGCCGAAGCCGCCCGTCTCGAAGTACCGGTCGAGGCCGAAGTGTGCGAGCTTGATGTACGCCCCTTCCTGAATATTGCCGGTGAGGAGTCCGAGGACCGCCCTCCCCGGAGAACTGAGGGCGTCGAGGAGATCGCGAACCCCGGGGAAGAGCCGTGCTTTTTTTTCACCCGGAAGCTCTTCCCGAAGAGCCTGGATGTATCGATCGAAGAAGGCCGGGAGTTTCTGCTTCCAGTTGTTGTCGGGGCAGTGGTTTCGCTTGAGGATCCCCCGCAGAATCTCCGGATCTGTTTTTCCCGCGAAGGTTGTGGGGGGGAGACCGTCGAGAGGATCGTCGATCGAGAATGTTTCCCGCAGTGCCCTGGTGATCGCTCTCCGCGGAGCTCGACCGGCCGAAAGCAGGGTGCCGTCAATGTCGAACAGTACCAGCTTCCCGAGTGTCACAGTGATTTGCCCTCTTCCAAGTGTGGATAGAAATATACGGCAAAAGCCTCGAAATGGCAATATTTATCGAGACGAGCGAGATATGTCGTTCGGCACGGGCGCGGTGGAGATCGATTCCCCCGGTGGTTGGGGTGATGCGCACCAGGGGAGGGTGGATTTTCCTGTTTGCCCGCAGGAAGACAGTCCGGCCCGGACCACGTGAGCCGGGCAGCCCGGACACGGGGTGGAGGGGGCGGTCCGGGCTTGACACGCTCTCCGGTTATTTTATATTCTTCCGTCCCGGAGGTGTTCTGCCGGGATCTTCCGAAGGACGGAATTTCACGGCGGGAGCCTCTTGACATTTTCCCTGAAAAGGGTTATTTTTTCTTTCGCCCTCGGAATGGGCATCAGATCTTTGAAAACAAGTGTGTAATGCCGAGTTCGGATACGACTTGGGCTCTCGTTGAGAAAAAAGCTGCCTTCGGGCAGTTACGGTTTTTTTTCTGAACGGAGAGTTTGATCCTGGCTCAGGACGAACGCTGGCGGCGTGCTTCATACATGCAAGTCGAGCGAGAAAGCCTCCTTCGGGAGGTGAGTAAAGCGGCGGACGGGTGCGTAACACGTGAGCAACCTGCCGGGAAGTTGGGGATAACCTCGAGAAATCGGGGCTAATACCGAATACGGTCGCGACCTCGCATGTGGTTGCGATCAAAGGGCGCCTCTGCTTGCAAGCGTCCGCTTTCCGAGGGGCTCGCGGCCTATCAGCTTGTTGGTGAGGTAACGGCTCAC
>CAZMKB010000306.1:0-4302 GCA_964566685.1 uncultured Gemmatimonadota bacterium | reverse complement strand
CGGATTCACCGTTACCGGTCGACCGGCTCGAGCAGATAGCCGTCGCCCCGCTTCGCCAGGCGTCCCCATCTGACCTCCGGATCGTGCTCGAACACCAGCAGCCAGTTCTCGTCGTACGCCCTGTCGAGAAGCTCCTTCTTCACCTCGACGGTCGTGGCCGGCAGGAGATCGTATCCCATGACGTAGGGAAGCGGGATGTGAGAGGTTGTTGGAATGAGGTCGCCGAGGTAGATTCCCCGCTCCTCCCCGGACTCGAAGTACACGGACTGGTGGTGCTCGTTATGACCGGGAGTCGGATAGGTGTAGACTCCCGGGGCGATCCCGACCCTGCCCTGGACCAGGGTGAGCTGTTCGGCGTCCGCAATCGGCACGAAATCATCGGGGTCGTAGCTCCGCTGTGTCCGAAGACCCGGTGAGACCGCATCTTCCCACTCCCCCTTCGCTATGTAGTACCGGGCTTCCGGAAACGCAGGCACCGGTTTGCCGTTCTCGCCGATTCTCGTGTTCCCGCCGCAGTGGTCGAAGTGGAGGTGCGTGTTGACGACCACATCGATGTCTTCCGGTGACAGGTCGAGCTCCCGGAGGCTGTCGATCAGGTTGAAGCTGCGGTCGACCGCATAGATCTCGGTGGCCTTCTTCCCGAGCTTCTCTCCGATACCGGTGTCCACGAGGATCCGCTTCCCCGCGGAGACGATCAGCAGTGGATTGAGTCCCATGGCAATTCTGTTCAGTTCGTCCGGTGGATTGGTTTTTTCCCAGATGACGCGGGGGACGACGCCGAACATCGCTCCCCCGTCGAGCCGGAAGGTGCCGTCTGAGAGGGAGTAGAGTTCGATGGATCCCAGAGTCATGTGCCTGACGTTTTTCATGCGAGTCCTTTACGAATATTGTCGACAGGTGAGCGGGAATCGGCAGGAAGGCTTCCGCCTTCGTGCGGCGCACCTTATTCTTACTACCGCTGCGGGAAAATGTCAAGCTGCCGATCCCTCCCGGAGACGCATCGTGCGGGGGAGCCGGAGCACAGGAATATCGATTCCGGGATCGGTCTTGACATGTTGACGAGCGGGCGGTTATCATAAGACAGCCGGACATCACGCGCCGGGCCCGATGTGACGTCCCGGACCGCATCACGAAACCGGCGGACCGGAACGGGAGAAGAAGATGGAGCGGGAAACAGGGTTCTGGATGAAACTGGCGGCCGGCCTCCTCGTCATCCTGGCATTCCTGTGGTGGAAAGTCTTCACGATCACGGGAGTGCTGTGGTGGGACTTCTCGATCCCCGAAGAAGAACGGCTGCCGGCCTACCGGAATGAGTCGTTCACGAAACCGGCGGTCCCAGACGCCGACACGGTTCCTCCGGACCGGGATCTCTCGAACGAGTCCGGACTCCGGGACCAGGAGGAATCCGTCGAACGATGAGACTCCTGCTCGAAACGTATGAATGATTCGGGCAAAAAAAACAGGCAGGGCGGCGGCTGCGCCCTGACCGCCACACCTGCCTCTGCCTGACCCGTTGCGACTACTGTCGCAGGAGGGCTGCGGGGATCTCGTAACTCTCGGGACTCTCCCGTGATTCTATCTGCCTGGCCACCTTCCCTTTCACATTGACCAGGATCGGATGCCTGAGATCGAGCATCGCCGATCCCTTCGCGGTATCTATCTCAACTATCGTCATGATCTGTACGGCATCTTTTCCCGGATTGCCGAGCGTACGCAGGTCGTCTCCAGAGACGGCAGGATGATAATCCGGCAGAACGGTCCGCGGATCGATGACGGCATACGAAGTGTTCGGCAGGTCGACCGAGACGAGGAACAGAAACGGTGACAGCCTCCCGAGACCGAGGAGAACGAAGGACCGGGGGGTGCCGGAGCCGTTCCCGCCATTGACGAGTGAAATGACCATGTCCTCCTCGACGGCGATTCTGCCGAGCCGCTCGCTCTCGATGACGACATGGTGCTTCTGCCGTAACACGCCAACCTCCGTTCAGAACATGAGATAGGGTTTTCGTACCAGTTTTGTCAGCGCTTTCGTCATTCGACGGTAGAGTTGCGCGACCATCTCATCCCTCCCGTTGGTGCAACAGGAAAAGCAATTCCTGTGCCATGAAGATACATTAAGTAACAATATTAATTAACTTGATATATGAGAAGGGAATATAGCGGACACTCAGGGGAGAAACACCCGTTTCGCTTCCGATATGACGTCCGTGATCGTGTCCGGATTCCGGACAGTGCTGTCGGGTTCCAGTCGGTTTTTCCGCCCGCCTACTCTTCCTGCTGGCCGGGGAACGGGCGGAACAGGGGCTCCGTCCAGGCGAGCGTCTGGCCCTCGTCTCCCACCAGTCGAAGGGTGAGCTCGACCAGCTCTCCGGACAGCCTGGAGGCATCCACGGTGACGTTGATGTGCTGGCCGATGTCATCCAGTGATGCGAGCGGGCTCACGTATCCGCCGAAGATCGTGAACGGCGAATCGCCTTCCTCGTCGGCGATGACGTCGAACTTCACCGCACCGGCTTCCCCGGCCTCGGCGGGCAGTCCGCAGATCCTCATGTAGACGGCCCCGCGGGCGGGAATGTCGAGCTCGTGATAGATCTTGCTGTTGGCTTCCTGGATGTATACTTCATAGGTGTCGCCGCGGATGACGGCGGTGCTTTTCTCGATGAGGCCGGCTTCGACTCCGGACCGAAGCCCCGTTTCCGCCAGCCCTTCCTGCTCCTCGTCCTGTTTCTGACCGCCCCCGCACTGGAGAAACGCGATCGTCAGTGAGAGCAGGATCGTCATGATAATGGGAGACTGTCGCATGTTCACCTCGCTGGAATTTCGTGATCTGGCCTGATTCATCGAGCATTATAATTACTACCGCTGCAAACGTCTGTCAAGCAGTTCACCACCTGCCGGCGCCGGAGAACCTGTGGAATTCGACCGGACTTTGTGTTAAATTAGCACCATGTTACAGACGAAAAGGGGGCGCGGGTGAAGAACAGGAAGAGATCCGGGATGAAACCCTCCCGGCATTTTCGAAATGCTCGAACCTGGCAAGAATCCTCCGGTCCGAAGATCGGCCGGCGTGTGCTCGTGTTCGGAGGTCTCCTCGTCCTCGCACTCCTCTTCGCCTACGCGGTCTTCACCATTGTAACGACCGGCGCCCCGAAAAAGAACCTTCTCATCATCACGCTCGACACCGTCCGGGCGGATCGCCTGGGCTGCTACGGTTATCCGGGACAAACCACACCCACCATCGACGCGATGGCTGCGGGAGGTGTTCTCTTCGAAAACGCCATCGCGCCGGCCCCCCTCACGCTTCCCTCGCACACGACGATGATGACCGGACTCTATCCGACCCGGCACGGTATCCGGGACAACACCACCTACCGTCTCTCCGATCAGGCGACCACCCTCGCCGAAATCCTGGAAGACAGGGGTTACCGCACCGGAGCCGTCATCGGCGCTTTCGTCCTCGACTCCGGCTACGGCCTCGACCAGGGATTCGAGTACTATGACGACGAGCTCCCCATCCCCACTACATCGTTCACCATGGCGTTCGAGACCGCCGGTGAGAACCCCATCCGCATGAAGGAGATCTCGGAACGCTCGGCGTCCCTCGTCACCAGGAGGGCGACCAACCTGCTGCGCGAGGTGTCGGAGGAACGGTTCTTCCTCTGGATACACTACTTCGACCCCCACTACCCCTACACCCCGCCGCCGGGCTATGCCGCACCGTATCTCGATCGCCCGTACGACGGGGAGATCGCCTATGTGGACAACAACGTCGGGAACGTCATAGATGAGCTGCGTTCCCGCGGACTCCTGGACAACACGCTGCTCCTGATGGCCGGAGATCACGGTGAAGGCCTGGGAGACCATGGAGAAGCGACTCACTCGATCTTCATCTACGAGTCCACGGTTCGAGTTCCGTTCATCATCAGGTATCCGCCGAGGGTCCCTGCGGGAAAGCGGGTCGCGGGAGTCATCAGCCTGGCCGACATCGTTCCGACGGTGCTGGATCTTCTCGAGATCGAACACCACCTCGAGGTGGACGGCCGGAGTCTGGTGGCCATGATGGAGGGTGAAGAGGCGGTCGAGAGGTTCATCTACACTGAAACGATGTTCCCGTATCTGAACTACGGGTGGAGTGACGTGCGGGGGATTCGAAGCGGCGAATGGAAGTACATCGACGCACCGGAGCCCGAGCTGTACCGGGTGTCCCACGATCCGGCCGAGGAGGAGAACCTGATCACCGACGAACCGGAGGTGGCCGGTGAGCTGTCACGGCGCCTGGCGGCATTCATCGAAGCGGAATCC
>CAZMKB010000305.1:0-4314 GCA_964566685.1 uncultured Gemmatimonadota bacterium | reverse complement strand
GACGATGTCGGCGACCGTGCGGGCTCCGTTGAGGACGACGATCTCTCCGAACTCCGAGCTCCGGTCCAGGACATCGAGCAGGGCGGACCTGAGGGCGGCCATGCCGATGCCGCCGCCGATGAAGACGAGGTCCTTTCCCCGCCAGTCGTCGATGGGAAACGAGTTGCCGTAGGGGCCCCGGAATCCTATCACGTCCCCCGCCGACCGGCCTCTCAGAGCGTGGGTGACCTTGCCGACGTCGCGGAACGTGCACTCGATCACGGGCTCGGAGCCGCCGTCGCCCCGCCGCCAGGGTGCATTGGAGATCGCGAAGACACACTCGCCGGAACCGAACACGGTGAACTCGGCGAACTGGCCGGGAGCCCAGCCGCCGAAGGCCTCCGCATCTCTCTGATCGACGAATTCCATGGAGAGCGTCCTGACGTCGGGTGTCTCCTTGAGCACCCTGCCGATCCTCATCAGATGGGGACGGTAGACATTCGTGCCGGGAAGGGATTCAGCGGCTCTCATCCGTGGACTCCTCCTCTATCGCGGCAACGACGGACTGGACGACCTCGAAAATATCGAGGCCGGCGGGACACAGGGTGATACAGCGACCGCATCCGACGCAGCGGAATGTCTCCTGATCGTTTTCGGTGAACGCGAACTTGTGCAGCACCCGCTGGCGGTACCGGTCCGCCCTGGTTTCCCGAGGGTTGTGCCCCGACGCATGCTTCGTGAAAAGAGCGAACGTACAGGCATCCCACGACCGGCACTGGCTGCCGCACCAGGCGCTGCCCTCGTGGTTCATGTCGAAGCACGAACAGGAGGGGCACACGTACGCACAGGTACTGCAGCTCAGGCAGTGCTCTGCAACACGTTCCCACACCGGATGGTCGAATCCCTCTTCGAGCAGGCGGCCCCACTCCCTTTTGACGGGGTTCCGCTCCATCCGGGAGGAGGCACGGGCGGCGAGCTCCTCCGCCTTCTTCAAATCCTCCGCCGGTGCCGGCTTCCACTTCCCGGCGGCGGGCTCGACCAGGGCTGCGCCCTTTTCCGTCTGTGAGAGGAGCAGCCAGTCGTCATCGAGAGGCACGATCTGGAGATCGCTCCCTGTCTTCCCGGCCGGCGATCCACCCACCGCGGTGCAGAAGCACTCGGGATCGGCGTCGGCGCAGGCGGCGGAGACGACGACGATGTTCTCCCTGCGCCGGCGGTAGAGAGAGTCGGGAGTCCCGCCGAGAAAGGTGCGGTCGAGAACGGCGAATCCCGCTGCGTCGCAGGGCCGCACCCCGATCACGATCGTACGGTGCTCCTCGTCCGGAGGATCCGAGAGTTTCACCGAACCGCCGTCGACGGAAAATGTGTAGAGCGTCTCGGAGCGGGGAAAGAGGAACTCCTTCGCCGACCATCTCGTCTTTCCCGACGGAGGAAGGACGGCCTGATCGGCCGACGAGACTGGCCGGACGAGAAGGACGCCGTCTTCCTTTACCGGCGCCGCAACCGTACAACCGTCATCGATCAGCGAGTCCAGCCATTTTCGCAGATCGGGATCGGACAGACGCCACGCTGTGCTGCTCATGAGTCGGATTCCTCACAGTATGAAATCGTCGGAGTCTTCCATCCGGAAATCGACCAGGACCGATTTCGCCTCCGCTTCCAGTTCGGCGGCAGGGAAATGCCGTGCCACTTCCTGTTCCAGCTTCCTATTGATGAGATCGATGCGGATGTCCGCCGGACACGCCCGGGCGCACTCGTCGCATCCGACGCATCGCCCGGCCAGGTGAAGAGCACGCGTTATGTTCCATGCGGTGTTGTTGAGATTGTCGATCGCCGGGGATATCCACTGGGGCCGGTGCTTCTCGACGATACAGGACTCGCAGTAGCAGAACGGACACGCCGCACGACACGCGTAACACCGAATACACCGGCTGAACTGCTGCTGCCAGAACCGCCAGCGGGTATCGGCGGGGAGCGACTCCAGGTAGGCGATCTGCTCGTCTTTCGGATTCGTGGAGTCACCGTCGGATGCCCCTGCCCCGGGTATCACCTCGCTCGTACCGTCGGCGGTGATGACCAGGTCGCAGAGTGAGACGGGCTCCCCGTCGCAATCGGCGCATTTGACCGCCGGCTCGCCGTCGATCACGGCACCGAAACACGGTGCTCCCAGTATCATCACGTCTTCTCTCCCTATCTGGTTCTCACGGACGAGCCCGCTGACGGCCCCCGTGTCACACTTCTTCATGATCACCGCGACCCGGCCTGCCTTCTTCACGGCTTCCGGAAGGTAGGCGGCCAGGTTGGTCCAGCAGCCGGTTCCCCAGTCGAGCCGGCCTGCCTCTCCGGCGTCCGTGATCATGACCGGCACGGATCTGCCACCGAGGGATCCTGCCCGGTAGCCGATCACCATGTTCACCCGTTCAGACGACAGGAGATCCGCCGCCGTCTTCTGCATGTGTTCCCGCAGGCTGTCGAGTTCGTTCGGCTCCGGTGCCCTGCGGTAGATTTCGGCGAGGGGAGGCAGTTCGACGTCCGGCGCTTCGGCGGGCTGTCGAAAATTCTTCATCGGTCCGGCCTCGCGCACGGCTGCCGTTGCCTTTTCGACGACCTCCGCCCACTTCTTTCCCTCGGCCGCGGACACCCAGGAGAAGTGGATCCTCCTGAGGTCGATGCCGATGAAGTCCAGGAGCGACCGCAGCACCGTGAACCGGCGTCGCGCCACCAGGTTGCCGTGAACGTAGTGACAGTCACCCGGATGGCAGCCGGACACGATCACTCCGTCGGCCCCGTACTCGAAGGCTTTGAAGATCATGAGCGGGTTCATGCGGCCGGTGCACGGGAACCGCACCATGCATACGTTCGGGGAATACTCGATCCGCGAGGTCCCGGCGAGGTCGGCACCGGCATAGGTGCACCAGTTGCACACGAAAGCGGTCACACGCGGCTGCCAGTCCGCGGGCGTTGCGGCATCACCGGTCTTCTTCTGTTCGGCTTGCACGCCGCTCATGGTTTCAGCTCCTCCGGCAGCGGGGCCAGCGCGGCCAGCTGCGCAAAGATCTGCTCGTCGGTGTAGCCGTCGATGTCTACGCATCCGCTGCGACAGGTCACGGCGCAGAGGCCGCAGCCCTCGCACATCGCGGGATTGGACCATGCCACGAGGCGCAGGAGATTGCCGTCCCGGTCGCGGATCTCCCGCCTTTCGATGGCCTGGTACGGACACACCTGCAGGCACTCGAAGCACCCCATGCAGTGGGTTTCATTGACATGAGCAGCCGTGGGATCACGTTTCAGGATTTCCTGGGAGAGGAGCTCCAGCGCCTTGGATGCGGCCGCGGAGGCCTGCGAGACCGTGGCCGGGATGTCTTTCGGCCCCTGCACGGTGCCGGCCAGGAAGATGCCCGCCGAGAGCGTCTCCACGGGCCGCAGCTTGGGATGCGCCTCACGGAGGAATCCGTGGTCGTCGGTGGCGATGCGCAGGAGGCCCGCCACCCCGTCCCGGGCCGTGGACTCGACCGGCGTGGCCAGGACCACCAGGTCTGCTTCGATCTCCATCCGCCTGCCGGAGAGGGTGTCGACGCCGGAGACGACCAGCTTGTTCCCGCGCTCCACGACATGGCTGATCCGGCCGCGGACATACACGACCCGCTCCTCCTCCCTCACCCGCTGGACGAACTCTTCGTAGTCCTTCCCGCCTGCCCGGATGTCCATGTAGAACACGTAGGCGCGTGCGTCCGGAACCTTGTGGGTGAGAAGCAGAGCGTGCTTGGCGGTGTACATGCAGCAGATTCCCGAGCAGTAGGGGACGCCGTGCTCGGGATTCCGTGAATCCACGCACTGTATGAATACGACGTCCTGGAGCGGACGGCCGTCCGACGCCCTCAGCGGTTCACCGCCGGTGGGACCCGAAGCCGAGAGCAGCCGTTCGAACTCGATACTGGTGAGGACATCGGGGTAACGGCCAAGCCCGTACTGGCGGGCCTGTTCGCCGCCGGTCTGCTCGAAGCCGGTCGCCACGATGATGGCACCGATGTCCCGCTCGACGATCTCGGGCCGCATGTCGAAGTCGACCGCCCCGGGCTTGCACGCATCCTGGCAGGCGACGCAGGCGAGTACACGAGAGCCGGTCGGTGACTGGAGCTTCGAGTTGAGACAGCGGTCCGGATCGAGCGTGTAGATGGACGGCACCGCCTGGGGGAATGGTATGTAGATCGCCTTGCGGGTTCCCATGGACATTTCCCACTCGTTTCCGCCCGGCTCAGGGCAGACATCGACGCAGTCATTACAGGCGGTACAGTCCTCGGTGACGTAGCGCGGTTTCCTGCGGATGCGGACCCT
>CAZMKB010000304.1:0-4322 GCA_964566685.1 uncultured Gemmatimonadota bacterium | reverse complement strand
GTCAGGATCGTGGCGTGGGACGGGAGGGTGAGCGGAACCGGGGAATAGGCACCGGTGAAGAGGACACCCTTCTCCGCCAGCCCGTCCAGGGCGGGTGTCTCCACGTCGCCCGCCCCGTAGGCCCCGATCCGGTCGGCCCGGGTGGTGTCGATGGTGATGAGGAGGAGGTTGTGATGCCTGCTGTTCCGTCCGTTCCCGCAGCAGGTCCCGAGAAGCGCCAGGATTGCGGCGATACACAGCATCGATTTCGAAAATGCCATGGTGGAAACTCACCGTTGCGGGATGGATGGACCCCGGGATCGATATCATTTCATCACTGTCCGTGAAGGGATTTTATGGTACCCCGTCGATCCTGTCAACAGGAAAGAAGGCGATTCCACCTGCTCCCCGCCCTCAGAGCGATGAATTATCGGGTGCCCCGGTTCTCGGCCAGCATGTTGCAGAAGAGGGTGCCCTGCGCAATGGCGTCATCGAGCGCGATGTGGGTGTGAGGGTGCGTTCCCGGCAGCAAAGGACCGTCGAGGCATCCTTCCTCCGATTGACAGGCCGGAGAGCCGTTCTATAGTATGGGGAAAGGATGCAGACCGAATCCGCACCGCAAAGGAGTGGTGCACGGAGGAGCATGAACCGCGGCGCGTCACACGCAGGGAGGTAAGGAATGACCAGAGTTGCTGTCAACGGAACAGGACGGATCGGCCGTGCCCTCATCAAGCTGATACTGGACACGCCCGAGCTCGAGCTGACGGCGGTGAACGATCTCGTTCCGCCCGAGAACATCGCATACCTGCTCAAGTACGACACGGTCTACGGCAGATTCGACCGGAAGGTCGAAGCGGGCGACGGGAAGCTCGTGATCGACGGCAGGGAGTACAGGTTCCTGTCCGAGAAGGATCCCGCGAAGCTGCCGTGGAAGGAGATGGGGATCGAGATCGTCTTCGAGTCGACCGGTGTTTTCACCAGGCGCGAGGACCTGGAGAAACACATAAAGGCCGGGGCGAAGCACGCGCTCCTTTCCGCGCCGTCCAAGAGCGAAGACGTGGCGACGGTCGTTCACGGCGTCAGCGATCCGGAACAGGAAGGGAACCAGTCGGTCATCTCCTGTGCGAGCTGCACGACGAACTGCATCACACCGGTCGTCGAGATCATGGGGCGTCGCATCGGCATCGAGAAGGCCGTCATGACGACGATACACGCCTACACCTCCAGCCAGTCGATCGTCGACGCGCCACAGAAGAAGATGCGGAGAGGACGCGCCGGCGCCGCCAACTTCGTCCCCACCTCCACGGGTGCGGCGGTGGCGGCCACGAAAGCGCTCCCGCAGTACAAAGGGAAGTTCGACGGCGTGGCCATCCGGGCTCCGATTCCCGTGGGATCGATCGCGGACATCATCTTCGTCACGAGCAGGGAGACGACGGTCGAAGAGGTGAACGGGATATTCCGCGAGGAAGCCGGCAGTGACCGTTACCGGGACATCCTCGGTGCCTCGGACGATGAGCTGGTTTCGTCGGACATCATCAAGGACCCCCGTGCTTCGATCGTGGACCTCGGAATGACGCGGGTCGTGGACGGGAATCTGGTGAAGGTCATGGCCTGGTACGACAACGAGTGGGGCTACGCGATGCAGATGATCCGCGAGGCCACACGGATCGCGAAAAACGGGAAGAAATGACGGATGGCGTTACTCCTGACCCTGGGAGGCCAGAATCTCGGCCAGGGCACGTTCACGGGAGCGAACGAAGAGGCAGTCCGAAAGCAGCGCAGACACGGAGCATGTTTCCGCAGGCCGTGCACTCCATTGCTCCTCCTCGCAGAAATCTTCAGGACGCGGATCCGGTACGGGGTGACCCGGCGAAAGTCCGGATCCGACGATCTCCTTTATGGAATATTCATGCCAGTCTCGAGATGGATGATAGTCCGGCCCGCACGAGGTGTCAAGTTGAAACATCGTCGCTATGTTGGTTGACAGACTTCCTCCGATCTGCTACAATGAGGGCAACCAAATCACACAACATCGCCAGCACAGGAGGACAGCGATGAAGAAACACCCGGGTCTGTTCACGATTCTCTCTCTCTTCCTTCTCTCGACCCTCATATCGGCTCCGGGCCCCGCCATCGCCGGCAGCGGAACGAGCTCGGTGACGGTCACCATCGAGAGCGGTTCCTACGACATAACTTCAACCGGTGACGGTGACGAGATACAGATGGAGTCGTTCGGCCGCCATCTGGTTCCGGGATGCCCGAACCTTCCCGCGAAGGTGGTGAGTATTGCAATCCCGCCCGGAGCACGCGTCACGGGGATTCGTTGCGAGTCCATCGGCACCGAAGTGCTTGCCGGGACATACCGGATCGAGCCGGTCGGCCTTCCCCGTGTGCTCGGTGAAGAGAATCCGGAGGTCTCCGACCGCGAGAGAGCACGAAGGGACGCCGCCTTCGATGCCGTCTACGGTCGGGAAGCGGTGTACCCGGCGGGTTCCGGTGAATTCGTCGGCCAGGGAGGATTCCGGAAATACAACCTGGCGAACGTCCGGATCTTTCCCTTCAGCTACGACACCGGCAGCGGAAAGCTGTCCTGCCACGCATCGATCCGGGTCACGGTGCTCTACGAGGAGCCGGAAAATCTGCCGGCCGGCGTCGTGCTGGCGGACGGCCTCTCCGGCACCGAGCGGCTGGCGGAGAAGATGATCGTCAACTACCGCTCGTCGCAGGCCTGGTATCCTCCCGCCCCGGCGCGCGGTCTCTACGACTACGTGATCATCACCCTCGAGTCCCTGACCGACGACGTCCAGACACTGGCGGACTGGGAGGCGAGCAAGGGGCGGACGGTGAACGTCGTCACCGTGGAGTGGATCGCCGACAACTACACCGGATACGACCTTGCAGAGAAGATCCGGAACTTCCTCCGCGAGAAATACCCCTCCGGCGAATGGGGAATCGAGGACGTCTGTCTGGTGGGTCACTACGACGACGTCCCGATGCGCCGCACCTGGCAGGACGCGGGCTACGGCAAGCCCGAGACCGACTACTACTACGCCGAGCTGTCGCTGCCGGACGGCGACTCGTGGGACGCCGACGGCGACCATCTCTACGGCGAGGACTCGGATCCGATCGATTTCACGGCCGAGGTGAACGTCGGCCGCATCCCCTGGAGCGACGCGGCCACCGTCCAGCACATCTGCGACAAGTCCATCGCCTACGAGAACAACAGCGATCCGTCCTTCAAGAAGAACATCCTGCTCCTCGGGGCCTTCTTCTGGTCCGACACCGACAACGCGGTTCTCATGGAGTACAAGACCGACACGGGCCTCCACCCCTGGATGGCCGACTGGACCATGACGAAGATGTACGAGGAGGGCTACTCCACCTACCCGTGCGACATGAACCTCACCAACGCGAATGTCAGGTCCGACTGGTCTTCCGGGACTTACTCCTTCGTGAACTGGGCCGGACACGGATCGCCGACGTCGGCTCACATCATGTACAACGGCTCGCCGTACTTCATCAGTTCCTCCGACTGCTCGATCCTGAACGACGACTACCCGGCCATCATCTTCGCCGACGCCTGCAGCAACTCCGACACCGACTACCTGAACATCGGGCAATCGATGCTCCAGCAGGGAGGCGTGGGATTCCTGGGCGCGACGAAAGTCGCCTACGGCATGCCCGCCTGGGACGACCCGATGGACGGATCCTCGCAGTCGCTCGACTACTTCTTCACGACCTGCTGTACGTCGGGAGAATACACGCAGGGCCAGGCCCACCAGTGGGCCCTCTACCAGATGTACTCTTACGGGCTGTGGTACTACACGAAGTACGAGATGTTCGAGTGGGGGGCGCTCTGGGGTAATCCGAACCTCTCCATGGGGACGCTGCCCATCCTCTCTCTCCTGTTTCCGGAAGGTCTCCCCGGTGAGTTGCAGCCGCCGGGAACCGAGATCCCGGTAACGATCGAGATCCGCGACGGCCAGGAAATCTATGTCCCCGGCACGGGAAAACTCCACTACCGGTTTTCGCCGGATGACCCGTACTCCGAGATCGACCTGACGCACCAGGGTGACGACATCTACACGGCCGCGATTCCCGCAACCCTTCCCGGCGACCAGCCCCAGTTCTACTTCAGCGCCGAGGGGGACGGCGGGACGATGGTCACCTCACCCCCCGGAGCCCCGGAGTCTGCGTATTCGTTCGGGGTCTGCCTCATCGAGGAACTCTTCAGCGACGACTTCGAGGCCGACAAGGGCTGGACAATCCAGAGTTTCAACCTCGAAGACGGGGAGTGGGACCGCGGCGTTCCCGCGGGCGGCGGCGACCGAGGAGATCCGCCG
>CAZMKB010000303.1:0-4356 GCA_964566685.1 uncultured Gemmatimonadota bacterium | reverse complement strand
GGGCCTGACGGTTCCGGTCATCGTGGGCGTGATCTTCGGCCGGTCGGGATCTGCGGTGAGGACGGTGACGGAGTCGGTGACCTCGCCGTAGAATCCCCGGGCAGACAGGAACACTTCGATGATGCCGGAGCCCCCGGGCTCCACGGTTTCGGGGGAGATGCGGATATACAGCCTGCTGTCCTTGTCGGGTGCCTGAGTCAGCGTCAGCTCGCTCCGGCCGAGGTTGTGAAAGGGGAACGACGCCGCCACCGTCTCGCCGAGGAGGATCGTTCCGAAACCATGCGTGGTCTCCTCGATGAAGATTCCGGCGGGCGGCTCCTCCGGTTCACCCTGAAATACCTGCGCCGGCGGCATGGACGGCACGAGAAGGATGCTGACGATCATGAGGAATACTGCCGGTTCCATGGTACCTCGCATGGGCTCTCCCCCTCTCTTTCGATTGCTCGCCTTCGTACTCTCCCGGCGGAGCGGCGCTCGGATCGCTCCTTCTTCCGTGAGGATTCATAGTGTAATCTCGTGAAAGCTCGAAGGGGTCAGCCTCGCGAGGCTGACCCCCCGTAAAATCTCTTTCGGTACCCGGCCGTTTTCTTCGAAACACGTGAAATCAGTCCCTGTCTCAGCTCATTCTCGTTTCGTTCGTGTGCACTCGTTCAACCCGCGGACTAGTACTCGTAGTCGAACCCTTCAGGAGCGAAGGAGGGCATTGCACCTTCGGGTGCAACCGCGCCGGCGGCACAGGGCGAGAAAGTGCCGGAGTTGAAAACGGAGCCGTCCATGTTGTAGTGAGCCCAGGTGTTGCCGAGGTTCAGCCTCGTGAAGAGATCGACGGGGCCCAGGTCGCCGACGTTGTCGGAGCTGAGGTTCGTCGTGTAGCCGAGCGGCCCCACGATGTCGCCCGTCGTTCCGGCGACCAGGTTGGTGAACGGACAGGTGGCGCAGGGGCTCGACCAGACACCGGTTGCGATGCCGTCCGAGGTGTCGACATCGATCGTCATTCCATCACAGAAGCCGTCGAACAGGATCTCGAAGTGAAGGATGGCATCGGTGTCGCCGTTGCTGCCGCCCGCCTGCAGGTACGAGGCGCCGGTAATGCCGAGTGCGAAAATGCTCAGGAGTGTCACGGTGGTTTTTAACAAGGAACTCATTCTGTTTCTCGCTTTCTCTCCGCCGGTCTCTTTCCGACGAAGCGTGTACACTGTAGTGGCCGGATCCCTGTCGCAACGAAATACCCGGAAGCGGGAAGCGAATCGTTCTTCACAACTCCCTTACCGGTCTCAATTCCGGGTGTCGTCGAGCATCTCGACTCGTCGAAGGAGCCGTGCAGCCCCCTGACGATTACACCTTTTATAGACACCGGAATATCATATGTCAAGTGATAATTTTGGTTTTTTCTCATCTGGCATTTCGAGAGATGGTCGCATACATTCTATCGATCACTGAAGGCGGTTGATTACTCGTGATACCGTGAAGAGAGAACCATGGCCGTCACCGACAGGATGAAGGCATACCTGGCCTGGGGAGCGGTGTGCTTCTTCTGGGGCACGACCTATCTCGCCATCCGGATCGGCGTCGGGGTCCTCCCGCCCGGGCTCTTCGCCGGTCTCCGCTTCATCATCGCGGGATCGATCCTCCTCGGCTACCTGCTCTCGAAAGGCGCGAAGCTCCCGGGTCCTCACGAGCTCTTCGACCTGGCCGTCGTGGGAATCGCGCTTCTCACGGTCGCGAACGGCACCGTGGTGTGGGCTGAGCAGTGGGTGCCGAGCGGGCTCGCGGCGCTCATCGTCGCCACGCTCCCGTTCTGGATCGTGGGAATCGAGTCGGCCATGCCGCGCGGCGTGCGGCTGAACCTGCTCAAGGCAACCGGCATCCTGATCGGCTTCGCCGGCCTCGTCGTCCTCCTCTGGCCCGAGGTCCGCGGCTCTGTCACGGCGGCCTACACGAAAGGGATCGTCGCCATGTTCATCGCGCCGCTCTCGTGGGGCGCCGGTTCCATCTACGCGAAGTACCGGAAAGTCGAGGCCCCGCCGCTCATGGCGGCGGCCTTTCAGATGCTCTTCGGGGGAATCATGCTCACCTTCGTCGGAACGGTCAACGGCGAGATCGCACGTTTCACGCTGGACCCCCGCGGGCTGGCCGCCATGGGATACCTGATCGTGTTCGGCTCCATCGTGGGATACGGGTCATACATCTACTCCCTGTCCAACCTGCCGGCGGCCCTGGTTTCGACCTACGCGTACATCAACCCGGTCATCGCCGTGATCCTGGGCTGGGCCGTCCTCGACGAGCGTCTCGACTGGATGCTGGCCCTGGCCGCGGCGCTGATCCTCTCCGGTGTGATCCTCGTGCAGCTCGGCGCGAGAAAGCAGGAGCTGGCCCTGAAGACGACCCCGAAGCCGACCTCCTGCGGGTAGTAGAGAAGGTGCGGTAGTTTCTCCCCGCGCTCACCGGAGAAGGAGCATCCTGCGGACGGCCAGAGCGACGGGCGTCTCGAGCCGGTAGAAATAGGGGCCGGACGGGAGGCGTGAGCCACGGTCGTCGGTGCCGTCCCACACGATCGCGTGCGATCCCTCCGGGAACACCCCGTCGAGGAGCGATCGCACCAACCGCCCCCTCACGTCGTAGATCCGGAGACCGACCCGGGAATCGTCTTCCAGGACGAATCCGATCCGCGTGTTCGGATTGAACGGATTCGGAACGTTCTGGGCGAGCTCGAGCCGCCGGGGATGTCTTCCGCCTTCCGGGGGGGGCCGGTCGATACCGGTGCCCTCGCCGAGGTAGACCGCCTCGAGGGTGGTGAGGTCGACGCGGAATGTGTCGACGAACGTGCTTCTCACGGTGAGCTCGAGCGTGTAGGGACCGGGCTCGAGGCCGCGGGTGTCCCAGACGCCGAGCGTGTCCGTCATGACCGGCAGGTGAACCGAATCGATCACGACCCGGCCCGAATCCACCGGCTCGTACCCCGCGCTGTAGCTCAGGACATAGTGATCCATGACGAACGGGTTGAAGGGCGCGGGCGTGATCATGGCGGTTCCCGTCACCGGAATCCGCGATCCGGCGGGAGTGACGGCGGGCAGCACGATGGCCGCCTCGGCGAGGAGGGCGCTGTCCTCGACGGAGGGCCGGACGGACGGCGTGGTGTTGAGGAGCGCCATGATCGCCTGGCCCGAGACCGTCACCTTCTGTCCCAGGAGTGCGGACTCGTAGAAGAGCATGAGCGAGCGGTTCCGTGCGTTGACGTGCGTGAGGATGGAGGAGAAGAAGCCGATCAGCTCCGCGTCGCCGAAGGACCCGACGTAGCCGCCGCGTCCGTCGCAGATCGATCCCCAAATCTCCATCCGGGAGTCGTCGTCGGCCAGCGTCTCGCCGAAGATGGAATTCTCGATCCGAACCGCCGTGGAGTCGAAGGGATACACATTCCAGGCGTTCACGTGAGTGTCGACGAGATGGAGCGTCCGGTCTGTGAGTGGAACGGCGTAGTCGTCGTAGTGCGAGTCGTTGAGAAGCCCCGCCAGGTGGATCGTGTCCTCGAGCGCTTCCCAGAAGATGATGCCGAGGGCGATCAGGTCGGACCGCTCTATGGTCACCTCGGAATCGTTGGAGGAGAGAACTCCGGAGAGCATGTGCGTCGTATTCGTGACATCGATCGTGTAGTCGATTCCACCGGCGGATCCTCCCGGGAACTCCCAGTCCACGATCAGGCTATCCGAGCCGGGAAGCTCGATGAGACCCGAGGATCCTTCCGGGAAATTCAGCCAGACCAGGATGCTGTCGCAGTCGATGAAGGAGATGCTCGTGCTGTCCATGGCGATGTACTCGCCGGGCCTCGTGCAGCCGGTGACCGTCATGGAGGCTTCCTGGAGGAGGAGCGTCGTCATGAACCCGGCCGGGAAGGTGGAACCCATGATCTCGAGCACGCTGCTGCCTATCCCGACGAGCTCCCAGTTCTGTCCGCCGAAGGAGAGCCGCGAGTCGACGATATCGAGGCTCGCATCGCCTGAGAGCCGGCACCGGTACTCGTAGAGCCAGTCCGCGAGCACCGAGAGTTCACTGGAATCCATCTCGAAGCGGCCCTGGTCCTGGAGCAAGAGGTCGCCCTCGAGAGAGAGCGTGGCCCCGTCCACTCTCAGGAGTCCCTGGTTCATGACCGTGATCGTGCCGGTCACCAGGGTGTCCGAGAGGATCGTGACCGTCTCGTCCGGAGGATCGTCTCCCACCACGAGGTCTCCTCCCTGAAGCCGGTCTGAGAAAGCAGGAGGGGCCGTTCCGGCCGGTGTGACGACGCCGTCGAGGAGTCTGCCGGGTCCCCCACCCGCCCGGACCGGTAGCCCCGTCGTGCTCGAAGACAGATAAGGCGGA
>CAZMKB010000302.1:0-4359 GCA_964566685.1 uncultured Gemmatimonadota bacterium | reverse complement strand
GTCCCGGTCGAGGTTCGCCGCGACCAGATCGACCTCCTCCCGGGGAGCATCACCCAGCCGCGCAAGGACGGTTTCGATACGGCCTTCGAGTCGATTGAGCCGTATGTTTTCCTTCATGTTCTCGAAGGCGACCGGATCGACTTCGACGGCGATTACCCGTCCCGCCCCGATCAGGGCGGCGGCGATTGCCAGGATTCCCGTTCCGGCCCCTGCATCGAGGACCGAGCAGCCCGGCATCACCCTTTCCTCTAGTCCGGCCACCGCAAGCCCGGTCGTTTCGTGGTGACCCGACCCGAACGCCATGCGCGGGTCCATGGCGATTACGATCTCTCCCGGTTCCGGCCGGTAGTCGCAGACCGTCGGCCTGACGACGACCCGATCGGTCACGTGGAATGATTTCAGGCTCCTTCGCCAGGAGAGCTCCCAATCATGTGTGGGGACCATCCGCTCCCGGAAGAGGAGAGTTCCCCGGAGGGACAGGGAGGCAGCCAGGAGATCGAACGCTTCGTTGAGTGCCGCCTTCAGGGGAGAGGCCGGTGTCCCGGAAGGGAAATACGCCTCTACGCGCCAGCAGTCCACGCCGGATTTCTCGTGCGTGCCCAGGCAGCCGAGCTCGTGCAGAAGGGCGGAGAGGCGGTCCGCCGCCTCGTGCGGAGCAACGATCTCGAGGCAGAGCCATCCCTCCGACATGGTGTTCCCGCTGCTCATGACGGCCTCCCCGGCTTCACGTATTCCCCCGACATCCCTTTGCCGCCTGAGAATACGTATTCCTGAAGAGACCGGCAAGGTCTTTCCGGTCCCTTTTTCGAATCGCCAACCGGCAGGCGCTTTCGGAAGAAACCGGGGATGTCCCGTGCCCCTTTTCAAACTGCCCTCACATTTGTATCTTCTGGTGAGAAGACCCGCACGTCCCATGAATCTCCTTCGGCAGGGTGAGAACATGCAGAGAACATTCGGAAAAGGTACCGTCGAGATCGTCCAGGGGGACATCACCGAGCTCGACACCGACGCGATCGTGAACGCCGCCAACCGGCACCTGCAGCTGGGTGGAGGAGTTGCGGGGGCCATCAGCCGCAGGGGAGGGGAAACGATCCAGGAGGAGTGCGACGAGATCGGTGAAATCGACGTGGGAGAGGCCGCCATCACGGGCGGCGGGAAGCTCGCGTCACGTCACGTCATTCACGCCGTCGGGCCACGGATGGGCGAAGGGGACGAGGATGAGGAGCTGCGCCGGGCAACGCTCAGCGCACTGAAGCTGGCCGACGAGAACTCTTTGAAGAGCATCGCCTTCCCGGCCATCAGCACGGGTATATACGGCTATCCGCTGGAGAGGTGCTCCGTCATCATGCTGAAGACCGTGCGGGGATATCTCGAGGGGCAAACGGGTCTCGAGCGGGTGGTGTTCTGCCTCTACGATTCCCTGGCGCACGACAGATTCGAAAAGACGCTGGCCGGTCTCCCGGATTGATCAGAACCTGGTAAACAGCTTCACTTCGAGCCCTTCGAACTCGGGCTCGAACCTGCACACCCCGCCGACACAGTTGAACCCGCCGTGCCGCTGACCGTACATGACGCTGATGTTATTGCTCTGCGTGATGTTGTAGCTGACCATGGCCATGGTCCAGCTCGTGCGGTCGGTCTGATCCGCCCCGGCAATCCCCTGCCCTTCCACCTCGTCGCTCCACTCGTGGACGAGAGAGATGGTCCACTTCGGAGCGCGGGCGTACTCGAGGAGGATGTAGCGGTGATCGAACTCACCCAGCCAGAAGAAACCGCCGCCTTCGAGATCGATGGTGTCTCCCTCGGTGTGCTGGTGCTGGAACTCGCCCCGGAAGCTGTTCACATCGTCGATGAAGTACTCGACCTCCACCACCGGGGTCGTGTTCTTCGTGTGCGAGTCCTCCAGCTCCTCGCTGTAATCGAAGGCACCGACGGCCCTGAGACTTCTGCCGAAGTAACGCTCCACCTCGCCGTAGAGCTCCATGAAGATCCTCTGGCCGCTCTGCCGCCAGGTGTTCGAGTGGTTGAAGAGGACCGTCGTGTTGTAGTCGGGGGACCAGGTACCTTCGAACTGATACCCCTCCTCGTTGTTGGCGTTCAACTGATGAGGATGGCGGTTGAGGAGCGCGTACGTGTGCTCCCGGGAGAGAGCGGGAGGGTTGTTGTAGGGGGTCTGGTCGGATGCGGAGAAGTCGAAGTCTTCGTAGTCCTTGTACTCGAAGCTGAGCCCAAGCCCCGCGGTGTTGAAGGAGGTCGCCAGGTAGTAGCCTTCCCCCTTCCCGTCCTGCCTCACGGCGCTCACTCCCTCGGACGGATCGAAGATCCTCCCGTACTCGGCATAGATGTCGAAGAGCCAGAGGCGGGTCTGCCCTCTGAACGCGGCCAGCTCCTCTTTGGAGAAGCTCCCCGAGCGGTTCGAGAGAAAGCTCGTCCCGAGACTGAGATCATTCGTGACCTCTCCCTCCACGTCGAACGCGTGCAGCTGACCGACCCTTCTCCGGGGGATTCCCGGGAACCAGCTGGGATCGTTCGAGGCCATGCGGCCCGTCAGCGCCTTCATCCGGAGCCTCCATGGCCTGGCTTCCAGGAAGATACCGTCGAGATTGTTGTCCACCCGTATGTTCCGGTCCTCGTAGAGGCGTAGCGCCATGCCGCGGCCGAACAGGGCATAGAAGTTCCCCACCGTCATGTCGAACGAATCGCTGCGGTACTTGATGTAGCGATAGGTGAATCCCTGCGTGGAAGCCGAGTCGACGACGTTGCTCGGGACCGGCTGGATGTTTTCCCGCGGGTGGTAGAGCTCGTAGCGGAATCCGAGCATGAACGGAGAAAGGTCGTAATCGAAATCGAACCAGTCCTCGACGATCTCGTCGTTGGTGTCTTCCTCGAGTGAATACTCGAGCTGGTTGGACGCGCTGATGTTCTGGTAATCCGGCGTCTGGCCGGGAGCCGGTGCCGGTATCACCGAGAGACCGACAAAAACCGCGAGGACGGCCGTGCCCCTTCCAACCGGGGCCCTGCTACTCACCTGTCTTCCCCTGTCCGGACGAGGCATCCTCTCCCGGCTCATCCAGGAGTGCGAGCACCTTCTCCTCGACCTTCTTCTCGTCTCCGGGACGGTAGCCGTAGTTCTTGTAGATGATTTCTCCGTCCATGTTCAGGATGAACGTGTACGGGAAGAGATGGGCGTTGAACTTCCTCGCCACGTCCTTGTTCGTGTCGAGGAGGACCGTGAACGTATAGTTGTGCCCACTGACGAAGGACTTCACCTTCGATATGCTCCGGGGGCTGTCGACGGAGATCGCCAGGACGTTCACGCCACGCTCCCGGTGCCTGTCGTAGATATCCTGCATGTGCGGCAGCTCCCGCAGGCAGGGTTTACACCAGGTGGCCCAGAAGCTGATGATGACCGGCCCCTGATCGGTGAACTGGTGAAGAGTGGCGGTGTTGCCGTCGAGGTCCTCGAGCGTGAACTCCGGAGCCTTCAGCGGATCCGCCGCGCGGGCGCTGCCTGCCGCCAGAAGACAGCCGGCCAGAAGAACGACGGTGAAGATCCGGCATGACTCGGATCCTCTGTTTCTGCTCGGTGTCAAGGTTGTGCTCCTTGTCTCAGATGTCGCCGGTTCGCAGGTTCGGAGCGGCCTGATGGCCCGCTTCGCATCCGGGTGATTCGGCACCTGCAGCGTGTAAACCGTATGGATGCTGAATGGAACCACATCATTTCGTGAGCAGCATCTTCTTCGTGACCACGCGGTCCCCGCTCGAGAGGCGGTAGAAATAGGGACCGCTCGCCACCTCTCTGGCGCTCTCGTCCTTTCCGTCCCAGGTGAATGTGTGCGTTCCCGGATCCACGGGCCCGTCCACGAGTGTCGCGACGAGCTTGCCGCGGAGGGAGTAAACGGAAAGGTTCACGGCCGCCTGCCGGTGGTCACCCTCGGGAATCTCGACGACGATGCTGGTCTCGGGATTGAACGGATTGGGGTAGTTCTGACCGAGTGCGACCTGCCTGGGAAGGCGAGCGTCGTCGGGCTCGTCATCCTCGATATCCGTCGGCAGCAGGAGCCACTCGATCGTTCTCCTCATCAGCTCGTCTCTGGTCGGCTGCGTGTTCACCGCCTCGAACCCGAATGCGTAATAGACGACCTTGTGTCCCCCGGTTTCGGCCCGCAGGGCTCCGTAGTCGCCGGGGCCGTACTCGTAGATCCCGACCGCCGGTGCGATGGGTGCGATCACGCTCGGGCTGGTCTGATTGTCTGCCCCGCCTCCCCCCTGGATCTCGAGATCGAGGTCGTTCGAGATCGGATCGCCGAAAACGCCCTTCAGTGTGTGGGTTCCGGCGTCGTCGCTCACGTACTCGGC
>CAZMKB010000301.1:0-4362 GCA_964566685.1 uncultured Gemmatimonadota bacterium | reverse complement strand
GGATCTGACGGTGAGCGGCGGTGTTCGGCGCTTCAGTGAAACGAACGACAACGCCTACGTGATGGGAATCTCCATCCCCCTTCCCCTCTTCGAAGCCAGGCGCCGATACATCGACACGCTGGCAGCCTACCACAAGGCGGTCGCCGACGTGGAACAGGTGATCGCCGGGCCGCTCGACGCCGCCGAGAATGCCAGGTAATCGAACCGTGAAGATGACACGGCAGCAGCTAACGTCGAGATCCTGGAAGGGATCCGCCCCCGAGAAGAGGTGGTGGTGACACACGGTTACACGTTGAAATCGGAATTCCTCAAGTCCCGCCTTGGCGCGGGATGCGTGGACGAATAATCACCCGGGGGCGAGCCGATGCTGAACAGGATCATCGATCTGTCACTCCGGAACAGGCTGGCCGTCGTACTCCTGCCGGCAGTCGGTTTCGGCTGGGGTATTCGCGCCGTCCTGCTCACTCCCGTGGACGCGTTTCCCGACACCACGCCCGTGCAGGTGCAGATCAACACCACCGCCCCGGCGCTCAGCCCGGCGGAGATTGAGCAGAGGTCGTGTCCTCCGGGCAGTCACTGCTCGTCCACGGGCTGGGCCGCGTCACCACCATCGAACAGATCGGAAACATCGTCATCGAGGCCCACGAAGGTACACCGGTCCGCGTCGAGGATATCGCCGGCGTCGCGGTCGGGCACGACATACGACGGGGCGCGGTCACGGCGGGAGGGGAAGGCGAGGTCGTCCTGGGCCTCGGCTTCATGTTGATGGGGGAAAACAGCAGGGAGGTCACCGAAGAGCTGAAGTCTCGGTTGAAATCCGTCCGCAAACCGCTTCCCGACGATGTCGTCCTGGAGACGGTGTACGACCGCACCGAGCTGGTGCAGGCGGTCATCGGGACGGTGCGGCACAACCTGATCGCGGGCGCGAAGGTGCAATCGTGATCAACACGATACGCCTCGCCGGGGTCTCGATCGATGAATCGGTCGACTACAACCTTCGGGTCGAGAGACTGCTGCTGGAGAATTTTCCGGACGAGATCAAACGGACCTGGAGCCGTATAGGGACTGCCGAAGTCGCCACGGATCCGATGGGGATCGAGCTGACCGACATCTTCATCGCGCTTCACCCCGGGGATCGATGGAGAAAGGCCGAAACCCAGGCGGAGCTGGTGGGGCGGATGGAAGAGGTGGTCGACGACCTGCCTGGTCTCAACATGATATTCACCCAGCCGATCGAGATGCGCATCAACGAGATGGTCTCCGGTATGCGCTCGGACGTGGGAATCAAGATTTTCGGAGACGACTTCGACGAGCTGGTCCGGCTGCCGGACGAGCAGCGCACGGACGTGGCGTCCCTTGCGAACACTCTGATCCCGACGGACATCGGCCCGCTCCTGCCCCTCCGCCGGCTGGCCGCGGTGATGGAAACGGAAGGGCCGTCTACGATCAACAGGGGATGGGGCCGCCGGGTGAATCGGTGACCACGGCGGCCAGTCAGCGCCTCCGCCCGGTTCTGGCAACAGCCGTCACCGACGCGGCAGGGTTCATTCCGATGGCCGTTTCGACCGGTGTCGGAGCCGAAGTGCAGCGGCCCCTCGCCACGGTCGTCATCGGCGGCATCTTCACCTCAACCCTCCTGACTCTGTTCGTGCTGCCGGCGCTGTATCTGGCGCTGGGGAGGCGGTTGGGTGGAGGGGAGGATTCCGGAGACGACGGGAGGGATCGTTCGAGGAGTTGCGACGTCCCGGGCCGGTGATCTCCGGATGGCCTCCGGGGAGACGCCGGGGTTGACTTTTTGTCTCTCCTGATCATATTATCAATTGATCAATTGATAATGATCTCAGGAAGGGAGACACGGATGACCGGACGGGAGTTCAAGGACTTCGTCTACGGGGAATTGGCCCGGATCGCACACGGGTTCTCGAGCCCGAAGAGGCTCGAGCTGATCGATGTGCTGGCTCAGGGGGAGCGGGACGTCGACACGCTGGCGCGGCACGTGTCGATGACGACGGCGAATACCTCCCGCCACCTGCAGGTTCTCAAGAACGCCAGGCTCGTGGAGTCGCGGCGGGACGGGGTGAGAGTCTTTTACCGCCTGGCGGACGACGGTGTGTTCGACTGCTGGAAGAAGCTCCAGGCGCTGGGCGAGAACAACCTCGCCGAAATCCGGGAGGTGGTCAGGACCTTCTTCGAGGAGAAAGATCACCTGGAGCCGGTTGCGATGGAAGAGCTGTGGCGGCGCATCCAGGATCAGGAGGTCACCGTGATCGACGTGCGGCCTCCGGAGGAGTACGGTCACGCCCATCTGCCCGGGGCGATCTCCGTCCCGCTGCCGGAATTGATGGAGAGGCTGAAAGAGATCCCCTCCGGCCGGCGGGTGGTGGCATACTGCCGGGGTCCCTACTGCGTGCTTTCGGCTGAAGCGGTGCGTCTGCTGCGGGAATCGGGATATCAGGCGGGAAGGATGACCGAGGGGATACCGGACTGGAAAAATGCCGGCTTCCCCGTCGAATCGGGCTGAATCACGAACGAGTTCACGCTATGACGGCGAACGGCGAGAACCCATCTCGCAATCCGCCACGGGGAGCTTTGATCATCTCGAGGGAAATTCATTGACGGCCAGCACGGAAGAAGGAGGGATACCATTGACGACCATCATCCTGAACGACTCCCCGTACGGGATCGAGCGAAGCTACAACGGGCTCCGCCTGGCGCTGGCGCTGGCCAGATCCGGCGAACCGGTGCGCGTCTTCCTGATGGGCGACGCGGTGAGCTGTGCCCGGGGAGACCAGGTCACGCCCGAGGGCTACTACAACATCGGCCGGATGATCAGGGGCCTGCTGCGCAAGGGCGCGTCCGTCTCCACCTGAGGCTCCTGCAGCGATGCCCGTGGGCTATCGGAGGAGCAGATAGTGGATGGCGTGGTCGAGGGGGACATGGAGACGCTGGCCGCGTGGGTCGTCGAAGGAACGAGAACCCTGGTATTCTGAGTGAGGGAGACAATGAGCGATATCTACGAAATCATGAAGCTCTGGCACATCCTGAGCTTCGTCTTCATGTCGATTCCGATGTTCAACCTGATCGTCGTGAACGAGCGGGCGATGATGGGCGTCGATTTCACCTACGGCACGGACCGGTACATGGAGAACATCATCCGCCGCGGGGCGACCCGCTGCTACGTGTTCCAGACGAGTGTTCTGATCAGCGGGATCCTGCTCCTTTGGATCGGCCCACTGGGCATCGAGGCGCTGTGGCAGAACCCGGTGATCGCGGTCAAGACGCTCCTCCTCTTCATCCTGATGGGGCTCCTCTCCTACGTCCACCTCGGGCTGCAGCCGAAGATCGAGGCCCTGCTGGCGGATGTGCGCCCGGATGGACCGGCTCCCCCCGACCTCTCCGCCCGGCTGAAACCGTACCGTGCGCGCAGGAAGCGGCTGGCGACGTTCTGCCTCTTCCTCGTCGTCACGGTAATCATCCTGGGTGTGCAGGTCTACGATACGTTCCATCCTCTCTGGACAGTCGGCCTGACAGCTCTGGCTGCGCTTTTCGCCCTGCGTGCCGGCAGGACACTGCTTCGATTCGGATGGGCGTGATGTGGAGGACGGGGTTGTCCCGGTGTCTCCCGGAATGGATCCTGGCACCGGGAGTGCCCGGGAGGAGCGGACCGGGGAGAGGTCCCGCGAGAACTTCGTGAACAGTCGTCGGCACGGCGAACCTCCCGAAGCGCGGCGGCCGCCTCACAGTCCCGTCCTCCCGAAGTACTCCCTGGTCGCCTTCACCACCTTCGGCGACAGGAGGAGCGCGCCCGTCAGCGTGGGGACGGCCATCAGCGCGAAGGACGTGTCGATGATGTTGATCACGGTGCTCTGGCTCCAGACGGCGGCGAAGAAGAGGCTTCCGATGTAGATGTACACGTACCAGCTCCCGAACCGGTATCCGAAGAGGTAGCGCGCGCACTTGAGGCTGTAGTATGAGTACGATATCATCGTCGAGACCGAGAACATGACGATGGCCAGCGTCAGGAGATACCGTCCCACGCCCGGCAGCGCGTGTTCGAAGGCGTTGACGGTCATGACGACGCCGTCCTCGGCGGCGGGGACTCCCGTCGAGAGAATCACCAGGGCGGTCAGAGTGCAGATGATGTTGGTGTCGAGAAACGGGCCCAGCATGGCGATGAGCCCCTCGCGAACCGGTTCCCCGGTTTTGGCGGCGCCGTGGGCCATCGGTGCCGTGCCGATGCCGGCTTCGTTGGAGAAGGCGGCGCGCCTGATGCCTGTGATGAGCACCTCCCTGAACGCCACGGCGGTCGCTCCGCCCGCCAGCGCCTTCCCACCGAACGCCTGCGACACGATGGAGGAGAGG
>CAZMKB010000300.1:2345-4387 GCA_964566685.1 uncultured Gemmatimonadota bacterium | reverse complement strand
GATCCGGGCGGTCCACGATCTCGAGGGTAAGGAGATCCTCGTCAAGCGGGACCGGGAGGGTCTCCGGGCGTTCAGCTCCGTCTGCCCTCACCTCGGCTGCACGGTTCACTGGGATGAGGAAGCGAGACAGTTCATCTGCCCGTGCCACGGCGGCTTTTTCTCGGAAGACGGTGTCGCCGTCGCAGGTCCGCCCGCCGACGGCGGTCAGGATCTGATTGAGGTTCCGGTGGAGGTGGACGAGTCGAGCGGCATCGTCTACATCGAGGTCGAGGATCCGGAGAGGGGGAAGCTGTCATGAGCCAGTCGAAACCGGAGACCGGAGGTGCGATCAGGAAAAGGGCACGGGAGCTGTTCCCCTTCGACTGGGAGCTGCTCAGACACGCCGGGTCGGAACCCGTCCCCTACCACCTGAAAAAGTGGTGGTTCTGCCTCGGGGGAACCGTCCTCTACCTGTTCATCATCCAGGTGGTGACTGGCATCGCGCTCACCTTCTACTACACACCGTCTCCTGCACAGGCCTATGAGAGTGTCGCCGCCATCACCCGGGAGGTGCGCTTCGGCTGGTACGTCAGGTCCCTCCACCACTGGTCCTCGGTTTTCATGATCATCGCCGTTATTCTCCACATGCTCCGCGTATTCTTCACCGGGGCGTACCGGCATCCGCGGCAGCTCAACTGGATGATCGGGTTCCTCCTGCTGGGGGTCACCCTGACCTTCGGTTTCACCGGATACTCGCTCGTCTACGAGCAGCTGAGCTTCTGGGGGGCCACCGTCGCCGCGAACATTGCCGAGGCCGTCCCTGTCATAGGCGGCTGGCTCGGCTACTTCCTGCGGGGAGGACCGGAGGTCGGCCCCAACACGCTGACGCGGTTCTTCATCCTCCACATCGGCGTACTGCCGACGGTCGCATTCGTTCTCATCGCCCTGCACATCCTCCTCATCCGCCTCCACGGGGTGACCGAGCTGCGCTTCGAGGGAGAGACGGTCCCGGAGTCGGAGCGCCATTTCAGATTCTGGCCCGAACACGCCACGACGGAGCTCATGATCGGGGTCCTCCTCATGTACGTGCTGACGATCCTGGCGCTCATCTTCCCCGCCGAACTGGGTGAGAAAGCCAATCCGGCCGTCACGCCTGAGCACATCAAGCCCGAGTGGTACTTCTATTTCAACTACCGTCTCCTCAAGCTCACATCTCTCCGCATGAGTGTCATGGTGACCCTGACCATCGTGTTCATCGGTTTCTTCTGGCCCTTCATCGACGAGTGGCTGCGAAAGAAGTGGGGGGTTGGAGACAGATTCGCCGTCGTTTTCGGAACGCTCGCGTTCCTCTGTTTCCTGCTGCTGACGATCTGGGAAAGCTTCGCAATCTGATCCACGGAGGTTTGCATGTCGCTCACGGTCAAACGGTTCATCGTCGCGGTCCTGTCCGTCTTCTTTCTCGCCTCGCTCCTGGTCGTCGCCTACCAGGAGTCGAAGATGCACCGGATCGAGGAGAAGCAGGAAGCCATCGTGACCGGACCGAACAAGGGATGCGTGGACTGTCACACGAGGGATCACCCGGCTCTGGTCATGGAGTGGGAGCACTCCCGGCACGCCAAGGTCGGCATCGGCTGTTTCGAGTGTCACCAGGCGGACAAGAGCGAGATCGACGCCTGGCGGCACGAGGGTGCCGTCATCTCGGCCCTCGTCACTCCGAAGGACTGCGGCAGGTGCCACATGAAGGAGTACGGGGAGTTCTCGACGAGCCATCACGCGAAAGCGGGGGAGATTCTCGCCAGCCTGGACAATGTCCTGGCCGAGAAGATGGCCGGCATGCCGGGCAATATCGCTGACGCCGTGAACGGCTGCTGGCAGTGCCACGGAGCGATCGTGAAGTTCAAGAGAGACGGGAACGGGGAGATCGCCCGGACCGGCAAGGAGAACAAGCCGGTCATCGACCCCGACACGTGGCCCAACAGCGGCATGGGGAGGCTCAATCCGGACGGCAGCAAGGGTTCCTGCCACGCCTGTCACTCCCGGCACGCCTTCCAGGCCAAGCTCTC
>CAZMKB010000300.1:0-2335 GCA_964566685.1 uncultured Gemmatimonadota bacterium | reverse complement strand
GGTCACCGGAGAACTGCGGCAAGTGTCACAGGTGGCCGGACCATCCCCAGATCGAGATCTACAACGAGTCCAAGCACGGCATCGCTTTCTACGCGAACAGGGACCGCATGGCTCTCGACAAAGACGGTTCGTGGGTGCTGGGAAGGGACTACTCCGCCGCGCCGACGTGCGCGACGTGCCACATCAGCTCGTACATGACACCAAAGGGCGAGATCGTGGCCAACTCCCACGACATCGGAGAGCGGATCAGCTGGACGCTCAGGCCCATCGTGAGCACGAAGCTGAACATGGTCATCTACGAGGACGGATTCAAGGAGGACTATCCGCACACGAGGAATCTCCCCGAGATCGGAAGCGAGGTACAGACGGTCGAGAAGGTGGTGGAAAACGGAGATCTCGTGAGCCGGGAGGTGCCGAGGACGGTGTCGAGGATCGTCACCTGGGACGAGCGAAGGGAGAGGATGAAGGGGGTGTGCCTCAACTGCCACAACGACACGTATGTCGACAACTTCTACAAGCAGTTCGACGACCTCGTAGTCCTCTACAACGAAAAGTTCGCCGTTCCGGCGAAAAAGTTCATCGACGACCTCGCCGCCGACGGGGTCATCGATCCCATGGCGCCGTTCGAGAAAGAGGTGCAGTGGGTCTTCTGGGAGCTCTGGCACCACGAAGGAAGGAGAGCCCGTCACGGCGCAAGCATGATGGGACCGGACTACACGCACTGGCACGGAATGTACGAGGTGGGCAAGCATTTCTACATGGAGTTCCTGCCCGCCGTGATCAAGGCGGCTTCCGAGCACAGCACGGAGATGGAGAGGATGTACCGGGACAGGGTGAACCGTCTCCTGCAGCAGGAGGAACACCTGTGGCTCCAGGGCCTCTCGCCGGAGAAGGCGAAGGCCGTTCAGGAGATGTACAAGAGACGCTACGACGAATAGGAAGGTCCGGAAACAGCCGGGCTCGGGCGAAGCACGAGGCCCGGTTCACGGATAGAGGAGAGGAGGGCCATGATCGTGAACGAGACCACGGATCTTTCACCCGATGAGAATGCCCTCGACAGTCTGCAGAGGCTCGAGAAGGAGCTCGGCCCGGGTTCCCCGCAGTCGGTGACCGGCCTGAAGGGAGTTCTCTGTTGGGCCTGGCACGCGGTGGTGCTGCTGGCTCACCGGCGCCTGATGGCCGGGCGGGAGTCGTTCGACGCGTGGATGCAGGAGTACCTGCAGCCGGGGGAGCCCGACCTCCTCGTCGAGCGCGACATGCACCGGGATGCATCGAGGAGGCTGGATCTCGTCGAGCTCATCGACATGCTGAGCGACGTCGACCTACCGATCCTGAAGCCGGAGTTCTACCAGGGGTGGCAGGACCGGACGTCGCGCTGTCACGAGCTCCGGCGCCGTGTCCGGGAGATCATGGGAAAGAGCATCGGAAAGGACCAGAGGGAAGAGCTCCTTCTCCTCACCGCGGCCTATAACCGCCTGCTCCACGTGCCTGTCCCACTCGGATTCCCCGCCGGACCGGCCTGGCGTGCTCTCCCGGCGCTCTTCGATCTCCTCGAGATGCTCGTCGAGGAACATGCCCCGGGGGCGGATTCGATGAACCGGATTCTCGCCGCGTGCAGGTCGCGTCTCCCGGGCGTCCCTTGACATCCGCCTTTCAGGTCGTAGGTTTCAGTGGGAGTGAAATTCGATCTGTCTCTTTCATTCTCCACCTCACACTGGATCGATGCAGACACTGCGGCACAACGAGAAGCGGGCGATCTGCGGAATCTGTGCCGCCGGTTGCTGGGTGATCGTCACCTATGACAGCGAAGGCCGGATCGAACGTGTCCGCGCCGACGAGACGTCGACTCACGGTGCGGTGTGCAGGGTCGGTGAACGCTCACCCGAAATCGTCTACTCCGATCAGCGCATCACCCGTCCCCTGATACGAACCGGACCCCGCGGTACGTACGAATTCGAGCCGACCACCTGGGACCACGCCTACCGTGTCATCGTCGACCGGCTCCTCCGTATCAGAGATGAGTCGGGTCCCGAGGCTACCGCCGTGTACACGGGCAGCGGCAGCTTCGAGCTGGCATTCTGCGACGTGTTCCAGCCGGCCGGCGTCAGGGTATCCTCGGCCGCGAGCGTGCTCTTCCCCTTCGGCTCCCCCAACACGCTCGGTGTCGGCGCCCTCTGCTACGTCGCGTTCGCCATGATCGCCCCGCATGTCACGATGGGCGGCATGTACGTCGACATGTTCTCCGACGTGGAGAACGCCGAGCTGATCGTGATCTGGGGAAAGAATCCCGCCTCGCACTGTCCTCCGCACGATTTCACGAGAATCCAGGAGGCGC
>CAZMKB010000299.1:0-4412 GCA_964566685.1 uncultured Gemmatimonadota bacterium | reverse complement strand
TCACCGCGCTGGACGGACTGAGCCGGGACAGCTGAGAATAACCTGAACGGCTGGCGAAAGGAACGGGGGCAGCGAATCTGTCCCCGTTTGTATTTTCATCCGTGTTCCCGGCCGCAGACGTGAGGGGGCGGTCCAAGGGGTCGGGGCCGCAGGCGGCGCTCAGGCCACGCCGATACTCTCGTCGAGGTAGACGTCCTGGATGGCGTTCAGGATCTCGATCCCCTTCTTCATCGGCTTCTGGAACGCCTTCCGCCCGGAGATGAGGCCCGATCCTCCGGCCCGCTTGTTTATCACCGCGGTTCTCACGGCCTGCTGCAGGTCGTTCTTCCCGGAAGCACCTCCCGAGTTGATGAGCCCGACCCGTCCCATGTAGCAGTTCGCCACCTGGTAGCGGGTGAGGTCGATCGGATGCTCGGAGGTCAGCTTCTCGTACATGAGGGGGTGCGACTTCCCGAACTTGATGGCGGTGAAGCCTTCGTTGGTCTGTGGCTGCTTCTGCTTGACGATGTCGGCCTGGATCGTGACGCCGAGATGATTCGCCTGGCCGGTGAGATCGGCTGCCGTGTGATAGTCGGTTCCCTCCTTCTTGAACGCGCTGTTCCGGAGGTAGCACCAGAGCACGGTGAACATGCCCAGCTCGTGGGCGGCGGCGAACACGTCGGAGATCTCCTCGATCTGCCGCCGGGACTCCTCGGATCCGAAGTAGACGGTGGCGCCGACCCCCACCGCACCCATGTCGAAACACTGCTTGACGTTGCCGAACAGCCGCTGGTCGTATGAATTCGGGTAGGTCAGAAGCTCGTTGTGGTTGAGCTTGACGATGAACGGTATCCTATGAGCGTACTTTCTCGACACCATTCCCAGGACGCCGAGTGTCGATGCGACACCGTTACAGCCGCCCTCGATGGCGAGCCTGACGATGTTCTCCGGATCGAAGTAGATGGGATTGGGGGCGAACGAAGCGCCTCCGGAGTGTTCGATGCCCTGATCGACCGGAAGGAGCGAGAGGTAGCCCGTCCCGCCGAGACGACCGTGATCGTACAGGCTTTGCAGGCTGCGGAGAACGTTGTTCGGTCGATCCGAGTTCGTGAACACCCGGTCGATGAAGTCGGGTCCCGGCAGGTTGAGTGAATCCTTCCCGATGGTTCCGCATTCATGATCCAGGAGAGACTTCGCTTCCTTCCCCAGGATTTTTTTCGACTTTTCCGGCATGATGTTCCTCCCTCCGTGTTATTCTATCGTGCTTTTCCCTGATCGGCCACCGCCGCGGCTGCCTTTTCCACGGCGTCCGGATCTCCGAGGTAGTAGCTCGTTCGGGGCTTCAGATCGTCGTCGAGCTCGTAGACGAGCGGAATGCCGGTCGGGATGTTCAGACCGACGATGTCTTCGTCGGAAATGCCGTCGAGATACTTGACGAGAGCACGCAGGCTGTTGCCGTGTGCGCTGATGAGGGTTCGCTTTCCTTCCCGTATTGCGGGGGCGACGGTTTCGTGCCAATACGGCAGGAAGCGGTCGACCGTGTCCTGCAGGCACTCCGTCAGGGGGAGCTCTCTCTGACTGAGTCCTGCGTAGCGGGGATCCCTGCCGGGATATCGTTCGTCATCCTTCTCCAGGGCCGGCGGCCTCACGGAGTAGCTCCTCCGCCAGGTGAGAACCTGTTCCTCGCCGTATTTCTCCGCCGTTTCTGCTTTGCCCAGTCCCTGGAGCGCACCGTAGTGGCGCTCGTTGAGACGCCATGAACGCCTGACCGGAATCCACATCAGGTCCATCTCGTCGAGCACGATCCAGAGCGTCCGGATCGCTCTCTTCAGCACGGAAGTGAAAGCGACATCGAACAGGTACTTCCCCTCCCTGAGACGCTTCCCCGCCTCATGTGCTTCGGCGATTCCCTTTTCAGAGAGATCGACATCGGTCCATCCGGTAAACCTGTTCTCTCTGTTCCAGGTACTCTCCCCGTGTCGAAGCAGTACGAGCTTGTGCATGTCCGGCCCCCGTATCGGTTCCGCTGGTTGCCACCATGACGAAGGGAGCCGCCGGCGAATTGCATCCCGTCATCGTATCTGCGGCTCCCGTATCCTGTGGTGAAAACGCTATTCTTCGCCTTCCTCGCCGCCTGTCAAGGGCAAGGTGATCTGCCGCTGGCCGAGCTCCCGGTCGATCATGAGGAGACCGTGACCGGAGTCGCCGATCCTCTTCAGATCCGCCACGATCTTCGATGCGGTGGCCTCCTCCTCGATCTGCTCTTCGACGAACCACTCGAGAAAGTTGTGGCCGGCTCCGTCCTTCTGTTTCGATGTCAGGTCGACGAGCTTGTCGATGAGGCCGGTGATCATTTTTTCATGTTCGAGCACGTCTTCAAAAGCCTCGAGCGGCGACTTCCAGCTCGTCTTCTTGATGTCGAGCGGCTTGAGCGACACCTTGCCGTCCCGGTCGAGGATGTGGTTGTGAAACCGCATGGCGTGGCCTAGCTCTTCGACAGCCTGCGAACGCATCCACCGGGCCATGCCGTCGAGGTCCTCGGACTGGAACCACACCGCCATGCCCAGATAGAGATAAGCGGATTCGATTTCGGCTTTCAGCTGTTCGTTGAAAGCATCCTGCACTGCCTTCTTGATCATCGCTCACCTGCTCTCTCTGGTACGGGTTTTCAAACGTGTGGATTTCTGATGGTAGTGTGAGCGGAAAGGATTGGAATCCTTCCCGTTACGCTTATTATCTATATACCGGCGTCTCGCTTGTCAATGGATGCATGACGGGCCGGAGAGCCCGGTCATCGACACAATTCGGCCCGGTTCGGCGTCCCGGAAAGGGGCGGAAGGTGAGAACGCTCCGGCTTCGAGCGCCTGGGCGCCCGTCCCCGTTTTGACATTGATTTCCGTTTGTGGTACAATTAACAAAGAGGTGGGGAAGCGATGATGAAAAAACCTGCCATGATAACGATAACCGTCTGTCTGGTAACGCTCTCTGCGGCAAGGGCGGTTTCCGGGGAAGGCGCCTGGAACGGCCCTTCCCGGATTTCCGGGTTTCCCGCCAACGCCTGGGTTCCCGATATCACATCGGGAGCCGGAGGGAATCTTCACCTCGTCTGGTTCGACGATCGCAGCGGCGACTTCGAGATCTATTACAAGGAGTGGGATGGAGAGTCCTGGTGCGAAGACGAGCGGCTCACCTTCACCGGGGGAGAATCCGCCAGGCCCCAGGTCGCCGGCGATTCTCTCGGCCGTGTACACGTCGCCTGGTTTGACGGGCGCGACGGCGATTACGAAATCTACTACAAGGTCCGGGACGGTTCGCTGTGGTCGGAAGACCGGCGGCTCACTTTCGATCCCGAAAACCAGAGCTACCCCTCGATCGCCGTCGATCCGTTCGGGGATGTCCACATCGTCTGGTCCGATCACCGCGTTTCTCCCTTCAACAGCGAGATCTACTACCTTCGTGGAGACGGTTTCGCCTGGGATCCCGAGGTCCGGTTGACCGAGAGCGAGGGTTTCTCGAGCAAGCCGACCGTTTCGGCCGGTCCCGACGGGATCGTCCACGTGACCTGGTACGACACGCGGGAAGGCGTCAAGGAAGTGTTCCACAAGTATCTCGAGGGAACGACGTGGAGCCGGGATGAGCGGGTGAGCGACTCTCTTTCCGGCTCGTGGTATCAGAACACGGCAGTCGATGGAGGGGGTAATCTCCACGCCGTCTGGCTCGACAAGCAGGACGGCAACTGGGAGGTCTACTACAGGCGCCGGACCGCCGGCGGATGGGATGGAGTGGAGAGGGTGTCGTTCGACGCGGCCCGTGCCGCCGAGCCCGAGGTCTGTGTGGATTCATACGGCAGGGTACATGTCGTCTGGCGCGACGACCGGGACGGAAACCGGGAAGCCTACTATACCGGATACACCGGCTCCCGCTGGACCGCTGAGACACGGCTCAGCTTCTCGACTTTCCCATCCCAGCGGCCCACCGTCGCAGTCGACCTGGATGACCGGATCATCGTCGTCTTCATGGACGATGCCGACGGTGACACCGGGCTCTTTCACGTGAAAGGTCGTCTTCCTTTCCTTGACACCGGCACGGGCGTCGACATCGGACCGCGGCCGGGCCCCCTCGCCATCAGGTGAGCCGCCTGTCGAGTGTCGCCCGCATCCCTCTTTATCCGGGAAATCCATCCGGCTTCGCCGAAAAAAAGCCCGCGGCCCGTGGAGGCCGCGGGTGTTTTCGGGGAGGGAATTTACCGTGTCCGGGTCTTCAGGGCATGTTACCCGCGGCAGTGAACGAATCGCTCTTCTGCGGCTGAGTGAATGTCCCTTTGTTACGGTACGCCCACCAGCATCCTTCCATGTCGGAGAAACTCAGCATCTCCCCTTCCATGAAGGATCCGTCGGTCGTCATGACGCCCCAGTAGTGGGTGCAGTTGTCGA
>CAZMKB010000298.1:0-4417 GCA_964566685.1 uncultured Gemmatimonadota bacterium | reverse complement strand
GGTGACGGGCGACCATCTCGTGTCGCCTCTTCTCGTACTCTTCCTCGGCCGGCTCGTCCCGTTGGAAGAAGGAGCCGATCGATATGAGCAGAACGGCGGCCGCCGTTATCAGTGTCAGAAGTGTCATCGTCAGTGACCTTTGCATGAACCCGGCGGATGATGCTGTCGTCAGGATCCCCGCTCCGTCTCGAATTTCTTCAAAAACGGTGTGAAGAGGTCGATCGGGACGGGGAAGAACGTCGTCGTGTTGCTCTCCGAAGCTACTTCCGCCAGCGTCTGGAGGAACCTGAGCTGGAGCGCCATGGGATGGTCGCCGATGATTCCGGCTGCTTCGGCGAGTCTCTTGGCGGCTTGGAACTCTCCCTCGGCGTTGATCACCTTCGCCCGGCGATCCCGCTCGGCTTCCGCCTGCCTCGCCATGGCCCGCTGCATCTCCTGCGGCAGGTCGACGTGTTTGATCTCGACGGCGGTCACCTTGATACCCCACGGATCGGTGTGCTCGTCGAGGATCTCCTGAAGCCGCGCGTTGAGGTTCTCGCGCTCCGCGAGCAGCGCGTCGAGCTCGTGCTGCCCGAGGATGCTCCTCAGCGTCGTCTGTGCCAGCTGGGAGGTGGCCACGTAGGCGTCTTCGACCGCGATGACCGATTTGTCGGGTTCGACGACGCGGAAGTAGACCACCGCGTTCACCTTGATCGACACGTTGTCCAGGGTGATGACGTCCTGAGGCGGAACGTCCATTGTCACGAGCCTCAGGTCCACGGAGACCATGCGGTCGATGATCGGTATGAGCAGGAACAGGCCCGGACCCTTCGTCCCGGTGTATCTCCCCAGCCTGAACACGACCCCTCTCTTGTACTCCCTGAGCACGCGGACCGCGCTCATCAGGATGAACACGAGAAAGACGATGACGATAGCGAGAAACGACATAAACACCTCCCTCAATGCGACGGCATTGACTGCGCCGGGTGGCTCTCCTACTCAGTATCCTCGGCCCGATGGACTTCGAGCCTCATGTGCTCCATGTCGAGCACCCGGACTTTCTCTCCCCTCCGTATCGGGGTTTTCGCGTGCGCGGTCCAAAGCTCGCCTTCGAGCCACACCTTCCCTTCCGGGTCGATGTCGGTGCGGGCGATGCCGACGGCGCCGACCGATGCTTCTTTGCCGGAGACCGGCTTTCTCTTCTGGGCTCTGAGTCCCATTCCCACCGCGAACACGAAGAAGAGAACCGTCAGGATAACGGTGGGAACGATGATGGTCCATGAGATCCTGAAAAACGGAATCGGTGTATCGATGAGCATGATCGACCCCAGGAACATGGAAATTGCCCCTCCAACCGTCAACAGGCCGAAGCTCGTGATCTTGATCTCGGCGATGAACAGGATGATTGCCAGGAGGATGAGAAGGAGGCCTGCGTAGTTGATCGGCAGAAACTGCAGGGAGAAGAACGCAAGGATGATGAAGATGGCACCGACCACACCCGGGAGAATGGTCCCGGGATTCGAAAGCTCGAAGAAGATGCCGTAGATGCCGAGCATGAGAAGGATGTACGCGATGTTCGGATTCGAAATCGCGTTGAGCAGCCGGTACCGCAGATTCATCTCCTTCCGGATGATGGGGGCACCGGTCGTGGACAGCGTCTTCCTGCCCGAGGCGATCTCGACTTCGAGGCCATCGACGGCGCGGAGCAGGCTGTCGAGATTTTCCGCGACCAGGTCGATCACTTCCAGGTCCAGCGCCTCTTCGGCGGTGATCGAAACCGATTTCCGCACGGCCCTCTCCGCCCACTCCGCATTCCTCCCCTTCTTCTCCGCGATCGAACGGATGTGGGCGATCGCGTCGTTCAGTACCTTCTCTTCCATGGGGCTCCCCCCCTCCGCCACGGCCGTGTCGCCCTCGGAAGATTCCGGTCCCCCCATACCCATCATGACGGGATGCGCCGCTCCGATGTTGGTCCCGGGGGCCATGGCGGCGATGTGAGAGGCCAGGGTGATCCAGACACCCGCCGAGGCGGCACGTGAACCGGAGGGATAGACGAACACGATCACGGGGACGTCCGCGGAGAGCATGTCTTTCACGATCTGTCGCATGGAGAGATCGAGGCCGCCCGGTGTGTCGAGCTCGATCACCAGGCACTCGACGCCGGCCGCTTCCGACTTCTCGATCAGCGAACCGAGATATTTCGCGATGACCGGATTGATGACGGCGTCGATCTCCGTGACGTAGACGTCGCCGGGTCCGTTTTCGGCGATCCCCGGTCGCGTGAAGAGGCAGAGGAGCGACAGGACGGCGATTATCCGAAATAGACGGTGATGAGCCATTCGAGTTTCTCCAGGAGCGCTTCCTCGAAGGTGGAGAACCGGTCACTGCCCAGGGCCCACGTCTCGGGATCCGAGCGAAGGATCGGTTCCCCGGGATCGATCAGGTTGATGTTGTCAGCGATCTCGTCGAAGTAGCCGTCGACGATGCCGGGGTCGTCTTCCGTCTCCGCGAGGCCGACGAGACCCGAGCTGAGTGACAGGCGCACGTCGATGATGTCGATGCTCGCGCGGTGCGAAAACTGGAAGGAGGCGTCCGACCCGGTCACCGCCCTGAGCGTCGACACCGCCTCGGCGTATTCCCCGAGCGAGTTCAGCACGGAACCGAGGCCGGTCCTCGCCTCGTTCCGGACCTGTCCGTCCCCGAGATCTGTCGCCGCCGAGAGGTCGCTCTCAGCTCCGGCGAGGTCTCTGAGCTCGATGCGGGACCAGCCCCTGCCGTTGTATGCGTCGGCCCATCCATCGTCGGCTCCGATGGCCTCGGTGAATTTGTCAGCCGCATCCTGGAAGCGCCCTTCGACGAAAAGCGCCCATCCCTCCGCGGTGATGTCCTCGACGGGTCCCGCGGGGTCGGAACCGCCGCAGGCGAAAAACAGGAGCCCCAGGCAGGAGAGAGCTTTCTTGCCGTTCATGTCTCTATCCCCTCGGGTGATATTTCCGGTGAATCTCTTTCAGCGCTTCCTGAGACGTGTGCAGGTAGATCTGGGTCGTCGATATGTCGCTGTGTCCGAGTATCTCCTGGACGACCCTCAGATCTGCCCCGCCCGAGAGAAGATGCGAAGCGCACGAATGTCTGAGCGTGTGGGGACTGGCGCTGTCATGGAGACCGCACTGTCTCAGGTACTTCTTGAGGATCTTCCAGACGCCCATCCGTGACAGCGGTGTGCCCCGCATGTTCAGGAACACACGATCCCGGCCGTTGCCCCGGTCGAGCCGCGGCCGTGCCCTCCGGAGATAGCCGTCCAGGTGCTTCATCGCCGTTCGTCCGATGGGGACGAGACGCTCCTTGCTCCCCTTCCCGACCACACGGATTGCCGAGGACTCGAGGAAGAGGTCGGAGACGGTAAGGTGCGTCAGTTCGGACACTCTCATTCCCGTCGAGTATAACATCTCCAGCATCGCACGATCCCGCAGTGACCCCGGGTCGTCACCGCCCGCGGCCTCCATGAGCCTGCCTGCTTCCTCCAGCCCGAGCGTTCCCGGCAGCTTCTTCCAGATACCGGGCGTGTCGATGAGATCCGTCGGATTCGCCTCGATCAGAGACTCGGTGACGAGGAAGGAGAAGTACCCCCTGAGTGCCGAGATTTTTCTCCTGATCGTACGGGGGGAGAGCCCGTCCTCCTTCATATGGAAGATGTACTCGATGACGACGTTCCTGTCAACCTTGACGGGATCGTGGATGCCGCGGTCCGGGAGGTAGGCGAGAAATCCCAGGACATCCCGCAGGTACGCGTCGATCGAGTTCCCCGAGAGCCCCTTTTCGAGCGACAGGTGATCGACGTAGAGCTCGACGAGGAAGGTCGAGCGGAGTCGCTCTCCGGAATCATTCCGATCTGTCCGACGATCGTCCACGGGCTGCTCCGATGTATTCTTTCAGGCGCATTGCGAGGTCGAGGGGAATCTTCCCCTTTTCCGCTATGGCTCCGGGTTCGGCCGCCGCGACGCCGTCGACGGAACCGAACGCTTCGAGAAGGCGACCCTTCCTCTTCGGCCCGATACCGCGGACTTCGTCGAGAAGCGAACGGCGAAGCGCCTTCGAACGCGACTTCCGGTGATAGGTGACCGCACATCGATGGGCTTCGTCTCTCATCCGCATCAAGAGCCGCAGAACCTCGGAGCGGCGCGAGAGCTTGAGCCCCTCATCGACCCCGGGAAGAAATATCTCCTCCTCCTTCTTCGCCAGGGCGATCACCGGTATGCCGATACCGCAGTCCGCCAGGCCCTGCCGGGCCGCGGCGAGCTGCCCTTTCCCGCCGTCGATGACCAGCAGGTCGAGCGGCTCTTCATCTCCCGATGAGCACGCGGCGGCGAACCGGCCGACGATCTCCCGCATCATGGCGTAGTCGTCCTGCCCCTCGACGGAGCGGATGCGGTATTTCCGG
>CAZMKB010000297.1:0-4441 GCA_964566685.1 uncultured Gemmatimonadota bacterium | reverse complement strand
GGCGTAGTAGGGTATGCCGTCGTCGCCGCGCGTGGCGGTGAGGTAGACCGTGTTGTCACCCACGGCCAGGCCGCGGCCCTGACCGTTCGAAGCCGGGATGGTGCCGACGATGTGGATCATCTCCCCGGTATCGATGTCTATCGAGTAGAGCCCGGATGTTCCATATTCCGTGTAGCCGTAGAAGAGGTCGTCGGCGGGATTGTAGTCCAGGGCGAAGAACCGGAAACCGGTTCCTGTGTAGACATCGAGCACGAGTACCGTCGCACCGGTGGAGGGATCGATTTCATAGATCCCCTTCGGGTCGGCATAGTTGGAGTACCCGTAGAGGTTTCCCCGCCCGAAAGCCAGCCCGGCAATGTCCTCGTCCAGCGTGCTGAGAAAAACCGGGCTGCCGCCGGGTTCTATTTCGTAGAGGTCGGTCGTGAAGGCGCCGTTGCACACGTAGACCGCGCCGTCGGGACGTGCGGCGGCCCCGCTGACGTTGATGACATGGAACGGTTCCCAGGTCACATCGGGGAAACCGCTCAGATCCGATACGTACATGGGCTGAGGAGTTCCGGTCTCGATCCCGACATAGAGCTGGGCGGCGGCCGGTACCGCCGTGACGACAACGAGCAGCAGCGTTCCCGTGATTCTCATGGTGATACCTCCCTCGATGAATGACCGCTCCGGAACCAGGAAGGGTCCCGGAAGACCATTCCCGGCTTTTCAGAGCCAGTATAGCAGAAATAATCCGCCCCGTCAACAGGTTCCATTCAAGGCCTGTCTCACTTCCCGAATCCAGTGGTGGAGACAGGGAGGCGCCTCGAGCGGTTGACACCGGCCACCGGTCACGATAAGTATTAGAGAAAGTACGGAAAACGGGATCTTCACCGGAGGACAGCCGATGGACAGACGGACCTTCCTGAAAGGTGCCCTCGTCGCCCCTGTCGCACTCGACCGCGTTCTCGGAAGAGGCATTCGGCAGGTGTTCGCTGTCGGGAGCGACCCTGTCACCGCCGCTACCGGTTTCGAGTCGCTCGAAGTGAGCGGAAGCTACCGCGAGATCGGCTCCGCCATCGGCGAACGCTTCGGGAAGAACATCCGTGAGGTCATCGAGCGCCGGAGCGACTGGCACGCGAACCTGGTCTCGATCCTCGAGTCTCCAGCGGGCCGCAGTGCCTCGAACCGGCTCCTCTCGCTCACGAAGAAGCACTTCCCCCGCGTCCTCGAGGAGATCGAAGGCATGGCCGACGGAGCGGGCATCGCGTTCGACCACCTCTGGGCCATGTGCATCAAATCGGAGCTCGCGGGTCTCGAACCCGACATGCCGGGGTGCTCGACCATCTACTACCGTGACCCCTCGAAACCACGGAGATCCTGGCTCCTCCACAACGAGGACGGTCACGCCGCCTACCGGGACCTCATGTTCCTGGTGAAGGTCACCCCACCCTCCGGCGTCAGGTTCGTCTCGATGGTCTACCCCGGAATCATCACGGGCAACGGACCCAGCATGAACAGCCGGGGAGTGATCCAGACTACCAACTACATCGGCAGCACCAGGAGCCGGATCGGAATACCCCGCTACGTGATCGGGAGGGCCATCCTCGAAGCCCGGGACGTGAAGGAGGCGATCGAAATCGCCACCATGCGGCCGCGGGCCTACCCCTACCATCACAACATCGCGAGCGCCTCCGAGGGAACCTACGCCTCGGTCGAGACGACTCCCGGGGCCTCCCAGGTCACGGAACCGGCGGGGACCACCTGCCACACGAATCATCTCCTCCACGGCGGGACCCGGGGCTACGAGTACGAAGACCAGGACTACCGGGGCAGCTCGTCGATGTCGCGCTACGAGGTGGTCACGAAGAAGCTGGAGAAACTCGACGGAGCGAATACCGACCCCGGCGACCTTCTCGGTATCCTCTCCTCCCACGAGAACACCCCCTACTCGCCCTGCCGGCATCCGAAGGGAGAGATTCAGGGAACGACGCTCGGGACGGCTCTCTACGATCTCGGGAAGGGATCCTTCCGCCTCTACCGGGGCAACCCCTGCGAAGCGGTCCCCGCTCATCGTTTCACCGATCTCACGATCTGATGACCTCTCCGAACGGTGCGTGAATTCCATTTCCTTGACTGCCGATCCTTTCAGGCCTATCATTCGAAAGAACATCGGATCTGAGAGAATCGTATATCTGACAGGCAGATAACAGGCCGGGGAGGCGGTATCCCGGGTCCGGCCGACCGGCAGCACACACTGGAGGAACCATGAAGAAGCGGAGCATCGTTCTCCTCGTCGCCACAGCACTTTTCACGACATCGTTTCCGGCCCGGGCATTCATCCCGATCGCCGGCCAGGGCGCGGTGAAGAACCGCCCCGTCACCACAGGGCCGGAGCGCCGGCCCCTTCCAATGGACTCCTGGCTCGACTTCGTCGAACGGTACGGGAGCAGCTGGAAGGTGGACTGGTCCCTGGACACGGGAACCCCCCGCGCGATCTACGGCTCGAACATCGACATCTACCCGGGTACGATTCCCGGCGGTGAGGTGCTCTCGGGCAGGCTCCTCTCTTTCACTGACGAGAACGAAGAGCTGTTCGGCACCGGGTCCGACGGACTCGAACCGGTGCACGTGATGCTCCGGGGCCGACTCTGGCACGCAACCTACCAGCAGGTCACAGACGGTATACCGGTGTACGGCGGTCACCTGCAGTTCCGGCTCAACAGGGACGGCAGGCTCGTCGCCGTCACCGGACGAATCCACCGCGAGACCGGCGTTGTCACGTCGCCTGCGATCTCCGCCGACCGGGCCGCCGGGCGTGCGAAGAGCAGCGTCTCGTTCGAGGAGGGAAGAGACCTCGAGGTCGGGACAGAGCTCGTCGTCTATCCTCTTCACCGCGGTTCAGGCACCCGTTACGTGCTCTCTTACCTGACTGAACTCATCACGCGTGATCCGGCGGGCCACTGGTTCATCGTGGTCGACGCGGTGAACGGTTCGGTCGTCGACCGCTGGAACCAGATCTACTACGATGACGCGGATCCCGATTCCATCTACGGCCGGGCAGGCGGTTCGATCCTCCCCGAAACACCGACCGACACGCTCGAGGCCAGGCTGTTCAAGGATCTCCTGGTCGAGCTCGCCGCAGGCGCCTCGGACGTCACCGACGCCGAAGGCAGATATTCGATCGAATCAGTCGACCCGGACTCCGTGCTGGCCGAACTGCGGGGTTCGTTCGTGGACGTGGACAACCAGGAAGACGACGATGCCCGGCTTCGCCTCGAGGGGCTCTTCGGCGAACCGACGAACATCGCCTGGGAAGACCTCAACTCCTTCGTCGCCGAGCGGAACGGGTTCTACCACACCATCGTGGTCCACGACTTCATCAAGAATCTCGACTCGACTTTCACCGGGCTCGACTACATGATGCCCTGCCGGGTAAACATCAACCAGACCTGCAACGCATTCTGGGACGGATTCGCAATGAATTTCTTCCGGGCCGGCGGGGGATGCGCCAACACGGCGAACATCGCGGACGTGATCTACCACGAGTATGGGCACGGCATCACGGACTTCCAGTACCGCCCCTTTCCGCAGCCCTCGGGGGCGATGCACGAAGGCTTTTCCGACTACGTGGGGGCCACCATCACGAACCAGTCGCTCATCGGCCGCGGATTCTTCGGACCGGGGACATCCATCCGCAACACGGAGAACGACCGGGTGTGGCCTGCAAAGGAGTGCGGCGGAGAGCCACACTGCGTCGGTGAGGCCATCGCCGGGGCCCTGTGGGACATGCGCCAGAACCTCATCCTCTCCCTGGGTGAGACAGCCGGTGTCGCTCTCGCCGACACGCTCTGGCACTACGCCTGCTACGGCCTCGCGACGTCGTTTCCCGATTACCTGATCGACGTTCTCGTCCTGGACGACGACGACGGCAATCTCTTCAACGGTGTCCCTCACGGGGAGGAGATCTGCGACGGCTTCCAGAATCACGGCGTGCCCTGTGTCCTGACACCGAACGCCCCGGCGGTCTTCGATGTCGGCAACGGGTCCGACCTCATGCTCCAGTGGCAGTCGGTGCCTTCGCTGATCGCGCCCATCGCCGATTACTGGGTGTTCTGGGGCACTGAAACGGAGGTCTACACGGATTCTCTTTCGTCGGGTGGAGACACGACAGCGGTCATCGCCGGCCTCACAGAAGGCGAGACCTACTACTTCTCGCTGGTGAGCCAGGACTCGACCGGGCTCAGGAGCAACTTCTCCCCCGAGAACACCGGCACCCCGAACTCCCTGCCGCTGCCGGTCACGGGTCTCTCCGTGAGCTCGAACCGGGAATCGGTGTTCCTCTTCTGGTCGCCCGGCTCAGAGCTCGACATCGAGGAATACGCAGTCCAGAGGAGCACGTCGGTCGACACCGGCTACGTGGAAATCGCCCAGGTCACGCAGCCGGACACCAACTACATCG
>CAZMKB010000296.1:0-4480 GCA_964566685.1 uncultured Gemmatimonadota bacterium | reverse complement strand
GGAGCTGATGGGAGTGGCGGGAAGGGCGCACCGAAACAGAGACCATCGGCGGTTCACCGCAGATGACGCCGGTCCATGCGACCGTGATGATGTTCGGCCTGCGGCTCGCACCCCAGGAACTGACGAGCACCACCGGCGTCGTCATCATGAAACGTCCCGGAGCGATGCGGATCTTTTCCATGATTCCCCCGGACGGGAGAGGAGAAGTCTCCCCTTCCCGGTCGGCGTACCTGAATTTCCGTCCTCTCGTGTCCTGTCGATCGATAACCGGTGATATACCGGTCTGCCGGTTTTGTGTTCGCCGAATTTCGACTCAGTGGTAGTCGTGCGTTCCCCGGATGACCGGGATGCCGGTTTTCTCCTCCAGTATCATCGCCATCTCGTCCGCACTCGAGTAGGGACACCCCGGTACTGCGTTCACCAGGCACGAGCTGAGATGTATCTTGTCCGGCTTCATCTCCGAGAGCTTCATGGCCATGCCGAGCGTGGGGACGAGAGCCCTGCCGGGGCACTCGCACTTGACGAATGCGACGACCTGAGACGGTTCCTCTATCTTTCCCTCGCCCAGGGCCGCCGCCTTCAGGCACCGCCACTCGCCGGGGCATCCGTAGCCGCTGTCCATGTAAGCGCCGCAACCGACGACCGCAATCTTTTTCATGTCGCTGCCTCCTCAACACTCGCTTCTCCAGACCGAATAACCCGGGCTGGAATCCTGTCACGTGAACACGATGGAGTATAGCACGCTTCGCCGACGGTTGTCAATGTTCGCCCGTCCTGCTCCCTCAGCCCGCTCCCCGCACCGGGAAAGGCGGGCACGGGAGTGCCGCTTGCAATATCGGCAGAGAGAGACTATTTTACGGGAGAATTTTCTATCTGATTACCTCATAAGGTTTTCATACCCGAGTTGTACATACGATTTCGAGCAGGAGGCTCGATTCGGGTACAGAACCACGGTCCCGGGCCCCGCGGGCCGGGGCCGCCCTGTGTAGGGTAGACACGGAGAATACTCATGTCGGACCGCACGGACCAGAGGGATGAACGTCGCGCCCTCATGCTGCCCAAAGTGTACGATCCGCACGACGTGGAAGGACGCTGGTACGAGACCTGGGTCGAGCGGGGATATTTCACCGCCGACCCCGATTCCGGCAGGGAGCCCTACGTCATCGTGATCCCGCCGCCGAACGTTACGGGGATCCTGCACATGGGACATGCGCTCAACAACACCATCCAGGACATCCTGATCAGGTGGAAGAGCATGCAGGGCTATGAGTCCCTCTGGGTGCCCGGTGTCGACCACGCGGGCATCGCCACGCAGAACGTCGTCGAACGGGATCTCGCGAGAAGGAACCTCGACAGGCACGCTCTCGGCAGGGAGGCGTTCATCCGGGAGGTCTGGAAGTGGAAGGAGCACCACGGTGACCGCATCATCACCCAGCTGAAGCGCCTCGGAGCCGCCTGCGACTGGTCCCGGCAGCGGTTCACGATGGACGAGCGGCTCTCCCGGGCGGTCCGGGAGGCCTTCGTCAGGCTCTTCGAGAAGGGGCTCATCTACCAGGGCGACTACATCATCAACTGGTGTCCGCGGTGCGAAACGGCGCTCTCCGACGAGGAGGCGGAACACGAGGACGTGGCCGGGAAGCTCTACTACATCCAGTATCCGTTCAAGGACGGCGGCAGGCACCTCACCGTCGCCACCACGCGCCCCGAGACCATGCTCGGCGACACCGCGGTGGCCGTGAACCCGGAAGACGACCGGTTCAGGGATCTGGTGGGGGAGACGATCGTCCTGCCGCTCATGGACCGGGAGATCCCGGTGATCGCGGACAGTTTCGTGGATCCGGAGTTCGGGACGGGTGCGGTGAAGGTCACTCCCGCGCACGATCCGAACGATTTCGACATGGGACGGAGACACGACCTCCCGAACGTGAACGTCATGAACCCGGACGGGACCATGAGCGAAGAGGCCGGTCGCTACCGGGCGATGGACCGCTTCGCGTGCCGGGAAAAGGTGCTCCGGGACCTCGAGGAGCAGGGGCTCCTCGAGAAGGTCGAGGACCACCACCACGCCATCGGTCACTGCTATCGCTGCCACACCATGGTCGAACCGTACCTCTCGAACCAGTGGTTCGTGCGCATGAAGCCGCTCGCCGGCCCCGCCATCGAGGCCGTCCGCGACGGCAGGATCCGCATTCTCCCCTCACGCTGGGAGAAGGTCTACTTCGAGTGGATGGAGAACATCCGTGACTGGTGCATCTCCCGCCAGATCTGGTGGGGCCACCGCATCCCCATCTGGACGTGCACCGCCTGCAGTGAGGTCTTCTCCGGCCTCAGCGATCCCGAACACTGTCCGGCCTGCGGCAGCCGGGACATCGAGCGGGAGGAGGACGTTCTCGACACCTGGTTCTCCTCCTGGCTCTGGCCGTTCTCGACGCTCGGATGGCCCGAAGGAGGGAAGGACCTCGAGGTGTTCTACCCCACGGACACGCTGGCCACGGCCTCGGAGATCCTCTTCTTCTGGGTCGCCCGCATGATCATGGCGGGTCTCGAGTTCATGGGGGAGATCCCGTTCGACACCGTCCTCATTCACGGAACCGTCCGAGACGAGACCGGTACGAAGATGAGCAAGTCGCTCGGAAACGCCATCGATCCCGAAGAGATCATCGACAGGTTCGGGGCCGACGCGCTCCGGTTCAGCCTGATGAGCATGGCGGCGCAGGGGTCCGACCTGTACCTGTCCGACGAAAAATTCCACCTCGGCAGGAACTTCGCCAACAAGATCTGGAACGCCACCCGCTTCCTCTTGATGAATCTCGAGGAGATCGAGATCGATCCCGGGAGACAGGTGGAGGATCCGGGCGACGACCTCGCGGACCGCTGGATCCTCTCCAGGCTGCAGAAGACGATCACCGACGTCGGTGCGTCGTTCGACGGCTACCGTTTCAACGAGGCCTCCCAGGCTGTCTATTCCTTCCTCTGGCACGATTACTGTGACTGGTACCTCGAGCTGATCAAGCCGGTTCTCGCGGACAGGGAGGCGGCCCGGCGGGAAAAGAAGGCGTGGACAGCCTGGCATGTCCTCGAGACGACACTCCGGCTTCTTCATCCCATCATGCCCTTCATCACCGAGGAGATCTGGAACACGATCCCCCACGAGGGCGAGTCGATTTCCCGCCGGCCGTGGCCCGGGGCGGATCGTTCGCTCGTCGACGAGGGAGCCGAGAGCCGCATGGCCTACATCCAGGAGGTGACGGCGGCACTCCTCAATATCCGCGGCGAATACAACATTCACCCTTCGAGACAGGCCGAAGCTCACATCGCCGCCGCCGATGAACGTGACCGCGCCACCGTCTCGCGGTACGGTGCCTACATCACGACCCTGGCCCGTCTCGATCCCATCCATGTTCACGATGTGTTCGAACCGGACTTTCCCGCGGGGCGGTCCGTGGTGAAGGGGACGCAGGTCTTCATCCCCCTGGCGGGAATTCTGGATGTCGGGGTGGAGAAGAAGCGGCTCGAAAAAGAACTGGCCCGGCTGGAGGGACTGCTCGCGAAAACGGAGGCGAAGCTCTCCAACCCCGAATTCCTGAAGCGGGCTCCGCAGGATGTCGTGCGGAGGGAGGAAGAGAAGAAGGGGAGTTTCCTCGAGGAAATCGAAAAAGTGAGAACGCTCCTCACGGGCCTGGAATGATCGGTACATCGAACATGAGGCTGCTGCTCATCCTGGTCCTTCTGCCCGCGGGTGCGTCGTGCGGGCGGAGGCTCCCTCCTCCGGGGGGGCCGGAAGACACCGATCCTCCCCTCCTGGAGGAGACGTACCCGGAGGAGAGGCAGACCGGTGTGGATCCTTCCACCCGGATCAGCTTCCTCTTCGACGAGAACGTGGACGACAGGTCCGCCGAAAAGGCTTTCCGCCTTTCTCCCGAGCACGAGAATCTCAGGATGTCCACCGGCGGGGACCGCGTCGAGTTCGAGCCCGAAGGGGGGCTCTTCCCGGCGACCACGTACCAGGTCACCGTGACGAGCGTGCTCACCGACCTGCGGAACAACAGGTTCCCGGGGCCGTACACGCTCTACTTCTCGACCGGCGACAGTCTCGATGAGGGCATGATCAGAGGAAGGGTGACCTATCGCGGGAAGGGAGCCGGCGGAGCATACGTGGTGGCGAACACGCTGCCCGATTCCGTGCGCTATCACGTTCAGGCCGACTCCACGGGCCGCTACGTCCTGGCTCATCTGCCGGAGAGCCGCTACGGGCTGCAGGCGTTCCTCGATCAGAACGGAGACGGGAAGTACCGGTTCGCGGTCGAACCGGTCGCCCACCGCGAGATAGACCGGCTCACGGAAAAGGCCTCAGTGGATTTCGAGCTGGCGGTGACCGACACCTCGCCGCCGGTGCTCGAGTCGGTCGAAGCGCCCGATTCCGTGACCATCCGGCTGGTTTTCGACGATCCGCTGGAAGGCTTTTCGTGTTTCAATAAAA
>CAZMKB010000295.1:0-4505 GCA_964566685.1 uncultured Gemmatimonadota bacterium | reverse complement strand
GGCAAGGCCGGAGCGCTCTTCGGGCTCGCGATCGGCCTCGCACTCTCGTACCATCTCGGCATGTTCGCCCATGTCCGGGACACCCTCCTGTTCTGCCTCTACCATGCCTTTCTCTTCGCAATTCCCGTCACTGCCGCCGGCCTGGTTCTCCACCCGGTGCGGTCCGTCGCAGCGAGGATCCGCGGGCAGGGAGAAAACGCTTCGCACCTCCGCTTCCACCGGCGCGTCGCAGCGGGGCTCGTGATCGGAACCCTTGCCTGCCTCGTTCTGATCGAGTGGACGAGACCCTTTCTCCTGACGACCGGCTCATCAATCCTTCTTCTCTCCGTGTTCGCGGTCTTCTTCCTTCTGGGCGGGAGCTCGGCCGCGGACCTCGCCGAACACGTTTCCCGTGCTCTCTCGAAGATCCGCCGTCCGGTTGGCCGGTTTCTCGTGAAGCCCGTCGCGTTCATACTCCTTCTCGCCGGGATCCTCGCGGTCGGACGGCTGAAGACGGCGGCGCCGGATCCGGACCGCCGGCCTGTGGTGCCGGTCGGGGACGGGTACCGGGTTCTGCTCATCGGACTGGACGGTGCCACGTGGCACGTCATGGACCGCATGACAGCGGACGGAGAGCTTCCGAACCTCGGAAGACTCGTGGAGAACGGCGTGCGTGCCGACCTGAAATCGGAGGTCTCCCCTCTCAATCCGATCGCCAACACGTCGAGCAGCGGGATGCGGAGCGCACCCGTGTGGACCAGCATCGCAACCGGGAAATCCGCACGACAGCACGGCATCCACGACTTCATGGTGTCGAGGATTGCCGGCCTCTCTCACGCCGTCCCCGCGCGCGTGCCCACCTGGAACCTGTTTCGAAAACCCGTCCAGTCGCTCGGGCTCTTCCCCGTCGATCGGACGAGCATCACCCCTGCGTCCCGCCTGGCCGTGACCGTCTGGGACATCGCGAGCGCTCACGGTCTTTCCGCCGGCGTCCAGGGATGGTGGCTCACCGATCCGGAGCTGCCGGTGAGAGGTCACAAGATCGCTCCCGGATTCAGCGTGAAGCGGGAGCGTTTCTTCCCCCAGTCCCTCCTCGAGCACGAGGAGATCCGGAGTCTCGTGGAAGGGGGCGATGAAAACCCGGACATCACCGCCTTCACCTCGTTCGCGTTCGACCCCGACTACCGGGACAACTACCGTCGAAGCGATCCCCGGTACCGCGACCACGGCTTCGTCGACATGCTCAGAAGCGACCTGCGCCGCGACACCTTCACTTTCGACGCCAGCATGATCCTGGGCGGTATCTCCCCCGTCGATTTCAACGCCGTCTACTTCCTCGGCCCCGACAACGTCGAGCACCTGTTCTGGCAGTTCATGGAACCGCGGCACTTCGATGTCACCGAAGCGGAGGCGGAGGCATTCGGCGGCGTCATCGAGAGCTACTACCGCTGGCTCGACAGAGCGGTCGGCGACCTGCTCTCGCTCCGGGACGAAAGGACCGTGGTCATCATCTGTTCCGATCACGGTATGGGGCCCTGGGTCGGAAACAGGAACCGGCTCTACCTCGCCGTGGCGGGCAGAACCCACATGCGGAACAGCGGCAATCACCGTCAGGAGGGAATTCTCATCATGCAGGGAGGCCCCTGCAAGGGGGGCACGAGGATCACCGGCCGGAGCGTAACGGTACACGACATTGCACCCACCGTGCTCCACCTGCTCGGTCTCCCGGTGGCACGGGACATGGAGGGCGAGGTGATCGACGAGGCGTTCGTCGACGGATTCCTGGCGGGAAATCCCGTTCGCTCTGTCGCGAGCTACCAGTATCCCGCCCGTGGCGTGCAGAAGCCGCCCATCGAACACGGGGAAGACGAGGAACTCTACCGGGAGCGGCTGAAAGCGCTCGGCTACATCGAGTGACCACGGGAAGGTCACTCCCCCTGCAGGATCCGTCCGTTCACCCCGATGTCCCTGAGGGTGCGAAGCGTTCCCAGCGCCGCTTCCCTGTCCGTGAACGGACCGATCCTGACACGGTAGAATATGTTTCCATCGATCCGGACCCGCGTCACCTCCGTTAGGAATCCGTTCTCGTCGAGCGTTTCCTCGAGCTGGTCCGCATTGGCCCTCGACGAGAACGAGCCGGCCTGCACCCAGACGGACTCCTTCTTCCTTTCGGAGGAGGATTCCGGTACCGGCGACTCGTACACGGGTTCGACCACGGCGGAGCCGGGTCCCGCCCGTTCGCTGAAGGTTCGCACGGTCGTCGACAGCATCGCCTCGTCTATCTCTTCCTCGTATTTCTCCCTCCACACGCCGGCCTCCCGGTCCTCCCCGAGCCGTTCGAGGACTCCGGCGAGCCTGACCATGGCGAGTGCGGCGAGGGGATCCTCTCCCTCACGGAGAGCGACACGGTGGAATGCATCGCGGGCGCAGTCCAGTTCTTCCGCGCGCTCACAGGCTTCTCCCAGCCAGAAGGAGAGCGCTCCTTCGACCCACGGCGGCGTCCGGGGGAAATCGGGGAGGACGTTGAGCCCGTGTCTGAGCTCGACTTTTGCGGACCGGTACTCTCCGCGCCGGATGTAATTCCGGCCGAGCCAGAGCCTGACCTCGGGTTCGAGCGGAGTCAGCAGGTAGTCCTTGAGAATCCTGCGGAGCAGATATTCCGATTTCGTCAGATTGCCGCTCTCGAAGTGGTAGATCGCCGACCAGAGGAGCGCTCTCTCCGCGTAGGGGCTCTTCGGGAATTTCCGCGAGAGCTCCACCATCCTGATCTCGGCGAGCTCGGCCACCCGTTCGGCCGACGCCTGGTAATAGAGGATCTCCGCCGAGTCGGCTCTCGTCGCATGCCGGAGAGCCTGTTCGGCGAGCCCGGGCACGTCTTCATAGCGCCCGCCGTGAAACGCCTCGCGGAGCTGTTCGAACTCCTCTCCCGCGAGCCCCGCGGAAAACAGCAGAAGAACGCAGAGCGGGCAGACAATCAGGATCCTTTTCACGGCTCCTCCCCCCTCCCTGCGAGAAACGAGAGATCGAGAACGAGCTTCTCCACGACAGGTTCCGCCTGCGCTCCGCTCTTCTTGATCGACACATCAGCGTCGTAGATGCGTGCGAGCGCCTTTCTCACGCTCTGTTCGTCGTGGAGAGCCGCTTCCGCCATCTGCCGCCTGAGGGCTTCCCGTGGTTTTCTCCCGAAGCGATCGGACCGCCCCCGCCCGCCTCTGCCGGAGCGTTCCACGACGAGACGACCGAGCTCGAGATAGTGCCGGAACAGCCAGAACACGATCCTCACTGACGGCTCGCCGAGCCCGCTCAGCGCCCTGAGGACACGGAGCGCCTCGCTCGTTTTCCCCTCGGAGGCGAGGTGTGCGAGCTCGAAGACCGTTCCTCCGCGGTACCTTCCCGTCACGTTCTCGATGTCGCCGATCGTCACCGCCTTCGATCCGGCGGCGTACGTCGTCAGCTTCTCGATTTCGGCATCCAGCATGACGAGCTCTTCTCCGACGGCTTCGACGAAGAACCGTGCGGTTTCTTCGTCGACCTCCATTTCGCGCCGTTCGAATGATCGCTTCACCCACGCGAGCAGATCGTTCTCGAACAGGCTCCAGCAGGTCACGACCGCCGCTCCCGCCGCGGCCATCTTCTGGAGATATTTCGGGTTTCGCTGTGCCGCCGGGATGTCCTGCCACTTTCTCGGATCGATCATGACCAGGACGACGTCGGGCGTGGGATCTTCAGTGAACGCAATCGCGATCTCCCTTACCTTCGGGCTCATCCGCTGTGCATCCCGGAGATGGAAGAGGCGCTTTCCGAACATCATCGGTGGTGTCCGGAGAAGCGAGGCGAAGTCCGTCGGGTCGAGCTCGCCGGCATCGGCGACATGGTAGTTGAAGTCCTTCGTCCGCTCGTCGACGACCTCCCGGATGAGGGAGTCCGCAAGGTCCTTCTTCAGATAGTCTTCGTCACCGCGGATGTAATAGGCGTGCCGCAGATTTCCCGCCTGTATTTCACGCCTCGCGTCACGGTAGGACAGATCTCTCTTCCGGCTCATTCCTCCACCTCTCCATCGATAAAAATAGAACATGTTCCCTGGATGCGCAACGAGAACGCCGAACGCTCATCAGAGTTGACAGAAGCGGCGAAGCGCAATATAATGTTATCCTCACAATCACCCGAATTTCCGCCGGATCTCGTATCGAAAACCCGGAACTCTGCCTCCGGCATTACAGGAACCCGCACATGCACGACACAGCATCCGAGAGCCGGATCGCGCTCGAGATTTCCACCGAAAAAGACTCCTACATCATCGACGAACCCGTCTACCTGACAGCACGCCTCACGAACCTCTCGGAGGAAGCCCTGCCCGTACCTCCTCCCATCATCGAACCGTCCGGCCTGCCTTCCAATATCGGACTCACGGTGAAAACCGGATCGGGGGACACGCTGCAGCCCGTATCCCGCGAGAAGACGGGTGGCATCGAGATCGGTGCGATCGCGGAAAACAGGAACAGCCTTCTCCCGGGCAGGAGCTGGGT
>CAZMKB010000294.1:1592-4522 GCA_964566685.1 uncultured Gemmatimonadota bacterium | reverse complement strand
CCCCACCGGTCACGATGCCACGCCGGCCGTTGCCGTTTCCGTTGCCGTTCCCGTATCCGCCGGAGAAGAGGAGGTAGTTCCCATGCGGGATGACAGCTACGCGTTCCACCTCGAGACCGAATGTCCGCCGGATGAGATCCTTCGAATAGCGTGAGTGCACGATGACGCCGTCACAGGAGTGGTAGATCCTGCCGAGCGAGAACATCATGCCTGAGGCGTTCTTCTCCCGGGCGTCGTGCGGGAGCACGTTGTGCGCGGTGAGAAGCAGCCGGCGGCAGTGCTTCCGGTAGAGCGGGTGGAGGAGCCAGTCCCGCCTGGCGCTGAACCCCGACTGGATGTGGAGGATGTCGGGCGACTCGGAGCGCAGTATGCCCAGGAAGCGGCGGCTCCGGTCGACGTAGGGTCCTCCGTCTTCGAGAACCGGCAGGATCTCGTAGGCCCGGGCGGCGTTCCTGAGCTCGTACACCTCGTTCGTCACGAGCGTGACGGAGGCGCCCCCCTCGGCAAGGGCCTGTGCGAGACAGTGCGTGTAGTGACAGAGTCCCCCCCAGCCGGAAGATTCGAGCATGAGAACCTTCACCTGCCGCCCTCCTTTCCTGCTGCCGCGTGGTAGATCTGCATCATCCTCTCGTGAAAGTTTCGTGCCGTGTACCGTTCTTCGTAGAGCCTTCTCGCGGCCGCCCCCATACTGCCCCCGGTTGCGGTATCGTCGAGCAGCCGTTCCAGGGCCCGGGCGATCGCGGTATGCGAGCCGGCTTCGACCAGGAAGCCCGTCTCGCCGTCCCTCACGACGTCGGCGAGACCGTAGATATTCGAGGCGATGACCGGCTTTCCGGCCGCCATCGCTTCGATCAGGACCAGCGGCAGCCCTTCGTAGAGCGAGGGGATGACGACCGCGTCGGCGGCACAGAATATCTTCCACACGTCCTCCCGAAATCCCGTCAGAGCGACCCCGGACGAGAGCCCGCGCTCCCGGACGGACCGTTCGAGCTCATCCTTCAGGGGGCCCTCGCCGGCGATGACTGCCCGGACGTCACTCCTGTCGAGGAGCTCCAGGGCCCTGATCAGGTGCTCGAACCCCTTCTGGACGGTGAGCCGGCCGGCAGCCGCGACGAGGAAGCGGCCCTCCCCGGCTCCCATCTCCTCGCGGACCTTCCGGATCTCCCCGCCGGTGAGCCCAGCGGGGGTGTCCAGGCCGTTCGGAACGATCGAGATCCTGCCGGCCGGGGCCCGGAAGTGCCCGATCATCTCCTCCCTGTTCTGCCGCGACAGCACGATCACCCGGCACAGGCTCCGGAGCACGGCCTGCTCGAGCAACCTCCCCCGGAGGGTCCGGGTCCGGCGGCGCGGCGTAAGGTGGTAGGTCGCGATCATGTTCCTGACGCCGGCGAGCCGCGCGGCGAGCACGGTGTATTGCTGGCTGTACGGATCGGACTGGTTGAAGTGGAGGACGTCGGACCGGGTGCGCCGGAAGTACCGGACGTGTTCGAGAAAGGTGGCGTAGTCGCTCTTTCCGCTCACCCGGGGGAGCGTCTCCACGGCGACGCCGATCTCCCTCAGCCGGTCGGTGAACCCGCCGAGCCGGGATGTCCTGTCGTGCACGAAGCCGAAACGGCAGCCGTTTCTCCCCGGCCCGGCCGCCAGGTGGTACACGTACTCCTCCGCACCCCCGTAGCACGGGGATTCGGAGTAGACGAGGATGTGGAGCTTCTTCTTCACGGTTGCATCTCACGGTTTCCGAGCGCCTGCTCGTAGACACGCTCCAGCCCGGCGGTCACCACCGACCAGTCGTAGCGGTCCACCGCCTGCCGGCGGTTGTACGCTCCCATGGCCTCCCGCAGATCCCTGTTCGAGAGAACGCGGTCGAGCGCCCGGGCCAGCGCCTCCGGCCGCTCCTGGTCCACCAGGATCCCGGACCTGCCGTCCTCGACGATCTCGTCGACGCCGCCCGTCCGGGTGGCGACGATGGGTTTTCCGGTTGCCATCGCCTGCAGGAGCACCATGCCGAACGGCTCGCCGTGAGACGGGAGACAGAAGACGGAAGCCCTGCGGAAGTGAGAATCGATCCGGGTGTAGGGCACCGGACCGTGGACGGCCACCCGGTCGGTGATTCCAAGTGCCGCCGCAGCCTCCCGTACCCGTTCCAGCTCTCCGCCGCCGACTATCGAGAGACGCGTCCCCCGGCACTCGTCCAGGAGCGGGACCGCCTGCAGGAGGTCGTAGATCCCTTTCCGCTCCTCTACGAGCCCCATGAACAGGATGGTCGGAGGACCTTCCGGCGGTCCCCCGTTCGGGCGGAACCTGCCGGTGTCCACGCCGTATGGAAGCTGGACGGTCTTCAATGCCCGCTCGGGGGCGAAACCGCGGGCGATCTTCTCCAGGCTCACCATGATGACGTCGGCCCGCGACAGCGTCCGTTCGAAGAGCCGCGCGCCGAGATGCATGTCCATCCTGTCGGCGACCTTCGCCCTCATGAGCTCCGCGTACTCTCCCGGCTCCACCACCTGCTCCTGCCCGCCGCCGTGTTCCCACGTGAGGAGCATGGGGCCGTACACGAACGGCAGTCCGGTGCCGGAGAGGAGGCTGAACTTTCCGGCATGCGCCGGCATGAGGTGATGGACGACGTCGACCTCGCCGCGCCCGGCACGCTCCTTCGCCTCTCTCCTGGCACGCACGGAGAACTCCCACCAGCGGAGCTTTTCGTCGGCGTAACCGCCACCCCCGGCTCCTCCGCCGGCGTACTCCGCACGGAGCTCCACCGCTTCGAGGCCCTCCACGGGGCGCTCGAGCGTCACCCGCGGCGAGAGAACCGTCACCCGGTGCCCCCTCTTCGCCAGGGCGGCGGCGTAGCCGTAGGCGATCTGCGTCTCGCCGGCCGGGTGGGAGTCGGAGAAGTGGAAACACAAGATGCAGATTCAGCGTTTCCACAT
>CAZMKB010000294.1:0-1582 GCA_964566685.1 uncultured Gemmatimonadota bacterium | reverse complement strand
GGGCGCTGATCAGGCGGGAAAATATTCTTGATTTGGATGCCGAAGAGATCATGATTCTCACGAGCGCACCACCTCCCCGACGAGCTCCCGCCAGAGCCTGCCGACCCGGTCCCTGTCGTACCGGCTGGCGGATGCCCGCGAACCGTCAGCCGGCCGGCCGGTCCACGCCCGTCCGAGCGCCGCGGCATACCCGTCGGTGTCCTCCGGATCGCAGAAGACGGCGGAATCCTTTCCGATCAGCGCCCTGGCGCCCTCACGGACCGTCACCACCGGGAGGCCGCAGGCCATCGCCTCGAGCATGGCGAGCGGGAACGCCTCCCGCACCGAGGGCATGGTGAACACGTCGGCGGCGTTGTAGTAGTCGGCCATCCGGCCGGCGGGCACCGAGGCGAGAAGGAACCGCCCCTCTCCCAGCCGGCGCCGCCCCTCCTCCGCGATCGCCCGGCACAGCGGACCCTCGCCGAGGACGAGAAGGCTCCCCTCCCCCATCTTCGCGATGACCGCGATGGCCAGAGGTATCCTCTTCTCCTCTTCCAGGGCCCCGGCGAGGAGAACGATCGGCCGCTGGAGCGGCAGCCTGACCGGCGAAGGACGGGGCCGAAAGACGCCGGTATCGACCATGGTCGGAAGCCAGCTCACGGGGAGGCCCGGAAAGCGGCGGCCGAGCTCGGGGGCGACGGCCGGGTTGACGGTCACGTAGCGGTCCGGCCGGAACGTCAGATCCTCCACTGCCCCGCCCAGTCCGCCGTGACCGACCGAGACGACCCGCACGCCGAAGAGCCTTCGGGCCAGAGCCGCCGTCACTCCCCCCCAGAAGCCCTGGGACTGGACGAGGACGTCTGGCCTCCGGGCGGCCATCCTCGCGAAGAGGCCCAGCGAGAAGGTGAGCCTCTCGAACTCCACGGGCTCGAGGTGGCACCTCTTCACGAGACGCCGCAGCGGACCGGGGAGAGCCCCGTCGAGCGACGTCGCGATCCTGTTCCGGCGGGTGAGGCAGCTGATCCGCCGGTGCCCGTCCGAGCCGTTTCCGCCGCCGTACACCGTGACGTCGAACTCGGGCTCCAGCGACCTGGCCAGCTCGCCGGTGAACCGCTCCACTCCCCGGGACACGACGCCGAGACCCGAGGCGGCGACGGCTACCGACAGGCGGCGGCCGTTTCCGGTGTGGTCGGCCGGCAGGGGCGACAGGCGCTGTGCCAGTTCGAGGAGCTCGTGCGACAGCCTCTCCCAGCCGAGCGACAGGGTGAACTCGTCCCATGCTGGCCGGCTTCCTGCGGGAGGCCCCCCGGCCAGCTCGGCGACGGCCCGGCGGATAGCCGGAAGGTCGCCGGGACCGGCCACTCGCCCCGCCGGGGACCGGCGGACGAGGTCGGCTGCTTCGCCGTCCGGCGGCACAACCGCCAGGACCGGCGTACCGGAGGCGAGGTACTCGAACGTCTTGCCCGGCACCCAGGCGCGGGCCCCGGGAATGTCGGGTACGAAGAGGAGGAGGCAGCCGGCCGAGGCGAGCCGGGCCGGGAGCTCGCGGTGGCGCAGCGCCTCTCCGGTGCTCACGACCTCCTCGAGACCCAGGTCGCGGACT
>CAZMKB010000293.1:0-4532 GCA_964566685.1 uncultured Gemmatimonadota bacterium | reverse complement strand
ATGATGACCGATTTGACTGAGTATCGTGCATCGACGATGGTGTAGAGATATTCCGCCGAGCGCTGGTCGATCTTCTTAAAGCCGAAGTCGTCGATAGCAAGGAGATCGACCTTGATGAGTCGTTTCAGAAGGGCGGGAAGGTTGCCCTTGATGTCAGCTTTGAGAAGTTCCTCGAAGAACGCGTGGAAGGCGAAGTAGGAGACGGTGAAGTGTTTTCTGCATGCCTGGTGACAGAGGGCTTTGGCGAGGTGGGTCTTGCCGGTACCGGTGGGGCCGATGAGAAAGATTCCTTCTCCCCGTTCGATGAAGCGGCATGTTGCGAGCTCTCTCACATAGACGGCATTGAGGGTTGGGTTGAAGGAGAGGTCGAATGATTCGAACGTTTTTCCATTTCCCATCCCTGCACGCTGGATGAGACGCTGGAGTTTTCTCATGCTCCTCGTCTCGAGCTCGTCCTCCAGGACCAGGGAAAGGAACTCCTCGTAGGGCAGCTGATTGGTGGCTGCTTCCATGAGGCGAAGGTCGAGGTTCTCGAGCACACCGGAGAGTTTGAGACTTCTGAGCTTTTGTGCGAGCTGTGGGCGAGTACTCATATCCGTTCCCCCGTTTCCTGCGGTGAAGGGTAGGTGAAGTATGCCAGATCCCGGAGAAACTCCCGGCTCTCGGGTGAAAGGGGTAGCTGATCCATGTCCGCGTGGTACGCTTCGATCTTCTCGAGAAGGTGTTTGAAGAACTTGGGAGCTGGGGAGAGCCTGTGCACGAGAGCGGCGCGTGCCGCTTCCTCGACCAGCTCGCTCCGGTACTTTCCTGCGAGCCGCACGAGCCCCTGGGCTTTCCTCATGTTGAGAAAGGCGTGGGGTTCGAGGACATTTCGCACGAGCTTTCCGAAGGAGGGACCCACCTGGAGCGCCTCTTTCTGAAGCTTCGCCGGGATGCCCCCATCGAGCACCGCCTGCATGTTGGGCGGGAAGTCCGAGGGATCGGTGTGACGGAAGCCCCGTGGTCCCGTGTGGTCTCTGGCCGTATTCGTCGATGCACCACTTCCTGGCCATCCCGTTTGCATCCTGGATGACCATCGTCGGATTGAGGGCCAGGAGCTTTCTGTACATCTGCCTCACTGTCGGTACGTCTCGCTCCACCTTCCCCTTGGATTAAGTCTTCAACTGCACCGCATGGAGCAGGTGCGCTGAAACATTTTCGCGTCACCCATCCTTTTCATCCTCTCCACGGACAGGAGTTCGAACTGCTTGATTACCGGCAGAACTGGGGAGAGGACTGGGTCTATTTCCACGATGAAGAGGGGAAGATGAGGGCGATTCCGGCGAACTGTACGGATGCGAGCGGAGTCGATCCGTTTGCAGAGATAGCTGCCGGGAGATGTGATTTTCGCTACCGAAGACCTGCTGAGATTAGCGGATTTGTTGGGGGGAATCAGGGAGATGATGAGAGATGGAGTGTAAAGGAAATAACGCCGTTATTGTAAAGACAAATGTGCCGTATCAGTGCCTGGGACTCCGGTTTTCTGTGGATTTATGTAATATAAGTAAGTCAGACATGGTAAATTACTGAAAGATGAGGGTTGACAGAGGGGCCGGGGAGGATATATTTCTATTTACAGTCGCTGGCTTCCCCTGGAAAGGAGAATTCTATGGCGAAACCACCTCCCGACGATCCCAAGATCCGGAGCCTGCGGGGGCAGGCAACCCTCAATCCACGTCCACAAGCGGTTACCGACGAGCTCTTCCTCGAGGACGAGTTCTTCGATCCACGCGATCTGGTGCAGGTCAAGTACGAGATGGTGCGCCGGGTGGAGAGAGACGGACACACGGTCACCGATGCTGCGGCACGGTTCGGCTTTTCCCGTCCGTCTTTTTACCATGCCCGCACGGCTCTGGAGGACGGCGGCCTGGCTGGTCTCGTGCCGCACAAGCGAGGCCCCAGGCGAGCCCACAAGCTCACGGACGAGATTCTCGAGTTCATGCGGCAGACGCTGGAAGAGGACCCGTCGCTTCGGTCCCGGGACCTGATGATGCGTATCCGGGAGCGCTTCGGCGTGGAGATTCATCCGCGAACGATCGAGCGAGGACTTGCCCGGAGTCAAAAAAAACGCCGCCAGCCGTGAGGACTGCTGTGATGGAGAGAACAGATACGCTCGCCGAACAGTACGAGCACCTGCGAAAGGAAGCCGTGTCGCTCGCGGCTGGCCGAAGACCGGCGCCGGGACTGGCTCTGTTTCTGAGAAAGGGGATGGCGGCCTGGATGGGGGCATCGTCGTCTCTGGGCGTCACTGTCCCTGAAACTCCCGCGGCGCTTTCCGGCGACCCCTGTTGGTGGCCGTGCGATATCAGAAGCCAGGCGACGACCATCCTCACCAGCATGATCCTCGAACAGAAGCCGGAGGTGAATGGGTGATGACAGATACGCATCAGAAAGTAACGGCTGGTCATCTCAAACGAAACGCGTATCTTTATGTTAGGCAGTCGACCATCCGCCAGGTTTTCCAGAACCAGGAGAGTACCAGACGCCAGTATGCGCTCCGCCAGCGTGCGGTCTCCCTGGGATGGCCGCTCGAGCAGATCGTCGTGATCGACAGCGATCTGGGACAATCCGGTGCATCGGCCGTGAGTCGAGGAGGCTTCCAGGAGCTGGTGGCAGAGGTAGGTATGGGCAAGGCCGGCATCGTGCTGGGGCTGGAGGTGTCCCGGCTTGCACGAAACTCCAGTGACTGGCACAGGCTGCTCGAGATCTGCGCACTCACGGACACGCTCATTCTCGACGAAGATGGTCTCTACGATCCCACCCACTTCAATGACCGCCTGTTGCTGGGGCTCAAAGGGACGATGTCGGAAGCAGAGCTTCATGTTCTCAAGGCACGTCTGCAGGGGGGTATCTTGAACAAGGCCCGGCGGGGAGAGTTGCACGTTCCCCTGCCGGTCGGCTTCGTCTACAACAGCGAGGGCAGCCCTGTCCTGGATCCGGACAAGCAGGTGCAGGAGAGCTTTCGCATGTTTTTTGCCACCTTCATGCGCACGGGCTCGGCGATGGGGACAGTGAAGGGGTTTCGCAGGAAAGGCTTGCTGTTCCCGCGACGGCCGAAGAAAGGACCACGAAAGGGAGATCTGTTCTGGGTCCAGCTGACCCACAGCCGTGCCCTGCAGGTTCTGCACAATCCGCGCTATGCGGGAGCGTTTGTCTTCGGCAGGACTCGTTCTTTCAAGGATGCCAACGGCGGTGGAAGGTACCAGAAGCAGCCGAGAGATCAATGGATCCTGATCCCCGATGTGCACGAAGGCTACATCAGCTGGGAGCACTATGAGAGCAATCAGAAACGACTCCGGGAAAACGCTCAAGCCTTCGGTTGTGACCGCGCAAAGAGTCCGCCGCGGGAGGGCCCGGCGCTCTTGCAGGGTCTGGTGATGTGTGGGGTGTGCGGGACCCGCATGACCGTTCGCTACCACCACCGTGCCGGGCGTTGCGTGCCCGATTATATGTGCCAGAGGGACGGGATCGAGCACGGTGGTCCTTTCTGCCAACACATCAACGGAGAGCAGATCGACGATGCGATCGGAAAGCTCCTGGTTCAGAAGATGACGCCGCTTGCTCTCGATGTCAGCCTTGCCGTACAGCAGGAACTCCAGGAGCGCATGGATGAGGTAGACCGATTGCGACGCAAGCAGGTGGAGCGTGCACGATACGAAGCGGATCTGGCACAGCGTCGCTACATGCACGTGGATCCGGCCAACCGCCTGGTGGCCGATTCGCTCGAGGCCGAATGGAACAACAAGCTTCGCGCTCTTGACGAAACCCAGCAGGAATACGAGCGCCTGCGGGAAGAGGATAATAGCAGGATCGATGATGCGCAGCGTGCCCGGATCAACGCTCTGGCGAGTGACTTTCCCCGTTTGTGGTCGGATCCGAAGACACCCGTGCGGGAGAAAAAGCGCATGGTGCGACTGCTCGTGGAGGATGTCACGCTGATCAAGAGAGACCGGATTTTCGCTCACGTCCGATTCAAGGGAGGCACGACTCACAGCCTTACTCTCCCCCTTCCTCTGAGTGCACCCCACCTGCGAAAAACCAGCGAGGCAATCATCGGGGAAGTGGAACGATTGCTGGATAACCATACGGACCGCGAAATCGCTGCCATCATGAACGAGAAAGGGCTTCGCTCGGGAAGCGGGCGGCAGTTCACGCCGTCGAGTGTCTACAGGATCCGTCACACGTATGGACTGAAGGACCGGTTCACGCGGCTCCGTGAAACAGGACTCCTTACGCTGGAAGAGATGGCCAAGCTGCTTGACACAATACCGGTTATGATCAAATCCTGGCGCGACAGAGGGTTGTTGAAGGCCCATCGATACAACGATAAGAGTGAGAGTCTCTACGAACCGCCGCCGGCTGATCTGCCCGGAAAATTTGAAAGGAAGCGTCCTTATCTGCTCGAAAAGGGAATTATCAACGAATCCGACCGAAGGGGTGCAGTATGACACCTAAGCCTTGTCTTTGGCATGGCGGACCCTGCAGGGGTCAAT
>CAZMKB010000292.1:0-4537 GCA_964566685.1 uncultured Gemmatimonadota bacterium | reverse complement strand
GGCCGCAGCGACGGGCGACAGCGCGGTGTAGACCGCGGGCCGCCAGATGAGCGAGAGGCCCAGGGCCTTCACGAGCAGGTGGAGACGTGCCGCCGCCGTCCCCTCCGGGGACTCGAGCCCGGCTATCTCTTCGGTCACCGCCTCGTGGATATCGGGGCTGTCGGTGAGCACCGCTCCGCCGGTCACTGTCGACAGGTTCTTCCCGCGGTTGAAACTGAAGAAGCTCACGTCGCCCATGGAACCGGCCGGCCGCTCTCCCGCACGGGACCCCATGGCGCTCGCACCGTCCTCGATGACGTACGCCCCCGCCCTGCCCGCCGCCTCCTCCAGGCCTCCGATATCGTCGGGGATGCCGAACATGTGAACCGGCATGATGGCCTGCGTGTTCCCGCCCAACGCCCTTCCCACGGCCCCGTGATCCTGGTTGAACGTCCGGAGCGACATGTCCGCGAGCCGCACCGCCGTCCCCGCCTCCCCGAGAGCCATGACGAGGGAGGGAGCGGTATAGGCGGGCATGACGACGTCCTTCCGATCGCCTCCCCCGAGCTTCCCGAGCGCCCGCAGGATCACGAAGAGCGCGGCCGTGCCTGAGCCGGTCAGCGCCGAGAACCGCCGGCCCGTGAGGTGCTCGAGCCACGTGCGAAACTCCCGCTCCGGCTCGTGCGGGCGCCGGCCCGCCAGTGTCGCCAGCACCGGTATGGGGGTTCCGACGGAGGGGACTTTCCGTATCGTCATTCCTCTTCCCTCTCGAACTCGAAGATCCAGGAGTACGACAGCGGTCCGAGCGATGGACCGACCGCGTGCTTCGCACGGAGCGCCAGGCCGGCCATCCGTCCGGACTCGAGCACATCGTCCAGGCGGTGCGCGTGGAGCGGAACCCGGTGGAGGAGCTTTCCCACGAGGAACCTCAGGCCCACCAGCGGATTCGCAGCGTTTCGCAGCTCGACCAGCACGGTCCCGCCTGGTCTCGTCACGCGCGCCATCTCGAAGAGAGAACCGGTCAGCACGAGGCCGCCTTCCAGGTTGAGGAGCGTGTTCACGCAGAGAGAGGCGTCGAACGTCCCCTTCCTGAAGGGAAGCCTCGCGATGTCGCCGCGAACGAGCCGGGAACAGCCGTTTTCCTCGCCGGTGCCTCTGACACTCGTGCCGGTGTCCCCCTTGTCCTCGCCGACGCCGTTTTCGACTTCACCGGATTCTCCTCCGCCCCCGGAGCCGCCGCAGCTTCTCCCCATCGCCGCTCTGAGCTGCTCCATGGATATGTCCACGCCCCAGACGCTCCACCCCCCGTTTTCGCTCCCGGCCAGGTCGCTGAGCAGGTAGCCCTTTCCGCAGGCCACGTCCAGGACGGTGCCGGATGCTCCCCGGAGCAGCCCGGCCGCCCTCTCCCGCGCCCGCCTGGTGATGAATCCCGCGTCGGCAGGCGCAAGGGTAAAGCGGCCGTCCCCTGGTGTCCCGCCCGTTCTCTCATCCGGCTGCAGGTGGTAGAAGAGCCCGATGCGCGAACAGAGAGATTCCAGCTGTTCGACGACCGCCCGGACGCTCACCGCGCGCAGGCACTCGGGATCCCGGCAGTCGCTCCTCCTGCACTCCCCGTTCTCCCCGCCCGTCCAGTCCTCGACGCATTGCCCCGGGTCGGCATACGAGCAGGCTCTCCGGGATTCGGGGAGGAGCGGGGCGTAGCGGGAGTGGTTGGTCTGGCCGAAGATCGCCACCGTCGGCACTCCCAGCGCCGCGGCCAGGTGCATGGGGCCGGAGTCGTTGGTCAGAAAGAGGCTGCAGCGCTCGAGAACGGCGGCAACGGCGCCGAGCGAGAGGAACGGGGCCGACACGACCGCTCCGCAGCCGATCGAGCGCACCTGTTCGATGATCCGCTCGTTCTCGGGCCCGCCCACGACGACGACCCGCGCCCCCAGGTTTCCCGCCAGCCAGCAGGCCGCCTCGCCGAAGCGCTCCGCCGGCCAGCGCTTGTGCGCTCCCGTGCCTCCCGGATGGATCGCCGCCAGGAGCCGGCGGCCGTCGATGCCGTGTTTCCGGAAGAACGCATCGGCCTCCTCCCGCTCGCGCCGGAGGATGGGGAAGATCGGGGCGCTCAGGGGGCTCCTCACGCCCAGCGCGGCGACGACGTCGAGCTTCCTCTTCATCTCGTGGTCCGGACCGTCGAGCCGCTCCCCGGTCCGGACGCCGTAGTAGGAGCCCCTGCCGTCCGTCCCCCTGCCGGCGGATGTTCCGGGGGCGATGGCCCGCACCAGGAGCCTACTCCGGAAGTCGGCCGATCCGGACTCGACAGCGGACAGGTCGACGAGCAGGTCGTACTTCTCCTTCCGGAGCGAGATGAAGTGCGTGAAGTCTTCCCTCGAGAGGGGTACGCCGCCGTTCAGGTTCACGACCCGGCTCTCGATCGCCGCCCCGCCTCCCGCCACGTGGTCGCCGAATCGGTCGGTGAACCGCTCGAGCACCGTGCGCGCCCGTTCCACCGTGATCACGGTCATCACGGCCTCCGGGAACGCCTGCCTGATTCCGACGATGGCCGGCACGGCCAGGATGACATCCCCAATGCCTCCCAGCTCGAGCACGAGAATCCTCTTCACGTCTCTTTTGCCGTCGGTGAAGGCACGCATCATCTCGCTCCGCCCCCCGTCCGGTTTCCGCGGAGGCCCGCAGCCTGACGCTCAGGCGCCCGGGTCTCCTCCAGCAGGCCCATGGCGGCCTCCACCGCCTCGTCGACGCCGATGTCCCGGATACACGTGTGGTGCCGGCAGATCGCCCTGTCGCAGGGCCGGCAGGCGAGGTCTCGCTCGAGTACCCGGTGTTCCGCCTCCCCCCGCGGGATGAAGGCCTCCCTCGTCGGCCCCGTCAGGGAGACCGTCGGGACGCCCAGGGCCCTGGCGATGTGAAGCGGACCCGAGTTGTTGCAGAGGAGAAGGTCGACGCCTGCCAGGCGGCTCACGAACTCCCCGAGCTCCAGGTCCTCGAGGAGGACGGTGCCTTCCGGCGGCCGGAAGCCGTCTCCGAGCGCGGACCGCCAGGCCCCGGCCTGGAAGAGGATCACCGTTCCGGCGCCCAGGCGCCCGAGCTCCCGTGCCGCCCGGAGGTACCGCTCGACGGGCCACCGCTGGGTCGGATACCGCCCTCCGGGGTGGATGCCGACCACGGGTCCGTTCCCCGAGCCTGCCCCGGATGCTCCGTGCCGGCGGATCCCCCGGACGGAACGGGGGAACGTGCGTTCCGGGACCGCCAGGGTGTCCCGGAGCGTCCTGCCCGTGGCCTCTCCCCGGAAGCCCAGGCAGCGGGCGAGACGCTCGTTGGACAGGAGCATGTCGCTGTCGATATCACCCTCAGGCCCGGCGACGTTGAAGAGCCGCTCCCTGCCGCCGCCGGCGAACCCGCACCGGAACCGCCCCCCCGTGAGCCGGGCGAGGAGCGCTGTTCCCGGGTCGCGGGTGACGAACGGATCGACGACCAGGTCGAAGCCCTCCCGCCTGAGGCCGCGAAGGACCGCAAGCCGCCGGAGCGGACCGCCCGGCGGCCAGATCCTCGCATGGTCGACCAGGGGACAGGCGTCGAGCAGGCCGCGGTTTCTCTCCGAGGCCAGGACTGTGACGCGAGTCTCCGGATACGTGTGTCTCAGCATCCGGAAAAGCGGCAGCGTCAGGACGAGATCGCCGATGCCGTCGTGGCGGAGGACCAGGATTCTCTTCACGCCCGGCACCCCGCACGAGGCGTCGACCGCACGCCGGCGGGGAGAGAGCACCGCCAGGGTGGCTCTCACGAGAGGTCTCAGGAACGTCTCGAGCGCCTGTTTCACGCGCTCCCTGACGGGAGAGCCCGTGACGGCCTCGAGCGCTTCCCAGCAGCGTGACGCCTTCAGGCCGCCCTCATCCCGGGAGCGGACCGCGCCCGGGAGCTTCGCCGCCGCGAGCCTCGCCGCCAGCCCGGCCGCGAGAAGCGGCCTGATGAGGCCGAGACGCTCCGGGTTGTGCTTCCGGTGGTAGCGGAGCGTGCTCTCCACCGACGCGAGGAACCCGGAGTCCTCGAGCTGCCCGATGCTGGCATTCCAGTGATGGACGGCTCCGGCTCCGGGTACGAACCAGACGCCCGCCCCCCGGCCGGCGACCCGCCGGCACAGGTCCGTGTCCTCGGAGTAGAGGAAGAAGCCCTCGTCCATGCCGCCGGCGGCCTCGAAGACGGATCTTCGCACCATGAAGCAGGCCCCTCCGACCCAGGCGACGGATACCGGGCGGCGCCGGGCCCAGAAGAGGCGCGAGAGCGCTCTCCTCACCGGCTTCACCCGGTACAGCCGCTCCCGGAGAGTCGCGATGCCGGTGGCGAAGGCCAGGGCGCTCCCCGTGCCCGGAAACGCCCGGTTCCAGGACCGCTGCATGGTACCGTCCGGGTTTCGGAGAGCCGGGGCCGCCAGCCCGCGCGACAGATCGTACTCCAGGAACGATATCAGGCTCCGGACCGTGTCCGGGTCGAGCTCGATGTGCGCGTTCATGACGAGGAGATAGCGCGCCCTCGACCCGCGGGCGGCCCGGTT
>CAZMKB010000291.1:0-4573 GCA_964566685.1 uncultured Gemmatimonadota bacterium | reverse complement strand
GCTCCTCGCGCCGCGTCGCGGCCTGGTGTGGAACCGGGTCAGGGAACGGAGGAACAGGAAGAAGCTCCAGCTCGAGGCGGTTCTCTCCGACCTCCATGCCCTGGCGGTCAGCCACGGGGACGTCCGGCGCGGACACCCGACAGAGGTCCTCCGGACCATGAGCCTGGGGCACGGCGGCACCGACCGGAGCCTCGAGGAGCTCGAATCGAGAGGCCTCGCGGAAAGGACGGACGAAGGAAACTGGGTGCTCACCGGGAAGGGATTCGAGGAGGCGGAGCGCCTGATCGACCGGCAGGGGGAATCGTCATGACCACCCCCCAGATCGAGATACAGATCGTGGCTGCGGTGGTGGCGGTGACCTGCGCGCTGCCCGGGGTGTTCCTCATTCTCCGCAGGATGGCCATGATGAGCGACGCCATCAGCCACGCCATCCTCCTGGGCATCGTGCTCGCCTTCTTCGTCACCAGGGACCTCTCCTCCCCCTTCCTGGTCGTCGCCGCCACGCTCACCGGCGTCTTCACGGTCAGCCTCGTCGAGCTCCTGAACAGAACGAAGCTCGTGCGGGAAGACGCATCGATCGGCCTGGTCTTCCCCGTCCTGTTCAGCATCGGCGTCATCCTCATCTCCCGATACGCGGGACGGGTGCACCTCGACACCGATGCGGTGCTCCTGGGCGAGCTTGCTTTCGCGCCGTTCAACCGTTTCACGGTGTCGGGTGTCGACCTCGGACCGAAGGCCCTCTGGGTGATGGGTGGGATCCTCCTCCTGAACATCGTGTTCATCACCGTGTTCTACAAGGAGCTCAAGCTCGCGACCTTCGACGCCGGCCTCGCCGGGGCCCTCGGCTTCATGCCGGGTGTGATCCACTACGGCCTGATGACTCTCGTTTCGATCACCGCGGTCGGCGCCTTCGACGCAGTCGGGTCTATCCTGGTCGTGGCTCTCATGATCGGGCCGCCGGCGTCGGCCTTCCTCATCACCGACCGGCTGTCCCGCATGATCCTCCTGAGCGCGCTCCTGGGGATCGTCGGGGCTATTTCGGGTTACTGGCTCGCCCACCGTCTCGACGCCTCCATCGCCGGCTCGATGGCGACGATGATCGGTCTTGTCTTCCTGGTGACGTACCTGCTCGCCCCCGGCCGGGGGCTCATCTCCCTGGCCCGGAGACGCCGGAGGCAGCGCTGGGAGTTCGCGCAGGCCATGCTCACCGTGCACCTCCTCCACCACGAGGGGGAGCCGGAGGAGGAAACCGAGAGCGAAATCGCCCACCTGCAGGAGTTTCTGAAGTGGGACGCCGATTTCACCCGCCGTGTGGTGCGGATGGCTGAGAAGCGGTCTCTCGTCAGAAGCCGCAACGGCTCCCTCCACCTCACCGAAGAGGGCAGGCGGGTCGCCCGCGAGTCGCTGGCCGGCTGATAGCCGGTTCTCCCCCGCCCCCACCCGACAGCGCCGGTCACGGCGCTTCGCGCCATTCCCGGCGCACAAAAAAACCGGGGGCCCGAAAGCCCCCGGGTGCGGCCGGCAACGGCCATCTATGTGAAAGGGACGCGTCGTCCCTGGAAACCGTCACATCGCCAGTCCGATGTAACTCATGAAGACATAGACGGTGGTCGCGTAGAGAGTCGTGATGAGTGACAGAGCGGCAACGACTTTTCCGAGATCGACGGTCTTCACAGCGGTCATGTTGCTGATTCTCGTTTTCATGGCATCCTCCTTGTATCAGATTGTTTTGAAGTCTTCCCTGTTTCACCATCCACTACGGAGGACGCCCCGTCTTTGTTTCAATTTTTTTCGGGGAAAAGGGGGATCACCGGAGGGGAGTCGATCGTTCGGAATGCGCGCGGGGGCTCCCGTCTGCGGGTGTTCCCTCGCCCCAGGCAAGCAGGAAAAACCCTGCGGTCCCGACCACGACGATCACCGCATTGACCCGGAAGATCGCCTCCACCCCGTAGATGTCCATGACCACACCGGAGATGAGCGGTGCCATGACCATTCCCGCACTCATCGCCGAGTTGAAGATTCCCATCGATGCACCCATCCCCATGTCGACGCCGACCCCGACGGTCAGGGCCGTCGCGGGCGGAACCGACAGGCCGCCGCCGATTCCCATGACCGCCCCGATGATCAGAAACTCCTGGAAGTTCCGGGCGAACGGGAGGGAAAAGAGACCGGCGGCTCCGATGAGCGATCCGATCACGACCAGGAGGACTCTGTCGTATCTGTCGGCGAGCTTCCCGAACGGTCTCTGGAAGAGCGCGGAGAAGTAGATGATGGTGGTGAGGAGGATGCCGACCTCGGACGGCGTGATGCCGATTCTCGAGGCGAGGATCGGCAGGAACGCCATGACGCCGCCCCGTCTCATGGCGCCGGTGATGCGGAAGAGGATCAATCCCCTCATGAGCCTGTTTCGAAGGATCGAGCCGATGGCGGACGCCGGCGGCAGTTCCGCCTTCTCTTCAGGGTCGATTTCCGGCAGGAGGGAGAGCGTCAGCAGGAAGGCGAGGCCCGACAGCGCGTAGAAGTTGGCATCCATGCCGAAGGCGTCGTTCAGAAACCCGCCGATGACGGGCCCCGTGCCCATGCCGAGGAAGAGAGCGATGCCGAAGGTGCCCATGACCTCGCCCTCCCGCCCCTTCTCCGTCGTCTCTCCCACGTAGGCCATGGCGATCGGGATGACCATGGCGGAAGCGAGACCGTGGAGCAGGCGCACTCCGGTCAGCGTGTAGACGTCGCCGGCGAATGTGTAGAAGAACGAGAACAGGGAGTAGAAGAAGAGGCCGGAAGAAATGAACTTCTTCCGGCCAAGTCGATCCGATATCTTCCCGACGATGGGGGTGAAGACGGCCCGGGTGAGCGAGAATCCGGAGAAGATGATGCCGAGCCAGAGCCCCGTGGCGCCGAGGTTCTCGGCGAAGAGCGGCATGAGCGGTGCCACGATCCCCAGCCCCAGCATCACCGCGAACACCGAGACGAACAGGACCCTGAAGATGCGCACCCTCATGGGGTCTCTCTCATCTGCACCTGCCCAGCCGCCGGAATCGAAAGCGTGTGATTATTCGGGTCAAATGTCCGCCCCCTTCCCCTTCATCCTCAAACCGTCGATGCTCCAGTCTCCTCCGCCGTTCGCCGCCAGGAACAGGTACACGAAGGCATAGATGACGGCCAGCTCCCCCTGATTCTGGATGGGCCAGAATCCCCGCCCGGCGTGGACCATGAAGTAGGCGACAGCCATCTGTCCCGACAGGATGAACGCCACCGGCCTCGTGAAGAGCCCCAGCATGATCATGAGCCCTCCGAAGAACTCGAGGACCCCGGCGAACATCATGAGCATCCCCTCCGCCCCCCCGCCGCCGAACCAGCCGAACAGCTTCTGGGCGCCGTGAGGAAAGAACAGGAATCCGGTCACGATCCGGAGCAGGTTGAGTGTGATCCCGGAATACTTCGAGGATGAAGCGCCGGTTCCATTCATTGGAACCTCCTCTCTCGAGATGGTTTTCGATCCCGCCCGTCCGGACTCCGGAACGGTCGGGGCCGCCGCGCGTCACTCCGGCAGCAGGTGCCGCTCGAAGAAGAGCATCATCGCGTTCTGATAGTAGTCCCGGTTGCTCTTCTTCCTGAATCCGTGCCCCTCGTCCTTCGCAAGCAGGTACCAGACCTCGCCGTCGTTTTCTCTTATCGCCTCGACGATCTGCTCGGACTCCCCGACGGGCACCCTCGGGTCGTTCTGCCCCTGAACGATCAGCATGGGTTTCGTGATCTTCCCCGCCTGCGCCGTGGGGCTGATCTCTTCGAGGAAGGCGCGCATCCGGGGATCCCGCTCGTCGCCGTACTCGGCACGCCGCAGGTCACGCCGGTACTCCTTCGTGTTCTCCAGGAAGGTGACGAAGTTGCTGATCCCCACCACGTCCACTCCGCAGGCGAAGCGGTCGTTGTAGCGGATCATGGATGCGAGCACCATGTATCCCCCGTAGGATCCACCGTAGACGGCGACCCTGGTGTTGTCGAGCTCCGGCTGTTCGTCGATCCAGTCGAGCAGTGCACCGATGTCTCTCACGGAGTCTTCCCGTTTGTATGCGTTGTCGAGCAGAAGGTAGCTCTTCCCGTATCCGGCCGATCCCCGGACGTTCGGCGCCAGGACCGCGACACCGAGCTCGTTCAGGAAGTACTGGAACCGGGACGAGAAATAAGGCGTGTACTGCGATTCGGGTCCGCCGTGAACATAGACGATCACCGGATAGGGCGGGCTTCCCGTATTCGGCCGGTAATAGAAGGCGGGGATCATGCGCGGTCTGCCATCGACCTCGTCGAAGGTCTCGTAACGGATGATCTCCGGCACCACGAACGAATCGGCGTCGAGCCCTCCGACCTCGCTGTATGTCCAGCGTACGAGCGATCCGTCGTCGAGGTCCAGCACGTAGATGTCACCCGGTGTCCGCGGCGTGTTGACGACCATGCCGAGCTTCCTGCTGTCCGGACTGAACTCGAGTCCGTAGACCTCGCCCAGTGGGATCCCGGCGACTTGTTCATACTCCCCGCTCCCGGTGTCGAGAAGGTAAACCCGGTAGGCCCCGCC
>CAZMKB010000290.1:0-4584 GCA_964566685.1 uncultured Gemmatimonadota bacterium | reverse complement strand
GGTTGTATTACTCTACCAGTCTGCGCCGTCTTACAGCATTCCGGCCGCCGGCGTCCCGGTTCATCATCGCCGCATTCATCGAAGGCGGCCACGAAGACAGGACGGAGATCACCATGATAGCCCTCGATGTCCAGACCGGCACCCGCGAGGAGTTCATCGACATAACCCCCCGCGTGAAGGAGGAGCTCGAGAAAACCGGCAAGCGTGACGGCCTCTGCACCGTCTACGTTCCTCACACCACCGCCGCCGTCACCATCAACGAGCACGCGGACCCTTCCGTCGCCGACGACATCCTCCGGCGGCTGAAGTCGATCGCTCCCCTCGACGGCGGCTATGCTCATTCCGAAGGTAACTCGGACGCTCACATCAAGACCAGCCTGATCGGTCCGTCCGTGACTCTGATGTTCGAGAACGGAAGGCTTCTTCTCGGACGGTGGCAGGGTATCTTCTTCTGCGAGTTCGACGGTCCCAGGCGCAGGAAAGTATGGCTCTCGTTCACATGAGCACCGACTCCCGCTCCGCCCTCACCGGCTTCACCCGCGAGGAGCTCCCGGGTCGGCTCATCCCGTTCCTGGAGGAGAGGGGAGAGAAGCGCTATCGTCTCGATCAGATCGTCGGCTGGATCTACAGCCGAGGCGTCACCGACTTCGCTCTGATGCAGAACCTCCCGGCGGACCTCCGGACCGACCTGTCGGAACACTTCTCGATCCTCTCCCTCGAACGGGCGGGCCACCGTGTTTCCCGCGACGGCAGCGAGAAGTTCCTCTGGAGGACCCGGGACGGGAAGGCGGTCGAGTCCGTCTCCATGCCGTCGGCCAGGAAGACCACCTTCTGCCTCTCGACCCAGGCCGGCTGCCCGCTGGGGTGCACGTTCTGTTCGACCGGGGCTCTGGGTTTCGGCAGGAATCTCAGGGCGCACGAGATCGTCTCCCAGGCGGTCGGCATGATGGAACGGAAACAGCGCCCCGACGACCTCTCCAACGTAGTGTTCATGGGTATGGGTGAACCGCTCCTGAACTACGCCGAGCTGGCGCGGGCCGTCCGTATTCTCAATCACCCGGAGCTGCTTCAGATCGGATCGCGCAGAATCACCGTCTCGACCGTCGGGATTCCCGATGGAATCAGGCGTCTCGCGAAGGACTTCCCGCAGGTCAAGCTGGCCGTTTCGCTCAATGCCGCCGACGACACGGTGCGAACGAAGCTCATGCCGATCAACAGGAAGTACCCGCTGCGGACGGTGATCGGGGCGGTCAGATACTTCACGGAGACGACGAACAAGCGGGTGACGTTCGAGTACATCATCATCCCCGGCGTCAATGATTCGCGCTCTGCGGCGCTGTCCCTCCGGCGGCTCGTCGACGGCATTCCCTGCAAGGTCAACCTGATCGCGCTCAACCGGCCCGGTCCGGGAGACTTCCGGGCTCCGACGAGAGAGGAGACAGGGAGGTTCCGCGACCTGCTCATGGAGCTCCTGCCGCAGTCGGTCACCGTACGGCGCAGTATGGGGCGGGACATCCTCGCAGCCTGCGGTCAGCTGGCCGGAATGAGTGATGGGCAGGAACCGGGCACGGAGCGGCCCGTGGATGAACCGGCCGGGAAGGAGAAAGGTCTGTGAAGATAAAAAAAGTGTTCTTCATCATCGTGATCATCATCATGGCCTTCTCTTTTCTGTCGATGGCGAGCCTCTACTACAAGCTCACCAGGCCCCCGTCGGTCGAGCCCGGCAGCTACCTCGTGCTCGAAGTGTCCGGTGAAATAAACGAAGTGTATCAGCCCGGATTCCCCATGAGCCTCTTCGTCGAGGAACGTCTCTCCTTTCACGGCATCCTGGAGAACATCCGCAAGGCGGAGGTCGACGACAGGATCGAGGGCATCATTCTCAACGTCGGCCCCTCGTCCCTGGGAATCGCCAGGATCCAAGAGCTCAGGCAGGCCCTGGTGCGCTTCCGGGAGGCGGGAAAGACGGTGGTGTCCTACACCGAATTTGGAACCGACCTGGACTACTACCTGGCGACGGCGGCGGAGACGGTATACCTCCACCCGGTGACACTCCTTTTCGTGGACGGCATCGCGGCCCGCCTGCTGTTTCTCCGGGGAACACTCGACAAGCTCGGCCTGGAACCAGAGTTCGTGCAGGTCGGCGAGTACAAGAACGCCCCGGATCAGCTGACCAGAAAATCCATGACCGGGACGCAGCGGGAAGCCGAGACGGCGCTTATCGAGAGTCTCTTCACCGGCTACCTCGAAGACATCGCGGCAGCGCGCGGCATGACCCCCGGGGCGATGCGCCGGGTTCTCGACCGCGGTTATTTCACGTCGCGGGAAGCCCGGGCCGAAGGGCTCGTCGACAGCCTCGCCTACTGGGACCAGGTCAAGGAACCGGCGAAAGCCGGAAACGGATACCGCACCATCGACGGCCTCACCTATGCGCGGATCGAACCGTCCTCGCTCGGACTGGAGGACGGGCCGACCGTGGCCGTCATCTACGTCACCGGAAACATCGTGACCGGAGGCGGGGGGCCGAGCCGCGACGAGTCGTTCACGAACTCGGAGGCGGTGCGTCACTCGTTCGAGAAGGTGCGCCTGGACGACGACGTCCGTGCGGTGATTCTCCGGGTCAACAGCCCCGGCGGGGTGTCCTCGTCGGCGGAGACCATCTGGCGGGAGATCGTGCTGGCCAGGGAGGAGAAGCCCGTCATCGCCTCGATGTCCGACTATGCCGCCTCGGGAGGATACTACATCGCGTCGGCCTGCGATGCGGTGGTCGCCAATCCGGGAACCATCACCGGATCGATCGGCGCGTTCAGCGGGAAGATCAACATGCTGGGGCTCTACGAGAAGCTCGGCATGAATCCGGAGATGATCACGATCGGAAAGAACTCCGCACTCCTGTTCGAAACCACTTCCTTCACGGAAGAGCAGCGCGAGAAGATACGGGAGGACATGCTCGATTTCTACATGCAGGATTTCGTGAAGAAGGTTGCGGACGCGCGCGGGCTCTCTCCCGATTCGGTCGACGCACTGGGAAGAGGGAGGGTCTGGTCGGGCTCTCAGGCCGTCCGGTCGGGACTGGTGGATCAGAGCGGTACGCTCCACGATGCCGTCTCCGTCGCGAAGGAGCTCGCCGGCATCGACGTGGAACAGGATGTCGATCTCGTCGTCTACCCACGGCCGAGAAAGTTCATCGAAAGGCTCTTCGACATAGAGATCGAGAGCAGGGCCGGGCTGAGAGGCGTGCCCGCGGTTCTGGACGAAACGTACGAAGATCTCGTGATGTGGGAGCGGCTCATGGCCGGCGGACGGTTGTTCTATCTCATGCCGTTCGAGCTCGAGCTGGAGTGATCACCGTTCCCCGGTCCTGCCGTGCAGAAACCACGGCGTCCGGATCGCGTCATGCCGGTGTTCCCGTCCCTCACGGAACCGGGAGGAGGAACACCGTCGAGCCTGAGCCGACCCTGGCAGTCAAGCGCAGGAGGTCCACATGAACGACCTGCCGTCGAAAAGAGGAATTTCGTACCTCACGCTCGTTGCAACGGCGCTTCTTCTCATGTACATCCCGTTCTCACCCGGCTGCTTCTGCGTCGAAGATTTTCCCACCGACCCTCCGGGCACGATCACGAGAGACTACCAGGGCTACATGGTCGCCGACGACGGGATCACTTTCGTGCTCTTCCGGCTGGAAGGAAGCTTCGACAGGGACGAGGGGGAAATCGAGGGAACTGTTTCCGTCCTGGACGACGGCCCGGTGGTCCCCATGGTCGACATCAGGAGAGAGGGGTCCACGCTGATCTTCAGAGCCTCGATTCCCGAACTCGCGGAAGGTCAGCTCGAGTTCACCACCGATCTCGGGGATCGGTTCCTGACCGGCAACTGGGTCGAAATGGGCGGACCCGGGACAGGCCGGCTCATCGGAGCGACGGTGGGGGACAGGTTGAGAACCGACTTCGACATGATCGGGGCGTATGATCTCAGCGGCTGGTCGACCGACACCGACACCGTGACGACGGAATTCGAAGATGACGTCGCCGTCCGCATGGAGTTCGAGCCGGACGGGAGGTTCACGGCCGTGTCGACGTCGCTCTCCGACAGCAGCCGGTTCGAGGACACCGGCAGCTACCGGCTCATCGGAAACCTGCTCCTCATCACCCTCGAGGGCGAACAGCCGGATTTCCGCCTCCCGATTTCGATGCGCGGTTTCGTCGTCAACAAGGACGTCATTCTTTTGTCCTATCCCCGGCCTTTCCCGTCGTTCGACGCCGTGGTCCCCGTCGCCGACGGAATCCAGGTGGAGCACTTCCGGCAGACGATTTAGCCCCAGTTGTCGAGAACGGAGAAGCAATTCGAAAGCGGCCGCCAAAATCGAAATGGTATGAATAATTCGGGCTTGGACGTGACCACCTCCCCGCTCACAGACCGGGAACGGGTCCTCAGGCGAAGCCTGGATGCCCTCAGGGAAACCTGCGGGCCGGAGAGCCTCCAATCCGATCCGGTGTTCTTCCTCCACCGCTACGACGCTCCGGCCGACATCGAGGTCGCGGGATTCATCGCCGCCTCCCTCGCCTACGGCCGGGTGGCCCTCATCAA
>CAZMKB010000289.1:0-4586 GCA_964566685.1 uncultured Gemmatimonadota bacterium | reverse complement strand
GAACGGTGAGGCTGTTGTAGTAGAAATTGCCGTAAGAGTCTGAATCGAGGACGGGATCCGAGCGAAATACGCCCGGCTCGATACTCCCGGCGAAGGTCCAGGTCTCACCTCCATCCGACGAGTACCCCCAGCCGGCCTGGCGGAAGTTGCTTTCCACCGTGTCGAACTGTCTCCAGCCGATCGCCATCCTCGATGGATCGACGGGATCCACCGCGATGGAGGGCTCGTTTGCGGCGTCACCGAGGATGTTCTCGCCGAAGCCGTCGACGTTGACCTGGGTGAGAAAGAAGTTCCCGATCGAAGACGAGTAGGCCGGAGAGGTCAACCGGTTCTGCGGCAGGATTTCGATGTATTCGTCATCCTGCCTCTCGGGAGTTCCCACGGCCGGTGAAGGGGAAGGATATGCCCCCCGGCCTCCGGTTGAGGACGGCGGAAACGAGATCAGTACGATCGCGGGAACGGATGAGAGAAGGAGAAGACGTAACATGGCAGGAACCCCCTTGATGGACCCATGCAATCGACGGTGCGGGACGACGGCGAATGCTCCGTTATCCCCTGATTCGCAGGAGGATGGCGGTCTCGATCAGCCGATTCAGGAATTTTCCTTTTTGAGGTAGATCTTGAGCTTCTGGCCCGGCTTGATCTTCCGGCTGTTGCTGATGCCGTTCCACTGTTTGATGGAGGAGACCGAAACGCCGTAGTTCGCGGCGATCTCGCTCAGGGTGTCGCCCCGCTGTATCCTGTAGACGACGTAGTCGCTGCCCTTCTCCACCGGTGCTGGGCTCGAGGCAGCCGCATGAGAGGATTTGCTCCAGCTCTTGCCGGGCTTGATGTAGAGGGATTGACCGGGGTAGATCCGCGTACCCCGGATATCGTTCCACTGCTTGATGCTCGTCCAGGAGACACCGAACCGGGCGGCGATCTCCCCCAGCGTGTCACCGCGCTTCACGATGTAGCGGACACGGCGGTCCGGAGTGAGATCCTCCACCTTTTCTATCTCCGCCAGGTAGAGATCCTTCGTGCCGGCCGGGAGCTTGAGATCGTAGGTCGGATAGTGCTTCGACAGAACCGGGGTCACCCAGGTACGCAGCTCGGGATTCAGGTCCTTGATCCCGTCCTCGGTGCTCCCGACGCACTTCGCCACCACGCCCAGGTCGACGACGTAGTCGATGGTGACGATATCCGGGTCGAGCGGTTCATCGTACTCGATGTCGAAGCCGTACTCCTCCGGGTATTCCGTGATGAGAATGGCCGCATGGATCTGCGGGACGAAGTTCTTCGTCTGCGAATGGGTCATGTTGTGGTTCGCGATCTCGAAGAAATTGACCATCCTGGAATTGTGGATGTCCGACGAGATGTTGTTCGCACCCCTGTTGTACGCGGCCAAAGCCAGCTCCCAGCTGTTGAACCAGTCATAGAGCTCCTGCAGAAAGGTGAGAGCGGCAGCGGTTGCCTTCCGGGGGTCCCTCCTCTCATCCACCCACTCGTTGATCGTCAGGCCGTAGTGCCTGCCGGTCGAGGGAATGAACTGCCAGAGGCCCGCCGCTCGCTTGCTGGAATACGCGGTGATCTTGTAGCCGCTCTCGATGACGGGCACGACCCAGAGCTCCTCGGGCATGTTGCGCTTCTCGATCTCGGCGATGATCAGGTCCCGGTACCTGCCGGCCCGGAAGAGAGACTCCTCGAGGAACTTCCGGCGGCTGCCCTCGCTGAACAGCTTGAGGTACTTCTTCACCAGCTCCTGTTCGCTGTCGATGGCGAGCTCGAACCGCTTCCCGGCCCCGACCTTGGGTACCGAGTTGTGCACCGCCTCCAGCTCCTCGGTCGACGCCCAGAGCTCACCCTCGAGAGGCTCACTGAGCTCGCTGAAGCTCCTGTTCAGATTGGCGTAGAGCTCGTCGATGGCATCTTCCAGCACCTCGTGCGATGCGGGCTCCTTGATCGAGGCCCATTTCGCTTCGAGAAGAAGCGAAAACGCCCGCTCGTGGAGTTCACGCGAGGCATCCAGGTCACCGAGCTCATACCGCACCATGGATTCGTTGTACGCTTCCTCGGATTGCTCGAGCAGTGTCACGATGCCGGTCGCGTCCACCTCCTGTGTTTCCGTCGTTTCGGCCGCCTGCAGCGTGTCTGATTCACTCTGCACCACCTCGTCCGACTCGGGAATCGACGCCGGAGGATGTTCTTTCACCTGCGAACAAGCGACCGTGAGAAGCAACAGCACGTAAATGGTAGCAGTGTATAACCGTGACTCTGCTGATCTGAGCATGGCGGACTCCTGCACGATGTGTGGGTTCGAGTGAATTTCTCGCAATTCCTGTGCCCTCGAAAATGCGGGATCGGTCCGGTACGACATCATTCCAATATACAACACTCCTTCCTCAGGTGGCAAGGCCCCGCATGCGGCTCCGTGGGTTCTGTCGGGCCGTTGACCCCGGACCGCCGGCGGTTTCCTGGCGGAAGCCCGTGAACGGACGGGTTGGAAAATCCGGCACTCTCACAGTATATTTAACCCGAATCGTTCATTCGATTTTGGCGGCCGCTTTCGGACTGCTCTTCTGTGTCGTCGCCATGTCGGTTTTCATCGAATCGATCGCACAGGTCACCGCATCGTGAAAGTACACGCCGGAACATTCGTCACCCTGCTGTTCTTTTTTTTCCTGCCGGTGGGACAGGACAGGGGCAACACCGTTCGGACGGGTCTCGATGTGCTGCTGGCCGGCTGCAGGGATCTGCTCGAAGGTAAACGGATCGGTGTCATCGCGAACCAGACATCGGTCACCAGTGACGGAGAGTGGATACTTGATGCCCTCGAGGCGGTAGAAGGCCTCGAGATCGGGGCGCTGTTCGTGCCGGAACACGGACTCGACCTCCTCGACAGCTCCACGCGGGACTCTCTTTCCGCAGGTACGGTCGTCGATCTCTACGGGAAGAGCCGGTCACCCGATCCCGCGGTGCTGGAAGAGCTCGACCTCGTCGTCTACGACATCCAGGATCTGGGCTGCAGATTCTACACCTACATCAGCACGATGATCCTCGCCATGGACGCCTGTGCAGAGGCCGGTGTGGAGTTCCTGGTCCTCGATCGACCGAACCCTCTCGGCGGCCTGGCCGTCGAAGGGCCCCTGCTCGAACCGGCGCACGCTTCGTTCGTCGGCGTGCTTCCCGTTCCCATCCGCTACGGCCTCACCCCGGGAGAGCTCGCGGTTCTGGCCAACGAGAGCGGCTACCTCCCCTCCCGGGGACGCGCAGACCTCCGGGTCATTCCCATGGAGGGGTGGCGGCGTGCGATGTACTACGACGACACCGGCCTGCCCTGGACACCGACGTCCCCGAACATGCCCGACACGAAGAGCGCCCTTCTCTACCCCGGCCTGTGCCTCCTCGAGGGGACGAACATCTCCGAGGGACGGGGAACCGATATCCCCTTCAGGCTTGCGGGTGCTCCCTGGCTTCCGGCCGGAGCTCTCATCGACAGCCTGTCCGGGCCACCCGCTCCGGGGATATCCCTCGCCGAGACCACGTTCACCCCGCTCGGTCTGCCGGGGAGGGCCGAGAATCCGAAGTACCGCGGTGAGACGATCCAGGGTCTTTCGATCCGGATCGATGACAGGGAAAGCCTGCGCACCGTGCGCTTCGCCTGCCGTCTCATCTACGAGGCCGCGCGCATGAAACCCGGCGGGTTCTCATGGGTCGGGAACAATTACATCGACCGCCTGGTGGGAACCGGCGAGCTCCGCGAGGTGGTCGACCGGAAGGGTGACCTGGGAGAGCTCTTTCAGAAATGGGAGCGCGAAGCGAACGAGTTCCGGAAGAGAAGCACATCATATTACCTCTACGAGGACTGACCATGCTCAACAGCTCCATCGCCGCAATCATGTGCATCGGCCTGGCGTCGGTTCCCCCCTCTTCCTCCGGGACCACGTGGGCCGACTCCGTCATGGCGTCACTCACGGTCAGACAGAAGGCGGCCCGGTTGATCTGTCCCGCGATCAGACTGAATTCCGACGAGCCCGAATCGGTTGTCTGGAAAGAGGCGGCGTCGCTCGTCACCGGCGAGGGAATCGGAGGATTCATCGTGTTCGGCGGGTCATGGCCCGCGGTCCGCTACCGGCTCGACAGCCTCCGGAGCAGGTCGTCGCTGCCGATCCTCATCGCCACCGATCTCGAGCGGGGTACCGGCCAGCAGGTGGACGGCATGACCGTTTTCCCTCCCCTGATGGCCCTGGGAGCGACACGGTCCGAGGATCTCTCGTACCGTGCCGGCTACTACACCGCCCGCCAGGCGAGAGCCTGCGGGTTCTGGATGACGTACTCGCCGGTCATGGACGTCAACAACAACCCGGATAATCCCATTATCAACGTCCGATCGTTCGGCGAGGATCCGGAGCTGGTGTCCCGGCTCGGACGGAGCTACATCGCCGGGTGCCGGGACGGCGGACTGCTGGCGACGGCCAAGCACTTCCCCGGGCACGGCGACACCGACGTGGACTCCCACACCGGCCTCCCGGTCATTCGGAAATCCCGTGCAGAGCTCGAGCGCACGGAGCTCCGGCCGTTCCGGGAGGCGGTCGAGGCCGGGGTCG
>CAZMKB010000288.1:0-4628 GCA_964566685.1 uncultured Gemmatimonadota bacterium | reverse complement strand
GTGCGCCGCGGGGTTGAACTGACCGAACACCATGTCGATGGGGAGGATCTCTCCCCAGTCGAGCTGCAGGGGCCTCCGGAGGTCGACGCGCATCTCGGTGAAGTACCCGTAGATGATCTCCGCGTTCGTCTCGAGCTTTTCGAACAGGGTTTCGAGCTCGGCCTCCCGTCCGACGAAGTACTGTTTGCAGAGATCCGCGAACTCCTCTGCGTTTCCGTCCTCGGCTGTCCAGAACAGTGCAACCTGATCCACTCCCCGCTCGATGCGCAGGCGGTTGGCCTCGCCATGCTCCTCGAGAAGAGCACGCTTGACTTCCTCTCTGGTTGTTTCCTCTATGGTGTCACCTCCTGCCCGGGACGGAACCAGTGAGCAGAGTACGATGAAGCATAGTAATAGTAAACACGATCTCGACACGCAAGCCTCCTTTTTCGTTCAATCGGTCGTCGAATCCCGTTCCCCCGCATTCTCAGTCTGCGGATGCGAGCTCTGCCAGTGCCTGTTCGGTCGCTTCGAGGAGCGCTTCCGGGCCGACAGGCGAGCCCGTCGCGGTCTCCATCCAGAGATCGGGTGCGACATTGCCGATCACGGCCACCCGTTCGAATTCCGGCCCGACTTTCCCGGCCTTCTCCATCTGCTGTTCGATCTGGAACGCGATCAGGTGACCGAGCGGATAGTCGGGTGTGTAGAGGAACGAGTGGACGATGTGCGAGTAGACGGCGAGAAGGGGGATGTCCCGCACCTCGAAAGCCGGGGCGTAGTACTCGTTCCAGATGTCTTTCGCGATCGAGAGCGTCGCCTCCCTGAGCTCCGCCGGCGTCGCGCCGGGATTGTCGTACATCCAGTGCCAGATTCCCATGTCGATGAGCGCCACCCCGGCGATCTCATAGGTCATCCAGAAGTCGTTCAGGGTCGAGAGCGCCTCGCTCTCCCAGTCGGGCTTCTCGAGCCCGAGGATGGAGAGGTCCCGGGCCTGGAACACGAACGCAAGCGCTTCCGTGAAGGCGGTGTTCGGAACCCCCTGGAGCAGAGTGTGGTCGATGTCGACGAGCGAGAGCGTCTGCTCCACGTTGTGTCCGAGCTCGTGTACAGCGATGTTGAATCCCTTGTAGTCCATGCCGTCCTCTCCGACCCGTGTCCTGAGTCGGGACTTCGCCGATCGCATCCCCGCACCCCAGGCGTGTCCCGAACCCCGGGCAGGTTCCACGACGATGTGGCCGGCGATCTCCTCGGCACGTTTCTCCGGGAACCCGAGCTTCATGAGGATCACGGGAATGTCCTTCTCGAACGCTCCGGCGGTTGGGTAGATCTTCTTCACGAGTGCGTCGAGCTCCGCCTCGGTGTAAGCTCCGCGCGGACGGAATCCGTTGTACCAGACGTCGAACGGCTCCAGGGGACGACCGAGCCGGGCCTCGATCAGGTCGGCCGTCCGTTCCACGAGGGGGGAGGTGATGACCTGTTCGAACATCGCCCTCACCCGTTCCTCCGGTATCTCCCGGTCCTCGTCGAACCGCCGGGCGATCAGGGTCGGCGCCGTCGGGGAGTACGGGTCGGCCTTCCGGGCCGCGTTGAACGTGCCGAGTGTCATCGCATACCGTGTGTCGGGCTCCGGATCGTTCGTGATGCTGAGCTCAGCAGGCGGTGGGGTCCCGGTTTCTTCCGCCGGGGCGGCCTTCACCTCGTTCGTGTAAGGGTTCCAGTCGACGTGCGGGTTGTCGATGACCACCTCGGGAATCGTCTGATTCACGATTCGCAGCATGACCTGCTGGAGCATGCGCTGCGCCGGGAGGCCTTCCTCCCCCCTGCTGTACTGGGCCTTGATCTCGTCGCGCAGATTCCAGTGGGACAGGAGCCGCTGGCCGGCCGGAAAATGCCGCTGCCCGTCATCGTCGAGAAGGTGGTGGGTCCAGATGTTGTACCGGGCGATGTAGTTGTCGGCGGCCGCGGCGGCTTCGGCCATCTGGAGGTTCACCCCGGCAGGTATCCGCTTCGAGTACCGCTGGGCCAGGCGTGCCTCGGCCCACTCCCGGCGGGTCCATCCTGCTCCCTCTTCGAGACGCTCCTCCAGAGAGGTGAGCGGAAAGTTCAAAAGGACCACGAAAGCCAGCCCGTTGTCGAAGAAATCGTCGACGACATGGGCCGAGGGGCTGTAGCCCGCGAAGATCTCGTCGAACGGGAGGATCTGACCGAGATAGAGGTCCGACTGCCTCTTGAACTCCAGCGAAATCTCGAGCATGTGACCGTCGAGCTGTTCGAGGAGCCGCTCGTAGCGTTCGAACATGGTGTCGAGCGTCCGCCGGTCACCGGCGAAGTGGCGGAGGACGAACGCCTCGAACTGTTCCGGACTGCCGTCTTCGGGCCGCCAGAAGTCGGCCACCTGCCGGAGTCCCCGTTCCGCACGGCTTCGCTGGTCCTCCCCGTAACGGGCGACGAGCTCGTCCTCGAGCCGTGCGACAGACTCTTCGATGGGGTCCGCCGGCGCTGCTGCACGTTCTTCGACCTGTTTCTCCTCACGGGCCGTATCCCTGCCGCAGGACAGGGCAGCCATGCCCGCCAGGAGCAGGATCATCAAAAACCTGGATGGTTTCATGGGAGTCTCCTTAGCACTTCGGGATGGTTCGAAAAACCGGCGGCGGATCGGTGAGAACAGCCGGCTGCCCGATGGAATGAGCCTTCCATTTTCGTTGATCTCAGGTGATGGATGATACCTCCGGCGGTCCTCCCTGTCAATAAGGGAGCACAGCGAGCCGGGAAGAGACCGCACCGGCTCACCGTTTGGCGTCCCGATCGCTGCGCTCTTCGCCGATGGGTTGACACGAGTCCGCCTCTGACCTATCGTCCAAGGGAGACGGAGCGATGAAATTCTCTTTCATCATCGTGTCAGTCCGCGGACAGAAAGAAGCAGAATATCTTCACGGAGCTGTTTCGGAACGATTGAACGGGATCGGGTTGGTGACACAGCTTGGCTTTCCCCTGTGATCAGACTGGAGTGGTTCCCGACAGTATCGACAACCCGTCGAATGGGAGGAAAATGATGTCACAGGCGAAACAGGGCGATGTCGTGTCGGTATACTACACCGGCAAGCTCGACGACGGAACCGTATTCGATTCCACCCCCGAGGACCGGCCGTTCGAGTTCACGCTCGGGGAAGGCAAGGTCATCCCCGGATTCGAAACCGCCGTGTCGGGAATGGAGATCGGTGAATCGAAGACGGTCAAGGTGAAGCCGGACGATGCCTACGGTGAACGCCGCGACGATCTGGTGGTGCAGGTCGACCGGAAGGTCGTTCCGGAAAACCTGGACATCGAGGTGGGGCAGCGGCTTCAGATGCACCGGGCAGACGGGGAATCCGTTCCGGTCACCGTGGTCGAGATCTCCAACAACCAGGTGACCCTCGATGCCAACCACCCCCTCGCGGGGAGAGAGCTGATCTTCGACATCGAGCTCGTCAAGGTCGCTTAGGGCTAGAATACAATGGGGCCGGTGATCGATGCCGAGGCGCATGATCACCGGCCCGTTTTCCTGCAGGTGCCTTCTTTCTCCGATTCGCTGCCGGCAGGCTTCCTACACGACTCCCAAATCGATCATCGTGTCGGCGACCTTTATGAATCCAGCGATGTTCGCACCGTCGACGTAGTTGATGAAATCACCCTTCTTCCCGTACACCGCGCACTGTTCGTGGATGGCCTTCATGATTCCCTGGAGTTTGCTGTCCACTTCCTCGCGGCTCCAGGAGAAGCGCAGGGAGTTCTGCGACATCTCGAGGCCGGACACGGCCACTCCGCCCGCATTCGCCGCCTTCCCGGGCCCGTAGAGAATCTTCTCGTTCAGGTAGATCTCGATCCCGTCGATGGTGGTGGGCATGTTGGCGCCTTCGCTGACCACGTACACGCCGTTTTTGACCAGGTTCTTCGCATCCTTGCCGTTGATCTCGTTCTGTGTCGCGCTCGGGAAGGCGCAGTCTGCCTTGTGGTCCCAGAGCGGGTTGTAGTCGAGGTTCGGATCGACCGGGACGTAGGAAACGTTGAACTTGTCGGCGTACTCCTTGATGCGACCCCGGCGGACGTTCTTGAGGTCCATGACGTATGCGAGTTTCTCCGCGTCGATACCGGCTTCATCGTAGATGTGGCCGCCGGAGTCGGAGAGCGTCACGACCTTTCCGCCGAGCGAGTTGATCTTCTCCGTCGTGTACTGGGCGACGTTTCCGCTTCCCGAGACCAGGCAGGTCTTCCCTTCCAGGCTCTCTCCCCTGGTTGCGAGCATCTCGGCCGCGAAGTACACGGCGCCGTACCCCGTCGCCTCCGGCCGGATCAGGGAGCCGCCCCAGTTACGCCCCTTGCCCGTCAGGACACCGGTGAACTCGTTCCTGATCCTCTTGTACTGCCCGAAGAGGTACCCGATCTCCCTGCCTCCGACACCGATGTCGCCGGCGGGAACGTCGGTGTTGGGACCGACGTGGCGGAAGAGCTCGGTCATGAAGCTCTGGCAGAATCGCATGACTTCCATGTCGCTCTTGCCCTTCGGGTCGAAGTCGGAACCGCCCTTTCCCCCGCCCATCGGCAGCGTCGTCAGGCTGTTCTTGAAGACCTGCTCGAAGGCCAGGAACTTCAGGATCCCCAGGTTCACCGAA
>CAZMKB010000287.1:0-4629 GCA_964566685.1 uncultured Gemmatimonadota bacterium | reverse complement strand
TTCAGGGTGTAGAGCCCCGGCGGGAGTTTCCTGGTGGTCCAGATCCCGGGACCGATCCTGCCCGACGGTGTGAAGAGGCGTACCGACCGCTCGCCGCTGTAGGCACGGCGGCCTTCCATCGACACCCCGATCTCGGGCACCTGGATGTCCAGGTGGTTCATCAGCGCCTCCCGCAGAAAAGGCGCGCTCTCGGGCAGCCAGCTGTCGATGTGCCACTCGTCCGGCACGTTGTTCAGGTCGGCGTCGTGCTCCATGTCCGCGTTTCTGAGGAGATTGCGGTAGGTGTGGAACTCGTCCGTCTGTCCGACCTCCCGGGACAGAACAGGGGGGCCGAGAAGGATCCCCGCAACGAGAAGACAGGTGAGACAGCGAAAGGCAGTGCCGGTGGAAATGATCATGAATCACCCTCGGATGTCGGGAATAGAGCCTCTGTCAAGTACACGGGAACATCCACGCCGGTTCCGGGACAGGGTCCCGGAGTCTATCCGTCGTCGTCGCCGTCCTCTCCCACCGACCGGGTGAGTATGATCCCGGAGACCGGGCTGTCGAGCTGCTCGATGAGCGGTCTGGCGTGATCACGGAACGCATCCATGTGTTTTTTCCCGATCGGTTCGGCGGCGGGGAGGTCGACGGTGAACGGGTTGACGAACCGCCCGTTCCTGATGAGGCGATAGTCGAGATGCGGCCCCGTCGCCAGGCCGGTGGCCCCGACGTAGCCGATGATCTGGCCCTGCCTGACGGTCGCCCCCTTCCTTATTCCCTTTCCGTACCGGGAGAGATGCCCGTAGGTGGTCTGGTAGACGCTGTTGTGCCTGATCTTCACGAAGTGCCCGTAACCACCGTTCCGTCCCGCGAAGGTCACGGTGCCGTCGCCCACGCTGACGACCGGCGTTCCCGTCGGCGCGGCATAGTCGATGCCCAGGTGCGGGCGGTAATACTTGAGGATCGGGTGAAATCTCCTGTGCGAAAATCCCGACGACACCCTGGTGTAGCGGAGCGGCGACTTCAGAAACTTTCTCCGGACCGACTTCCCGTCCGGCTCGTAGTAATCGACGTGTCCGGACGGATCCTCGTAGCGTATCGCCGTGATGACCTTCCCCCGGTTCACCATGCGGGCCGCGGCGATCTTCATGATGATAGGCTGCTTCCCCTCGTAGACGTGCTCGACGATGATGGTCCGGAACTCGTCTCCCGATCGAAGGTCGGTGTTGAAATCCACCTGCCAGGCGAAGATCTCCGACAGCGCCACGCAGAGCATGGGATCTTCATCGAGATCGGACACGGTCTCGTAGAGGGACGACTCGATCACGCCTGCGACACACCGCTCCCGGTACTCATAGGGAATCTCGACGAGCGAGGAGTGATACCCGCCCTCTTCCCGTTCGACGACGAGCCGTCTCGTTTCGCCGACGGTGCACGAGAACGCGCCGATCGAGCCGTCGGGCTGCATCTCGACGGAGAAGACCGCCCCGGGGTGGACCCGGTTCAGATTGTAGTGCTCCTTCGATGCCCGGACGATCTCCAGGAGCTCAGGGTGGGTGAAGCCCCGCTGCCTGAAGATCTCATCCAGGGTGTCGCCGTACTGGAGAGTGTCCACCAGCACCATCTCGGGTGGGGCAGGCTCCACGGGTTCGGCCGCGAGCCCTGCCGGGCCGGGCCCCCGCGGAAAGTAGCGCACGACTCCCGCAAGCATCACCAGGTAGACGAATACCAGCATCACCTGCGTGCATCTGATTCTCGATCCGTGACGCACGATGCTCTCCTCTCGACGACGGCCGTACCGGCACCGGACGGAAAATGCTTCCGGTACCGGCTATTCCTACAAATGTCGCCTGATGAAGGAGGGTATGTCAAGGCTGCTCTGTGACGTCGCTTCTTCCCTCTCCCTCCTGGGTGCGGCGGTATCCTGAAGTATCTGCCTGCGCAAAAACGCCGGGCGCGAGAGCTCCTCTTCCGCGGAGACCTCTGCCGCGGTCGCCGGAGCCGCCTTCTTCCTGCGTTCGCCGCCCCTGCCGAAACCGGTGGCGATCACCGTGACCCTGAACTCCTCGATGAGAGAGGAGTCGACGACCGCGCCGAAGATGACGTTGGCCTCGTCCCCGGCCGCCTCGTAGATGATGGAGACCGCATCGGACACTTCGTGGAGCGACAGGTCCTCGCCGCCGGTGACGTTGATGAGGAGCGCCTTCGCTCCGGCTATGTTGGTGTCCTCCAGCATCGGGCTCGAGATGGCATGGCGCGCCGCTTCGACGGCCCGGTCATCTCCCTTGCAAACTCCGGTCCCCATCAGCGCATTGCCCATGTCCTTCATCACCGTCTTCACGTCGGCGAAGTCCAGGTTGATGAGGCCGGGCAGCGTGATGAGATCGGATATTCCTCTCGTCGCGTGAAGCAGGACCTCGTCGGCGACCTTGAACGCGTCCTTGAGCGTGGTCTCCTTGGGAACGATGGAGAGGAGGCGCTGGTTCGGGATGGTGATCACCGTGTCGACATTCTCCCGCAGGTGCTTGATCCCCTCCTCGGCCGTGGTCATCCGCCTGTGCCCCTCGAACAGGAACGGCCGCGTCACGATGGCCACGGTCAGAGCCCCGGTGGACCGTGCGATCTCGGCCACCACCGGTGCCGACCCGGTGCCGGTTCCCCCGCCCATGCCAGCGGTGACGAACACCATGTCGGCGCCCCGGAGCGCTTCCTGAACGATCTCCTTGTCTTCTTCCACCGCCATGCGGCCGATGTCGGGTACGGCGCCGGCGCCGAGACCCTTCGTGAGCTCCTTCCCGATCTGGATCTTCTGGCCGGCGAGCGAGGTGGCGAGGGCCTGGAGGTCGGTGTTCACGGAGATGAAATCGACGCCGGTGAGGCCGGCTTCGATCATCCTGTTCACCGCATTACCGCCCCCGCCGCCGATGCCGACGACCTTGATCTGCGCCCCCTGCTCCGCCCCGAATTCCTCGATCTCGAAGATCATGTGTCCTTCCTTTCCGGCTGTGCCTTTTCGGGTTCAAATGAAATCACTGAAAAACGCCTTCACCCTGCCTCCGAACTCCCCCAGCGGGCCCTTCCCGTTCGCACCGGGCGTGAAGTCGCGCCCGGCGTGCCGGCTCGCGTAGATGACGAGGCCGATCCCCGTGGCGAAACGGCAATCGGAGAATCCGTGCGAGAGCCCGATCACCCCGTTCGGTTTGCCCACCCTGACCGGCAGATCGAACACCCGCTCGGCGAGTGTCTCTATCCCGTCCAGGAGGCTTCCTCCTCCCGTGAGCACGATCCCCGCGGGAAGGTTCGCGAGGTATCCCTCCCGCTCGAGGTGGTTGTGCAGGAGCTCGAAGGTCTCCTCCATTCTCGCCTGGATGATGGTGCAGAGCCGTGACCGCTCCACCTCCTTCCGCACACCGCCGCCGTTGGGGAGGATGAATCTCTCCTCCGGGTCGACGCGCTCCGTGAGACAGCTGCCGTACCTGGCCTTCACCATCTCCGCGACGTCCATCGAGGTCCTGAGGCCGATGGAGAGGTCCTGCACCACGTGGGATGCGCCGACGGGGAGCGTGAACGAGTGCCGGATGGTCTCGTTCCGGAACACGGCGACGTTCGTCAGGCTCCCGCCGATATCGATGAGAACCACCCCGGCTTCGTGCTCCTCTTCCGAGAACAGGCTGTACCGGGCGGCGAGCGGCTCGAGGACGAGCTCCCGCAGTTTCAGACCGGCCGACTCGATGCTCGAGATCAGGTTCGTCGACATCTGAACCGCACCGGTGACGACGTGCACGTCGGCTTCCAGGTGGACGCCGTGCATGCCGACCGGATCGACGATGCCGTTCTGGCCGTCGAGGATGAACTGCTGGGGAGAGACGTGCAGAATCTTCCGTTCGAGGCTGTCGAGCTTCGACTGTGCCTCCTGGATGGCCTTTCTGACGTCTCTCGCGTTCACCTCCTCGCCCACCCGGGAGATCACGGTCGATCCCTTGAGGTTATGACTCCTGATGTGCTCCCCGGAGATTCCCGCGTACACGTCTCTAATCGTCACTCCGGCGGACAGCTCTGCCTCGGCGACCGAGTGGGCGATGGCCTCGCTCGCTTCCTTGATCGACGTGACGACACCCCGTTTCAGGCCCCGGACCGGCGAGGATCCTGCACCGAGAACCTTGAGCTCACCGCCCATCGCAGACTTGGCGACGACCGTGAACATCTTGGTGGTGCCGATATCGAGTCCGACCACGAACTCACTGCTCGACATCTGTTCACCTCCTTTCCCCGCAGTTTACTCCGGGTGCAGTGTACAATCATATTGCCCCGTAGTCCGGCCGCTCCCCTCCGCCGTGCTCCCGCACGACGGCCTGTCGAGCGAACCGGAGATCTATCTCGTACATTCCCTTCGTCGGCTCCAGGTTGCCGGCGACCCCGGAGAGGAGCCCGGAGACGACCGGGCCCCACTGTCCGCCGAGGAGCACCCTGGCCTTCGGTGAACGCAGGTAGAGAACCGGAGGCCCCTGCCCGCTCACGACGATCTCGGACACGTGAGCGGCCAGTTCCGGGGTGTCCGTCTCGATCGAGGCGATGAGTGCGAGCCCTTCGCTCACCCGTTTCTCGAACCCGCCCATTCCCTCCCCCTCCCCATCCCCCTCCCCTTCC
>CAZMKB010000286.1:0-4631 GCA_964566685.1 uncultured Gemmatimonadota bacterium | reverse complement strand
CGTTTCCCGCCTGATCACCGAGGCCCCGGCCGGGCCCCGCCGCGGGAATCGACAGGACCAGGAGCGTCAGCATGGCTCTATAGCCCGAATTATTCATACGCTTTTGATTTTGACGGCTGCTTTCGGACAGCTTCTTCTTTCTCGGCTTGCCGGTCCCTGGTTCGAGGAGCGAGACAGCGAATACCCGCTGATGGTACTCCGATCCCGGGTCGATGTCAATGGCGAATCTGCGCGGGGATCCGGACGAAGTCGACACGGGAGCGCCGACGGAAAAATTCGGGGGCCGAACGGGAGATGCTTCACGGATTTCCCGGCACCGGGAAGGTTAATCTTGCCCGGTAGAGCGGTTTGCCATATCAATACACCTGTCTTCATCGAGCCGGCGTCGTCATCGAGGCAGGCGGGAACACAGGCGGGGCAGCCGGACCCCGATCGCAGTCCGAAGACAGATCGACAGGGACAGAAGTCAAGGAGGGAGCCGTGGGTGGATTTTTCGGAGTGGTGACACAGGAGGACTGTGTCGCGGATCTCTTTTACGGAACCGACTATCATTCGCATCTCGGCACCTGGCGGGGAGGGATGGTGGTGAAGAACCGTGAGGGTTTCAAGCGATCGATCCACGACATCACCAATACTCAGTTTCGCAGCAAGTTCGAAGACGATCTTCCCTGGTTCGAAGGGAGGCTCGGGATCGGTGTCATCAACGATTCAGAGGCCCAGCCCATCATCATACGCTCACATCACGGAGTCTATTCCCTCGTCACCGTCGGCCGTGTTCTCAACGCGGACGAACTGGTGGATGAGAGCTTCCGAAGGGGAGCGACCCACTTCGCCGAGATCAGGGGAGAGCGAATCAACTCGGGGGAACTGGTGGCAACGCTCATCGACCGGGCGGACACCATCGAAAACGGGATCGAGCTCGCCATCGACACCATCGAAGGATCCTGCTCGCTCCTGGTTCTGACCGAAGATGCCATCTATGCGGCCCGGGACCGGCTGGGGCGGACCCCGGTCGCGATCGGCCGGCGGGAGGATGCCCATGCCGTGACCATGGAGACGTGCGCCTTGCCGAATCTCGGCTTCGAGACGGTCCACTCGCTCGGTCCCGGAGAAGTTGTCCGTCTGACGCACGATGAATTCGAGACCCGCAAACCTCCTCGCGAACAGATGCAGATATGCGGTTTCCTCTGGGTGTATTACGGCTACCCGGCTTCGAGCTACGAAGGCATCAACGTCGAGGTGGTGAGGAACCGCTGCGGCGCCGCCCTCGCCAGGGCGGATGACTGCGAGGTCGATTACATCGCCGGCATACCGGACTCGGGAACCGGCCATGCGATCGGCTACGCCAACGAGGCGAAGATCCCCTACCGGCGGCCCTTCGTGAAGTACACGCCGACGTGGCCGCGGAGCTTCTTGCCGACGGAACAGCGGGTCCGTGACCTGGTGGCGAAGATGAAGCTCATTCCGGTCCAGGAGCTCATCCACGGAAAACGGCTCCTGTTCTGCGAGGACTCGATCGTCCGCGGAACCCAGCTCAAGGACACCATCCAGCGTCTCTATGACTGCGGTGCCAGGGAAGTGCACATGCGACCGGCGTGCCCCCCGCTCGTCTACAGCTGCATCTTCCTCAATTTCTCCCAGTCGAAATCGGAGCTCGACCTCGCAGCCAGAAGGGCAATCAGGGAGCTCGAAGGTGACGGCGAGGTGAGGCTCGAGGAGTACGCAGACCAGTCTTCGGAAAAATATCACGCCATGGTGGACCGGGTCAAGCAGCGGCTCCGGCTCACCACACTGGCCTATCAGCGTCTCGACGACCTGGTGGACGCCATCGGCCTCCCCAAGGAAAAGCTCTGCACCTACTGCTGGGACGGGACGAAAATCCTTTGACCCGCCCCCTTCTGTCACACTGCGCCCGCCCGGCGTGTCCAAGTGAATGGTAGCAGGTTCGAACATCCGGACACGGCAGTTTGCCCCCGGTCGATACGGGGGAGAGGTACCATGATCAATCCATTCCGTGAAGATCCGAGAGAGGAATCGACCGACAGGGAGCTCGTCGAGGGCTCGCTGCAGGGCCGAAAAGGGGATCTCGAGGAGCTGGTCAGGAGACACCAGGCCTGGATCTACAACATCGCTCTCCGGATGGTGTGGCACCCTCAGGACGCCGAGGACGTCACCCAGGAAGTGCTGATCAAGATCATCACCAAGCTGTCATCGTTCAGGAGAAAGAGCAGCTTCCGGACATGGGTCTACCGGATCGTGGCCAATCACGTCCTCAACATGAAGAGGAGGGGAGTCGAGAAGAGCATGCTCACCTTCAGCGAGTACGGGAGGAGCATCGACGCTTCGGACGACATGGACCCGCCGGACAGAGACGGTATTCCCGTCGATCTTCCCGTCATCATCGAGGAAACGAAGATCCATTGCATGATGGCCATGCTTCTCTGCCTGGACCGCAGGCAACGCCTCACGTTCATCCTTGGGGAAATCTTCGGTGTCAGCGACAGGGTGGGCAGTGAAATCCTCGAAACCTCCCGGGCCAACTTCCGGAAGATCCTCTCGAGATCGAGGAAGCGGATCTACCGGTTCATGCAGGAACGCTGCGGACTCATCAGGCCGGGAAACTCCTGTCACTGCGGCAGGAAAGTGCGGGGACTCATCGAGACGGGCTCCATCGATCCGGAGAACCTTCAGTTCAACCGCGACTACATCGAAACGGTCAGGTCCGCGTCCGAGAAGAAAATCCGTCGTCTCACGGATCTCCTGGACACCCGGTGCCGGGAGCTGTTCCTCTCACACCCGTTCCAGGAACCGCCCGATTTCGTCGAGTCGCTGCGCGAGATCGTTTCGAGCGGGGAGATCGAGGACATTCTCGACTATGACGGGATTCACTGAGCTGAGCGCAGCGCGCAGGAGGCAACGCAATGAATACTCTCCATCTCACCTGCCTGATGGTACTCCTCGTCCTCGCGCCGGGGCTTCCGGCACTGGCGGGGACCATCGAGGTTCCCGGAGATGAACCCACGATCCAGGCCGGCATCGACACGGCATCCGACGGGGACACGGTCCTTGTGGCGCCGGGTACCTACACCGAGAACGTCAGCCTGAAGGGCAGGAACATCGTCCTGGCCAGCCACTTCGCACTGAACGGGGACACGACGTTCATAAGATCGACGATCATCGACGGCGGCAGTCCGGCGAACGAAGATACGGCGAGCTGCGTCCTGTTCATCGAGGAAGAGGACTCGAGCTGCGTTCTGCAGGGCTTCACACTGACGGGAGGCACCGGTACGAAGTGGATCGACGAGCACGGCGCAGGAACATACGTCGAAGGCGGCGGAATCCTGATCGCTTTCTCTTCCCCGACGATCAGGCACAACATCATAACGGGAAACGAGGCCATCCGCAGGCCGGCGGGAACGGTGAGTGCCGGCGGAGGAGCCATCCGCTGCGGCGACGGATCACCACTCATCATCAACAACATCATCACCGGGAACACGGGCATGTACGGCGGCGGCATCGTCATGAACTACGCTTCCGGCATCATCAAGAACAACATCATCACCGGCAACAGGGTCATCAAGGTGGGAAGTGCGTCCACCTTCGGCGGCGGAGGCATCTGGGTGCTCGGCAGCGGCACGACGACGATCATCGAGAACAACACCGTCGTCGGCAACGCATCCGAGGACGACGGATTCGGAACGGCCGGGCGGGGCGGCGGCATGGTGGTCTGGAGCACTCCGGTCGATGCCAGAAACAACATCTTCTGGGGGAACACCCAGCTCTACGGCGGGCAGATCCACGAGCGGGGAATCACCGCTTCCGTCGTCTACAGCGACGTCGAGGGAGGATTTCCCGGTGATGGGAACATCGACGCTGATCCTCTGTTCGAGCAGGACACCTACTATCTCACACCCGGCTCTCCCTGCGTCGATGCAGGCGACACGAGCTCGGCATACAACGATCCGGAGGATCCGGACAATCCCGGCACGGCGCTCTTTCCCTCCATGGGGGGACCGAGGGCCGACATGGGCGCATTCGGAGGTCCCGACAGGGCCGTTCTCGGCAGTGTGCCGACATCGGTGGAGGACGCCATCCCGGGCGGCAACCTGCCACGATCGCTGGGGCTCTCGCAGAACTTCCCGAATCCCTTCAATCCCTCGACCACGATCCGGTACTCGCTCGCCGCCGAATCCTGGGTGACTCTGGCTGTCTACGACCTGCGGGGAAAAATGATACGCAGGCTGGTGGAAGAGAATCAGAGTCCGGGTCAGCACAGCGTCCACTGGGACGGCCGAGACGACGCAGGACGTCAGGTAAGCTCAGGTATCTACCTCTACCGGCTCTCGACAGGCCGCGAGAAGCTCGTCCGGAAGATGATCATGGTGGAATAGGTCGCGCCTCGATACACCGCCGCATTCGGGATGGCTGTCAGGTGATGAAGAGAATTCATTCATGAGGACTCTTCATGAGCCTATGAACCTGTGAGCTGACATTGTCCTCCCTCGCTTGACTTTCCCGTACTACTCTGATAGTATTGTCAGTATGGATTACCACGCCCTGTGAGTCCTGTCCGGAGTTAGCTGATCTTCCCCCCGGCGGCTCGCAATAATGTAGCTCCCGCGAAGGTTTTT
>CAZMKB010000285.1:0-4644 GCA_964566685.1 uncultured Gemmatimonadota bacterium | reverse complement strand
CTCGTGGATGGGTTTCCCCTCCGTGTTCTTCTCCTCCATCCGGAACGCGTGGTAGAAGGCGTCATTGGCATTCACGACCCGGAGGTCGTGGTCGAGCACTACCAGCGGTTCGTGGGTCGTGCTGACGATGCCGCAGGGGGCGAACTCTCTCAGGAGCAGCCGCCCGATCGTCCGGAGCTGGTGGACGGGACTCTGTTCGTCCGCCCCGGTTTCCGGCCAGTTTCGGTCTTCATCCCCGATCCGTCCCGTCACCGTCGGAAGATCGGGATGGGCGCGTCCTCTCAGCTTCCGGCGCCACAGGATCTTGTCCTTCCAGTCGATCGTGCCGAAGAGGTCTGCCGAACCGGTGATCGTCTCCGATGAACCGGGGAACAGGAGACCGCCGGGCCTGAGAGCGTAGTGGAAGATGGGGCGGACGTGACGCTGCGCCTGACTGTTCAGGTAGATGAGTACATTCCGGCGGACGATCAGGTCCATCCGGGAGAAAGGGGGACCGGAGACCAGGTTCTGGACCGCGAAGGTGACCATATCACGGATGTTCCTGTGGATCCGGCAGGTGCTGTCTTCCTGGCTGAAGTAGATATTCTCCGGTGCCTCTCCGTGGTTCTTTCTTCTGTGCTTCTTCTGTTTCTCTGCGATCCCCGTAATCCCTCCCCGGCCTTCGCCTTTTCCGGCAGTGCGGGCTCAGACTCCGCTCACCCCGGGGAACCATAATACATCCGATTATATTCACCGATACCGAGGGATTCAGGATCCTGATGTCCGCGTCGGAGCCGGTGCGGTGAGTGCCCTCCTCGAAGCGGTCCGGTATATTCACTCTGTGACGGACCCGGGACCGGGAGTGGTCAGCGGCCCGGAGTGGACACGGCACCGGTGACCGGATGTCATCACGGGGATGATACGGTCATCGGACCGGATGGCTCCGGGGTGTCATCGAATCGCCGATAGATGTCACCAAAATGCCGGTAGATGGAGATACCGAATCACCCCGGGTATCACATCGATATTACCCCATAAACAGGTATAAGTCAAGTACTGAAATGCATTTTGTGGATACCGCGGAAAGCCGGGGAAAACCGGCCCCCGCCGACGATTGCGCTCGCAGGTGGGAAGGCCTATATTGATTGCGTCCGAATCGATTACGTCCATATAGAAGAGCGAACGAGGGGGGAAGCATGGATCTGTCCGAATACCGCCAGGGGCTCATCGACCGGTTCACGACCTACGTCGGGTACGACACACAGTCGGCGGAGGATTCCACCACCTACCCGAGCACGGAGAAGCAGAAAGTCCTGGCCGAGGTGCTCCGGAAGGAGCTCGAGGAAATGGGCCTCGACGACGTCGTTCTCGACGAGCATGGCTACGTGACGGCCACGCTGCCAGCGAACACGGAGAAGGACGTTCCCGTCATCGGCCTGATCGCCCACATGGACACATCACCCGACATCAGCGGGAAGGACGTCCGGCCGGTATTCCATAAGGATTACCGGGGGGGAGACATCGAGCTGCCCGGGGACACCACGCAGGTCATTCGCCGGGACGAGAATCCGGCTCTCGGCGAACAGGTCGGAAACACCATCGTGACGAGCGACGGCACCACGCTCCTGGGAGCCGACAACAAGGCGGGAATCGCCGAGATCTTCACCGCCCTCGAGTATCTGATCGATCATCCGGACGTGAAACACGGGAAGATCAAGGTGGCGGTCACCCCGGACGAGGAGGTGGGCCAGGGGACGAAGCACTTCGACGTGGAGTCATTCGGGGCCGACTACGCCTACACGGTGGACGGAGAGACGGCCGGGGAGATAGAAAACGAGACCTTCTGCGCCGACAGCGTCACCGTCACCTTCAACGGCGTCAACGTGCATCCCGGATACGCAAAGGGAAAGCTGGTGAACGCCGTCAAGGTCGCGGCGGATTTTATCGACCGGCTCCCGAAGGACAGGCTTTCACCCGAGACGACGGAGAAGCTGGAGGGCTACGTGCACCCGAACGCCGTCAGCGGTGGCGTGGAGAAGACCGTGGTGAAAATGCTCATCCGCGACTTCACCGTGGAGGGCCTCGAAGAGAAGGAGCAGTTCCTCCAGCGGCTGGCGGAGGAGGTTGTCTCCAACTGGCCGCGCGCCACCATGGACTTCGATGTCGAGGAGTCCTACCGCAACATGCGCTACAAGCTCGACGAGGAGCCGCAGGTGACCGAGTCCGCCCTGAAAGCTGTCGAACTGGCCGGCATGAAACCGGTGCTCAATATCATCCGTGGCGGCACCGACGGGGCCCGGCTGAGCTACATGGGGCTCCCGACCCCGAACATCTTCACCGGCGGACACAACTTCCACTCCCGGACCGAGTGGATCTCGGTGGAGGACATGCTGAAGGCGGTAGAGGTGGTCATCATCCTGATGACGATCTGGGAGGAATCAGCATGAGCGGCTTTGCTCCTGGCAGAGACCGACAGCCGGCCTCCCCTTGACCCGGGCCCGTCGCATGACCATGTAAGGGGGGAAGGGGGACACCGTGTATACACTCGATCACTTTATCGGACACACAGCGAGGTGGAACCCATGGCCCGACCGTCGTCTCAGTCGCATGTTCTCCGGTTCACCGTAATACTGATCGGACTATCCCTCTTCCTGTGCATCTTTCCGGCGCTTGCACGGGCTCTCAATCTCGAACGCCTCTCGAGCGCTTCACTCTCCAACTTCGAGCTCCTCGACGTGGAGCAGCGGGGGGATTTCCTCATCGTCACCGGCGGTCTCGGCGGGACGACCGTGCTCGACATCCGCGATCCCGAAAATCCCGTCCAGATCGATGCATACCTTGCCGGCAGCTGCCGCTTCGGTCGCCTGTACAACACCTTCGCCGGGGACAGCCTGGCGGTCGGTGCCGGGAGGGACTGCCCGCTCGAGGTTCTCCGGATAACGCAGAACTACGATCTCGAGAAGATCACGGCCCACCAGACCGGCGAGTTTTCCTACGAGGATGCCGTAATCGTCGGGGACACGCTCGTCTTAGCCGCCGCCCACACCGACGGCATCGAGGCTATCGATGTGTCGGTCCCCTCGCTGCCGGTGTCGCTGGGATCACTGCCTCTCGACAACGCGTGGGCCGTCCGGGCCGAGGGCACCTATGCCTACGTGGCCGACGGTGCGGTGGGGCTCTCGGTCGTCGACTTCTCTGACCCTTCGAATCTCCGGCTGGCCGGCCGCGTGCAGCTGGAGGGCTCGGCGAAAGATGTCCGGGTGCGGGGAGGACACGCCTTCCTGGCGCTCGGAGACGCCGGGGTGGCAATGATCGATGTCACCGATCCCGAGTCGCCGGTTCTCCTCGACACATACGACACCTCCGGTCTCGCCGCTCACATCGGCGTGAGCGACAGCCTCGTCGCCGTCGCCGACTGGGACGATGTCGAGATCCTGAAATATTCCCCCTCCGGCAATCTGGAGCTCGTCGGGAAGAAGAACTCGGGCGGGAGAGTCATGGGGATCGAGATCTCCGGCGATCTCGTCTCGGTGGCCGAGTGGACGCTGATGCGGTTCTACCGGTACGGACCCGTTCACGGGGCCGACCTGGACATCGACCTCCTCGACGTTCACTTCCCCCGGACCGACATCGGAGAGAGCGTCGACACGACCCTCACGCTCGAGAACAACGGCCTGGAGACGCTCACGATCGAGTCGATCGTGGTCAGTTTCGACGACTATACCGTCGACGTCGTTCCGCCGGTCTCGATCCTGCCCGGTCAGGAACTCGAGGTGACGGTCACCTACACGCCGAGCATCCTCGACGGGAAGATGGAGACGATCACCTTCACGAGCAACGACACCGACGATCCGTCGATCACCGTGGACGTCTGGGGCAACGACGTCGATCTCCACGTCGGAGACCCGGCACCCGACTTCACGCTCCCGCTCCTGGGCGGGGGGGAAGTGACGCTCTCGAATCTCGAGGGAAGTGTGGTCGTGCTGAGCTTTTTCGCCTCCTGGTGACCGGTGTGCGGCCCGCAGTTGGCGGATATGGAAGAAGGAATCTGGCAGGTCTACCGGGACGACGGCGTTCACGTGTTCGGCATCAACGACGAATCTCTTCCGGTGCTCGAGGCGTTCCTCGAGCAGGTCGACATCACATTTCCGGTGCTCCGCGGGGATCCCGATGGCTACACCCTCCTCGGGGGGCTCTCCCCGTTCCCGCGTGACTTCATCGTCGACCCCGACGGAATCGTGCAGTACGCTGCAACCGAGTACCGGCCGACCGAGATGACCACGATCATCGAGCGGCTGCTGCCGACGGCGGTGGGCGATGACGATACCGGTACCGGCGGCCCGTCGCTTCCTCGCGGATTCGCCCTCGATCAGAATTTTCCGAACCCGTTCAATCCCTCGACGACGATCCGGTTCGAGATCGACAGGTCCAGGGACGAGGCATTCGTCGAGCTCGCCGTCTTCGATCTCCGCGGGCGCATGATCCGCACGCTCGTGAGCGGCGTCCCGGGGGAGGGGGTTCACCGGATCCACTGGGACGGGACCGACGACCGGGGTGCGTCGCTTCCCTCGGGCGTCTACTTCTCCCGTCTGACGGTCGGCGATGACTCGAACGTGCGCAAGATGATCCTCGCACAGTGAGTGCCCGGACGTTTCCGGCCGCATC
>CAZMKB010000284.1:4277-4655 GCA_964566685.1 uncultured Gemmatimonadota bacterium | reverse complement strand
TGCAGAACTGCGCCTCGACCTCGAGCCCCTGCGCCTTTTCCTGTTCCTGCTCCTGACCCTTTTCCTGACTCTCCTGTGCCGTCGCGGCAGTTGAAAAGGAGAGGATCCCGATGAAAGCCAGCGTTATCCACTTCATGGCCGTACCCTCCTTCGTGTGATGATCGATTGCTCGCGTAATCTCTCTGTAATTCCGTGTGTTCATCATAGGAACGAGGAACGGGTCTGTCAACAAACGGCAGGCGCCCGGGATGTTCTCCGGGCGCAAGCCGATGATTCTCCTGCCGCATCTGACCGGGTTCACTTCTTGCTGCCGGCGGCTTCTTCCAGCATGTCCGTCGTGACCGATTTCGGGCGCTCGATCGGGTATCCGAGTGCGCG
>CAZMKB010000284.1:0-4267 GCA_964566685.1 uncultured Gemmatimonadota bacterium | reverse complement strand
GATGGCACGACCGATGCCGAACAGAACGGTGTAGAAATCCCACTCGGTGAGGCCGTAGTACCACTGAATGACACCGGACTGTGCATCGACGTTCGGCCATGGATTCTTGGCTTTGCCGTGTTCCTGCAGAACACCCGGGGCGACCTGGTAGATCATGCTGATCAGCTTGAACAGCGGATAGTCAGGCAGGTGGTTCAGGCAGAACTCGCGCTGCGCGGTGTAGCGCGGATCCGTCTTCCTGAGAACCGCGTGCCCGTATCCCGGGATGACCTGGCCGCTCTTCAGCGTGTCCCAGAGAGCGTCTTTCACCAGCTCTTCCGTCGGCTCCTTGTCTCCGAGCTTCTCCTTGAAGTTCATGGTCCAGCGGAGAACCTCCTGGTTCGCCAGGCCGTGGAGGGGACCGGCGAGGCCGTTGATTCCGGCGGAGAGTGCGTAGTAGGCGTCGGACAGGGCCGAGGCGACGAGATGGGTCGTGTGGGCCGAGACATTCCCCGATTCATGGTCGGAGTGGAGGATGAAGTACATCCGGGCCACGTCGTCGTACGGCGGGTCGATTCCCATCATGTGGGCGAAGTTGCCACCCATGTCCAGCTCGGGATTGTCATCGATGTGCTTGCCGTCCTTGTACTTCATCCGGTAGATGTACGCGGCCAGCACCGGGAGCTTGGGAAGCAGGTTGTTCACGTCTTCGAACATCGGCTCCCAGTACTCCATCTTGCTCATGCCCTCGTTGTACCTCTTCACGAACTCGGACTCCCGCTGCATCGCGAGGATTCCGGCCGAGAACATGGTCATGGGATGCGTGTCGGGCGCCATCGCCTGGAGGACGTTTTTCACGTAGTCCGGCACTTTCCTCCGCTTCTTCCAGTCCTCGACCACCTCGAGCGCCTGGTCCATCGTCGGCACCTGGCCGGTGATGAGGTAGAAGAAGAATCCCTCGACATACGGGTACTCGTGGTCCGGGACCTGCGGCAGCGCCTCGAAGGTCTCCGGGATGGTCTTGCCGCGGAATCGGATACCTTCGTGCGGATCCAGGTACGAGATGTCCGTGACGAGACACCGGACGCCCCTCGCCCCGCCGATCGCCTGACCGATCGTCACCTCACTGATCTTGACGTCGGAGTGGTCCTTGAGAAGTCGGGTGGTGCGGGGCCGGTGCTCCTCGATCTTCTTTGCCAGCACTTCCTTCAGCGTCGACATTGACTGCCTCCTTGTGATGAGATCACCGGGTGTCGTGGTGAGTAATCGCTCTCCTCGAATATTTCTGGGGAACGGTACGGAGATGACGAACCGCAATTTACAGCGCCCGGGAAATGATGTCAACTCCCGGGAACCGGAATGATATCGAGCGGGACCCCTCTTGTCAATGGAGATCTCAGAGTGGAATAATCCCGCCTATTTCTTCCAGAACGACGGGGCGAAGAGAACGAGGACCGTGTATATCTCGAGGCGTCCCGCCAGCATGAAAAAGGAGAGGATCCACTTCCCGACGGGCGGGATGTAGGCGTAGTTGTCGGTCGGCCCCACGATCCCGAGCCCCGGTCCGATATTCCCGAGCGTGGCCGCCACGGCTCCGAACGAGGATTCGAAGTCGAGCCCGATGGCGAACATGAGCAGCACTCCCGTGATGAAGAGAACCATCATGAGCACGAGAAAACCCAGTATGTTCGTAACCACCTCGCGCGGGATGACGGTATCGCCGATACGCACGGGCACGACTGCACTCGGGTGAAGAAGGAGCTTGAGCTCGACCAGGACGAGCTTGATGATGACGAAGAGGCGCATGATCTTCATGCCTCCCCCGGTACTGCCCGCGCATCCCCCGATGAACATGAACAGGAACAGGATGAACTGGGAGGCGCGGTGCCAGAGCTCGAAATCCGCCGTTCCGTACCCGGTGGTCGTCAGGATCGAGACGACCTGGAAGAGGGTCCTCCGGAACGCCAGTTCGGTGTCGAAGAAGTGGTTCCTGAACGTGTCGTAACCGATGGCGACCATGGCGAGGGCGATGAGGCTGAGGTAAAAGACCCACTCGCGGTTCCTGAAGTAGGATCCGACGTCGCCCCGGAGGGCCCGGTAGTGGAGAGAGAAATTCGTACCCGCCGCCAGCATGAAGAAGATGACGACGTACTCGATGTAGGCGCTGTCATAGTACCCGATACTCGCGTTCTTCGTGGAAAAACCGCCCGTCGCCATGGTTCCGAAGGTGTGACAGAGGGAATCGAAGAACGACATCCCCCCGAGCATGAGGAGCGCCGCCTCCGCGGCGGAAATGATGACATAGACCCCCCAGAGTATCTTTGCCGTCTCCGTTACCCGGGGGGCGAGCTTGTCGGGGACCGGTCCCGGCACTTCCGCCTTGAACAGCTGCATTCCGCCGACCCGCAGGAAGGGGAGGATGGCCAGCGAAAACACGATGATGCCCATCCCGCCGAGCCAGTGGGTGAAGCTCCGCCAGAAGAGGATATCGTGCGGCAGTCGCTCGATATCGGTGAGGATGGTCGCTCCGGTGGTGGTGAAACCGGACATCGTCTCGAAGAATGCGTCAGTGAAGGAGGGAACATGGCCCGACAGCATGAACGGGAGGCTCCCCATGACCGAGAAGGAGGTCCATCCCAGAGTGACGATCGCAAACCCTTCCCGGGCCCGCAGATCGCGATCGAGCTTCGTCGAGCGGAAGGAGACGAGGCCGATGAGGAAGGTGACGAGGGCGGTGATGATGAACGGCGCAGGACCGCCGTCTCCGTAGTACAGGGAGAAGGGAACGGGTACGAGCATGCAGCCGGACAGAAAGATGAGCAGGAGACCCAGAATGTGGATGATGAGATGAAATTGCATAGCGGGTGTCTCAGCCGGTCACTCGAACAGTTTCTCGACGTCTTCGAGGGCGTGCGGCAGCGAAAAGACCACGGTCCGGTCCCGTGCCTGTATGTGCGTCTCCCCGGTCGGAATGATGACCTCGCCGTTTCGGAGGACCGCACCCACGATCGAGGAACGCGGAAACTTTATGTTCTTGAGCGGCTTCTTCGTGATCTTCGATCCTTCCTGGGGAATGATTTCGATGATCTCCGCGTCCACACCCGGAATGGTCGCGATACTCTCGAGAATCGTCCGCTGGATGAACCTCAGTATCGCGTTCACCGTGAGAGTCTTCTTGCTCACGACGGCATCCATGCCGATCTGAGTGGTGATCGGAAGATATTCCGTCTTGTTCACCAGGGCGATGGTCCGGGGGACTCTGAGGTGCCTCGCCATCAGGGTGGAGATGATGTTCGTCTCGTCGTCTCCGGTCACGGCGATGAAGCAGTCCATGTCGACGATTCCCTCCGCGGCGAGCAGGTCCATGTCGGTTCCATCGCCGTGGATGACGAGCGAGTTCGAGAGGGCATCCGCGATCTCCTCCGACTTCTCCTCCCGGCTCTCGATGACCTTGATGTCCACGTCTTTCTCGAGCCGCTTGGCGACGAATCTTCCGATGAGACCTCCCCCGAGGATCATGATATTCTCGATCCGGACATTTTCCTTGCCGGTGAGCTGAAGAATTGCAGGAATCGATTCTTCTTCGCAGACGAGGAACACCTGGTCTCCTCCCATCAGGAGATCGTCTCCGCCGGGGATGATGGTGCTCGTCTTCCGGCTGATTGCGACGATCCTCGCAGGAAGGTTCGGGTGTTCCTGCCAGACCTCCTTCAGGGGCTTGAGGAGAATCGGAGAGTTGCTCTCGAGGCGGATCCCCAGGAGCTGTATCTTGCCACCGGCGAACTCCATGACGTCGGTGGCGCTGCTCTGTCGTATGAGACGAACGATGGCGTCTGCGGTTTCCTTTTCCGGGTGGATGAGGTGATCGAGACCCATTTCCTCCTTCGAGAATATGAAATCATCCCGTGTGTATTCCGGATTACGCACACGTGCGATCTTATGGGGCACACCCACTTTCTTCGCGAAGAGGCAGCCCAGCAGGTTGACTTCGTCGACGTTGGTGAGCGCGGCGAACAGTCCGGCGCTCTCGATGTTCGCGCGCTTCAGGTCCTCGAAGCTCGACCCGGACCCGGTGACGACGATCGCGTCGACCTGCTCCCCTGCCCTCTTTGCGGTCTCGGCATTTCTCTCCAGGATCGTGATGTTGTGTTTCTGGACGGAAAGCCGCTGCGTGAGATGCACCCCCACCTCGCCGGCCCCGACAATCGTGATATCCATCCGTTCTCTCCTGGACGCAGGTACGTTTGCGCCTGCACAAATCTATGGTAAGGGAATTCCCTCCGCAAGG
>CAZMKB010000283.1:0-4658 GCA_964566685.1 uncultured Gemmatimonadota bacterium | reverse complement strand
CCTACAGCGGATACCGGGCCCGCCTGGGATGCCGCCTGGCGGGACGGGCAGGGGACATCTTCGCCGCACGGCACCGCAACGGCACTGTGCTCATGGAAGCTCTCCGCGGGTGCCCGCACCTGCGGCTGCCCGAGCTTCTCCCCGGGGCTCACGCCGTGTACAACCAGTTTCCGGTGATCGTTCCCCCACGGCAGAGAGGCCCGATGCTCGGCGAGCTCGCCCGCGCCGGCGTGGAAGCGACCACCCTCTACCCCCGGCCCATCCACCGGGTGTACGATCTCGGACTTCCCGGCGACCCCGACCCCTGTCCCGCGGCAACGGCGATGGCGGAAGGGATCCTGCTCGTCCCGGTCCATCCCGGGGTACGGGAGAGCGATCTCCGCCGGGTGATCGATGTCCTCGGTGACCGGATGTGGACGGAGAGAATGGAAGATGCTGCAGACGAGGAATCTCAGAAGAATCATCCATAAGGCGATGACCGATCCCGGCTACGCCCTGCATTCGGGGAGGAGGAGGCTCTCCTCCTACCTGGCCTATCTCGGCGACACCGGCCGCGTGCGCCCCGAGACCGTGTCGATCCTGGTGGGATACCGGTGCAACCTCTCCTGTGCGATGTGCGGCCAGTGGGGGGAGAGGGGATCGTTCAGGGAAAAAGGTGAACGGGAACGGCGACGGGAGATTACTCTCGACACCGTCCGGAGGATAGTGGGCCAGGTCTCGGCCTGGAAGCCGGCGGTGACGCTCTTCGGCGGCGAACCGCTCCTCGCGAGCGGGATCATCCCGATGATCCGCTGTATCACCGAGGCGGGACTCAGGTGCAACATGATCACCAACGGAACGCTCCTGGGAGAGGTCGCCGGCGAGCTCGTCGGCGTGGGGCTCGACGAGGTCATCGTGTCGCTGGACGGCCCGGAGGAGGTCCATGACCGCATGCGGGGCAGGGACCGGGCCTTCGAGACGGCCACCGGCGGCATACGGCTCCTGGAAGAGGAGAAGCGGGCCGCCGGCAGCAGGAAGCCGGTCGTCAACATCAACGCGACGATCTGGGAGGAGAATGCGGCCCGGCTCTCCGAGCTCGTGCCGATCGCCCGGGGCCTGGGAGCGGCGACTCTCACCTTCCATCATCCGATCTTCATTGGCCGGGAGGACATGGAGAAGCACCGCGAGGTCGTCGGGAGCCTCTACGGGGTGTCGCGTTCCGATTTCGACGGGTTCGTGCGGGAGCATCCTCCGCGCATCGACGTCGACCTGCTCCTCGGGGAGAAGCAGCAGGCCGAAGCCGCCAGCGACGGCGTGAAGGTGTCGTTCTACCCCAACTACACCGACGAGGAGGTACGGGATTACTACCGCGACGTCGGGTTCAGGACGAGAACCTACAGCGGCCGCTGCAGGAGTCCCTGGATGAGCGTGTACATCTTCCCGAACGGGGACGTGCGGCCCTGCCTGTCGCTCGGAGTGAGCTACGGCAACATCGAGGACGCTCCGTTCGAGGAGATTCTGGACGGGGAGGAAGCCCGGCGGTTCAGGCAGGATCTGAAGCGCCGCGGCATGTTCCCCGCCTGTGCGCGGTGCACGGAGCTCTGCAGATTCTGAGGGCGGCACGGGACAGGAACCGGGGCCGGGAACGGCCGCTGGAGAGCCGCGGGAAGAAGAGAGAAGGGAATGTTACGAACGGTGTGCATGGAGAAAGAGGAAGAGCGGGAAGCACGGGCCGCGGAGGAGACCGGCTGTACGGGGATCGTCCTGCAGGTCATCACGCGGCTCGACTTCGGAGGATCGTCTCAGCAGGTGCTCCTCCTCGCTGAGCACGTGAGGCGCGCGGGGTACGATTCGGTCATCGTCACCGGGAAGACCGTGAACCCGCACACCGACCTCGAGGCCTACCGGGAGCGGACCGGTGTCCGCATCATCACCGTCGACCGGCTCCGGCGGGAGCTCCACCCGGTTCACGACGCGGCGGCTCTCTTCAGGCTCGCCGTTCTCTTCAGGACGCTCCGGCCCCGGCTTATCCACACCAACTGTTCGAAGGCCGGAGTCTTGGGGCGGATCGCCGCTCTCGCCCTGCGGCGCGCGCCCGTGGTTCACACCCCCCACGGCCACCTGTTCTACGGATACTACGGACCGCTCGCCACCCGGCTCGTCGTGCTCGCGGAACGGTTCGTCGCCCCTCTGTCGGACCGGATCGTCCTGCTGACCGGGCGGAGTCTCGACGACCACGTGTCGCGGGGCATCGGGCCGCGGGACCGGCTCCGCGCCATCTCCCCGGGCATCGATCTGTCGCGGTACGGTCCCGATCCGGCCAGGCGCAGGAGACTCAGGCGGAGGATGGGGGTGAGCGACGGGACACCGGTGATAGGGTGGGCCGGCCGGCTGACCATGATCAAGGCCCCCGAAGTGTTCCTCGAAGCCGCCGGGATACTCCGGGACCGGGTGCCGGAAGCCCGGTTCGCCCTCCTCGGCGACGGGGAGCTCAGGTGGCCGCTGGAGCGGCGGGCCGGGAGCCTGGGGCTCGGCGACCGGATCGTGTTTCTGGGGGGAGACGTTCCGATCGGGGATTTCATGGCGTCCATCGACCAGTTCGTGCTGACTTCAGCCAACGAGGGGCTCGGCATCGTCCTGCTCGAGGCGATGGCGACCGGCGTGCCGGTGATCGGAACCGCCGTCGGCGGTGTTCCGGAAGTGTTGGACGGGGGCGCCGCCGGTCTCCTGGTCAGACCGGGGGACCCCGTGTCGCTGGCACGATGTATGCTCCTCTTGATGAAGAATGAAGAGCTGTCGAAGCGCCTCTCCCGGAAGGGGAGGGAGCGGGCGGCCGACTACTCCGAAGAGAAGACCGTGAACAGCTATCTCGACCTCTACCGGAACCTCCTCGACCAGGGGGGGAGGGAGTGAAGCCGTGAAGTACCCTGTTCTCATCACGGGGATGCTGTCCGTTCTGGCGGTTGTCCGCCCGGTCGCCCAGCACCCCGATACGGGGGACCGGGAGCTGGTGAAGATGGCGGTTCACCTCGACACCCAGGCCGGAGGCGGCCGATACAGTGTCCGCGACATCGCCGGGTTCCTCAGCGAGAAAGGTCTCGACGGCGCCGTCATCACCGATCACGACAACGCCGTCATCTCGTACGGCTTCGCTCCCGTCAGGAACCTGGTGAAGGTGACCAGGCGGTTCCCCTCCATCGAGGAGTACGGTGCGGCCGCCTACCTCGAAGACATCGAGGAGGCGTCGGAGATGTATCCGCATCTCATACTCATTCCCGGCGCCGAGGCCGTCCCGTTCTACTACTGGAAGGGACACCCCGCCACGCGGGACCTCGAGCTCGTGGACTGGCACAAGCACCTGCTCGTCGTCGGCATGGATCGTCCCGAACAGTTCGAGAACCTTCCGGCCCTCCACCGCGGATTCGGCAGGGGAGGCAGGCTGAGCGTCGTGAAGCTGGTCGCCGCGGTCGGGATACTCATGGCCGGGATCTGGCTCGCCCGGAAGCGAGTCGAGAGGACCTTTTCCTTCGACCGGCTCCGGTACCGGATGGTCAGCCGCCGGCCGCGGATCCCCGGTTACATCGTCGTCGGGTTTGCGGTGCTCCTTCTCGCCGACATGAGCCTCCAGTCCGACTCGCCGGTGGATCAGTACCACGGAGACGCGGGAACGCTCCCGTACCAGCAGGTCATCGACTACGCGGGCCGCCAGGAGGCGCTGACGTTCTGGTCGCACCCGGAGGCCGCGATCCGGGGAAGACACAACGGGGCGAGGTACGAGACGAAGTCATATCACCTGGATCTCCTCAGGACCGAAGGCTACGACGGATTCGCGATCTTCTGGCAGGGTGACCGGGAGGTCGGTGCGCCCGGCGGGGTGTGGGACCATGTCCTGCTCGAGTACACGGCCGGCGAGAGGATCAAGCCGGTGTGGGCCATCGGCGAGCTCGACTGGGAGGGTGAGGGCGATTCCGACCTGATCGGCGAGACGGTCACGCTCTGTTTCGCTGGCGAGCGGAGTGTCCGCGGCGTTCTCGAGGCAATGCGATCGGGGAGCATGGCGGCCGTCAGGAAAGGGTTCGGGACATCCATCGACTCGTTCGATTTCGGGGTGCGGAGAGAGGACGGGGTGCGGGCGTCGTCCGGCCGGGTGATCAACGTTCAGTCGCCGCCGGAAATCTTCCTGCGGCTGACGTGCAGGGTGAGAGACGAAGCGCTCACCAGTGTCCGGCTCATTCGAAACGGCATCGTTATCGACGACGCCGGCCGGGAGTACGACGAAGAGTATGTCTACCGGGAGCGGGAGCGCCCGGCCCCAGGCGAGATCTGGTACTACCGGGTGCTCGTGGGCGGGCGGTTCCCGGTCATCGCCACGAACCCGGTGTTCGTGAGGGGAACGGAGGACGGCGGGAACGGGATCCAGCTGTCAAATATCGGAGGTTCACCATGATCGCGGCCGTCCACCAGCCGCAGTACCTGCCATGGCCCGGTTACTGGGACAAGATGGCACGGAGCGACGTGTTCGTCGTGCTCGACAGCGTCCAGTTCAGGAAGAACGAGTGGCAGAACAGGAACCGGATCAGGACCGCGGATGACTGGCAGTGGCTCACGGTGCCGGTGTTCCAGCGCTTCGGCCAGTCCATCTCCGAGGTGAAGATCGACAACAAGCGCGACTGGAGGAG
>CAZMKB010000282.1:0-4702 GCA_964566685.1 uncultured Gemmatimonadota bacterium | reverse complement strand
ACACCCAGGCGGCGTTCTGCTACGACGGAGCGAGCATCGGCGACGCCACCGTCATCTGGAAGTGGAACGCCGACAATGACGGGGTTCTCTCCGTCTGCTCGGCGGGTGACGTAAACGGCGACGGCATCGCCGACGCGCTCGCAGGCTGCGGCGGGAATTTCTACGATGTCCGCGTGGTCATGATCGACGGCAGCTCCACGGGAGACCCCGCAGATCTCATCTGGGAGTACGAAACGGGCAGCGGCCTGCAGGATGTCTCCCCCATCACCGACGTCAACGCGAGCGGTGTCGACGACGCTCTTTCGGGCGGATGGGACTATACCGTGCGCTGCATCGAAGGGGGGAGCTCGGTCACGGGGGATCTGATCTGGCAGCGCAACGTCGGCTCGGTCATCATGAAGGTCGAGGCGATCTCCGACGTCAACGGAGACGGCATAGACGATGTCCTCGTCGGCTCCTGGGACAACGCCATCATGTGCCTCGACGGGGCGGGCGGAGGCTGGCTCTGGAACACGCCGACCGGCACGCTCAATGGAGGAGACGTGTGGACGATCTTTCCCGTCTCCGACGTGGACGGCGACGGGATCGACGATGTCGTCGCCGGCTCGTTCGACACGAAGATCTACTGCGTGAGCGGCGCCACCGGCGATGTCCTCTGGACCTACACCACCGGCCACCGGCTCCTCACCGTGCGCTCCATCCCCGACGTGAACGGCGACGGCGTCGCCGAGGCCATCGGAGGCACGCAGATGCTGAGTGGAAACGGCGGCCGTGTCTACTGCGTCGAAGGCGACAGCCACGGCCCGTGGATGGATGTCTGGGTCGAACCCGACACCACGGTCGTACCGGCGGGGACGAGGTTTGGTGCAGTCATCGGCCTGGAAAACACGACGGCGAATCCGCAGACGGTCGATGCCTGGGTGGAAGTCGAAACCCCCTGGGGCGCGACGGTTCCTCTCATGCGGGTCGACGACATCACCCTGCAGGCCGGGGGATCCATCCAGCCCCGCCTGGAGAAGAGAATCCCCCCCATCACCCCCGCGGGTATCTATACGTTCTCCGTGACGGTCGGAACCTACGGCGGGTCGGTAGTGGACAGTGACTCGTTCGACCTCGAGGTCACAAGGCCGGCCGGAATCGGGATCCCCGGTATCGCCGCGGCGGACCCGATCCGCGAGGCCGAAAACGGCTGGTTGAGTGGACCGGAGTCGTCCGGGAGCTGGCGGGACCCGGCGCCGGGGACGGTCACCGCGGAAGCCCGTATGGACGTGAGGTCACTCTCCTCCTTCGACCGGAGAGCCGTGAGCGAGAAGACCGACCGCTACATCCGATGGGCCCGCGAACGGTTCGGAGAGGACGCCCGGCAGATTCTCAGAGCCAGGGTCACGGGGCTCCGACCGGTTGAGTGACGGCGGTCCGGGTGATCGTCTACGCGGCGGAAGCGCTGCTCGTCGCCCTGACGGGTCTCGCGGTCGGCCGGGACCCGGAGAGGAATCACGGGAGAGAGCTGGAATTCGGACTGATCCTCGCTCGTTCTCCTTCTCCGTCACCTCCGTTACCACAGAAGCCGCCCGGTCGTCGGGGTCATTTTCTTCTCGCTCTTCTCGATGACGTTGAGCGCCGAAGGGTTCGCCGGGAGGCGCTTTTCGGACCTGCTGGAGGCTCACGGCGTGATCACCATCGGGGCTCTCGTGATCTGGGCCACGCTCCTGTCGCTGAGACGGCGTCACCCGGAGCCGGAATGGAGAGAGAACCATGAGCAAAATGACTCCCTCACCGGCCGCGAACGGCCGGCGGTCCCCCGGTGAGGGCGGCGGGTCCTTGAAAAGACCGGCCATTCGATGTACTTTACTGCCCTACCCGTAAACGCGAAGGAACACCCCCTGTTTCAGTGTCGGGACCACCGGTATCCGGCCGGGAAAACACCACCGGCTGCCGTCCCCCAAGCATCGGGAGGAATGATGAGTTCTATGAAGCTCTTTCTGCTGATTCTCCTCTTCGGTTTCACTTCCTGCAGCCTGAAGAGCCCCGACGAGGAGAAGCTGCGCCTTTTCATCGAAAAGCACGTCGAGAAGATCAAGCCGCTCATGGAAGAGGAGCACCTCGCCTACTGGAACGCCGCGACGACGGGGTCGGACGAGGAATACGAACGCTACTCCCGCCTCCAGATCGAGATCAAGAAGCTCCTGTCCGACGGGGAGGACTTCGATTTTCTGTCGAGACTCAGAGAATCAGGGAACATCACGGATCCTCAGCTCCAGCGCCAGCTGGACATCCTGTACAACTCGTTCCTGGAAAACCAGATCGACACCACTCTCATGACCGAGATCGTCGAGACTTCGACGGCGATCGAGAAGGATTTCAGCACCTTCAGAGCGATGGTGAACGGCAGGGAAGTGACCGACAACGACATCCGCCGGATTCTGAAGGAAGAAACCGACTCCGGGCTCCGTCGTGAAGCGTGGGAAGCCAGCAAACAGATCGGGGGCGTCGTTGCAGACCGCGTCGTGGAGCTCGCGAAGAAGCGAAACGAGGCCGCCCGCGATCTCGGCTTCGAGAACTTCTTCGACATGCAGATCACCCTCAACGAACAGGACGAGGAGGAGCTTGTCAGGATCTTCGACGACCTCGACACGCTGACCGGCGAGTCGTTCCGGAACGTGAAGGCGGCGGTCGACAGCTCTCTTTCACTGCGCTACGGCATCGAACCCTCCGACATGATGCCCTGGCATTACCACGACCCCTTCTTCCAGGAGGTCCCGGACTATCTCGACATCGATCTCGACTCCTTCTTCGAAGGACGTGACATCGTCGAGATCTCGACGGAATTCTACGAGGGAATCGGGCTCGAGGTCGACGACATCCTCGCCCGGAGCGACCTCTACGAACGGGAGAAGAAATACCAGCACGCGTTCTGCACCGACATCGACCGTGAGGGCGACGTCCGGATACTGGTCAACATCAAGGACAACGCCAACTGGGCCGAAACGACGCTCCACGAGCTGGGTCACGCGGTGTACGACAAGTACATCGACATGACCCTTCCCTTCCTGCTGCGAAGCGCCGCCCACACATTCACCACCGAAGGGGTCGCCATGCTCATGGGCCGGCAGGTGAAGAATCCCGAATGGCTGCAGGCGATGGTCGGCATCTCGGAGGAGGAGAAGGAGCAGACGGAGAAGAGCGTCCGCATGATGCTCACTTCCTTCGAGCTCATCTTTTCCCGGTGGTGCCAGGTCATGTTCAGATTCGAACGGGAATTCTACCGCGATCCCGACCAGGACCTCGATGCGCTCTGGTGGAGCCTCGTCGAGAAGTACCAGGGTCTCACGAAACCCGAAGGCCGCCATGCACCCGACTGGGCGGCGAAGATCCACGTCGCCCTCTACCCGGTCTACTACCACAACTACATGCTCGGCGAGCTCTATGCCTCCCAGATACAGGCTGTACTGTCGGAGGAGGTCCTGAAACTCGAGTCCGAAGGAGACATTTCGTTCGCCGGACACCCGGAAGTGGGAACCTACCTCATCGAACGGGTCTTTCAGCCGGGTGCGTCGATGCCGTGGCAGGAATTCGTCGTGCACTCCACCGGGGAACCGCTCACCGCCACACACTTCGCGAACCAGTTCGTGACGGACTGAACCGGAAGGATTGGTCAGAACGTCAGGTTCGTTCCGAAGGAGTACACCCTGTCCGTGTAGTCGAAATAGGGATCGTTCGATCCGTTGTCGATCCAGGTGAACTCGAAGAACAGGCGGATGTCTCCGGGCACGGAGCCGGTGGTGAACGTCTTGCCGAGATTCAGCCAGGAAAGGTGCCGCCGGTCCGCCCGCTTCTCCGGGTCCGGAAGAGGCTCCCCGTCGTCATCCAGAGCGTCGTAGCGGTAATCTCTCACCGAAAACTCGTATCCCAGGCGCACCGAGGAGTTGAGCGGCAGGAGACGCGTGATGACAGCGCTCACGTCGTGTCCTTCGTAGCTGTACGGATCGTTGAACAGCTCATCGTCCGGGGCCTCGTACCAGATCCCGCCGATCGGGTAGACGGGATAGGCATCACCGTACAGGGAGAACCGGCGCAGGTAGGAGAGGCTCAGGCCGGTGGAGGCGGTGAGAGACTGACCCACCGTTACACTGCCGATCACCTGATCGACGAGGGAGCTCCCCTCTCCGGAGGACATGCCGCCACCGCCCGATCCCATCCCCCTGCCGTGTCCGTGGTGGAGTTCGTCTCCGGACGATTCGGCGGTGGTCCCACCCGCGGCGTATCCCTTGAGCCCCAGGTTTCCGGCGAGAATGAACGAGGTTTTCGATGCCCGGAAGAGGCTCAGGCGGCCATAGAAGAACCCCTCCGTGTTCGTGAACTCCGGAAGCTCGGCATAGGAGCGGTGCCTGAACCTCCCGCCCAGCTGGTATATCCGCGTATCTCCGGACAGCAGCCTGACGCTGAAAAATCCTGTTCCCTCGACGAAATCGGTGAGATCGAGATCCCCGGCATGCCTCGAGATCGAAAATGTGCCTCCCACGTTCACGAACCCGCCGTCGTCGCCGAGAGCGCGGCTGGCGGAGAGACCGACTCGATGATCGTGCGACCGCCGGCCCGACTCCCGGGCCGAGAGATCGAGATCGGCTCCGTAGAACACCCTGGCTGAGAGAAGCCCCCGATCCAGATCCCTCGCGAGGTAGAGGGAAGTCCGGGTGACGTA
>CAZMKB010000281.1:0-4747 GCA_964566685.1 uncultured Gemmatimonadota bacterium | reverse complement strand
CCGCCCACCCCTATCACCTGGACGAATACCCCTACCGCATGGAGTTCGGCACCCCGAACATGGTCGGCGTCGCCTCGCTCTGGGCGGGGCAGGACTGGATCGCCGAACAGGGGGGAGTGGAGAAGATCCACGCCCGGGAGATGAAGCTGGCGCAGCGGATGGTAGACGGCTTCAGGGACATCGAGGGCGTGGTCCTGTACTGCTGCGACAGCCTCGAAAATCATCTCTCGACCCTGACCGTGAACGTCGAAGGACTGGAAGCCGGTGACGTGGGAATCATGCTCGATGTCGACTTCGACATCGCCACGAGGACCGGTCTCCACTGCGCACCGCTCGTGCACAAGCAGCTCGGGCTCGTGGGCGAGCACGGCGGCGTCCGTTTTTCCATCGGCCCCTTCAACACCGGCGAACACGTGAGCGCCGCGATCGAGGCCATGACGGAGATCGCGAAGCGCGCGAGGTCGATGAAGAAGAACCGGATCCCCTCCGGTCCCTGACCGGCCTCCGGAGTTCGCACTGACTGTTGCCCCCGCCGGTGCGAGCTCCGTGCTCCGCCGAATCTCATCCCCCGGTCACCGATCCTGGAGATATTCTTCTGCGGCACGGATGAACTCATGGGCCCATTCACACACCAGCTCTGCCTGCTTCTCGGAGACGGTCACTTCCACTCCGTAATCTCCGATGCTGCGCACATCCTCTGCATCGATCAGCCATCGATGAAATTTCGCGTCCAGCCTGCCGGGTTTGGCGAACTCCCTTCCGAAGGCAGAAATAACCGCGGAATGGCTGCTGTATGATTGACCTGTTGCGGCCAGCAGCGCCTCCGTCACATAGAACATCGCGCATAGTAACCCCGGGAGGCGCCAAAGCCAAAGTGCCCGTTACGGATGAGAACTTCCGCTGCTTCGAGACTCTCCCTGGCCTTCTCGATCAAGGCCTGGATTTCATCGACACTCACAAGGCCACCCCCTCTCTGCGGACATTCATCAGAAAGGGAGTCAACCTCGTTCGATAGTCTTTACGGGTCACGAATACACGGGAGATCACAACGTCGTATTTCAAACTGAGAGACGCCGTCAGTTCCGAGGTTCTTTCAAGAAGGTCGTCATAATCGAACGTTTTTTTCATCACACAGAGGACATCGATATCCGACTCCGCTTCTGCGTCACCCCGGGCCCGCGATCCATAGAGGACAATCGTGTCGATCCTGCTGCCGAGGATTGCATCCAGACCCTGTCTGTACTCCTGCAGTATTTGTTTCAAGCGATCTTCCGAGCCTACGTGCATTGCCACATCTTTCTCCAGCAACCACCGTTGTTGATCTCTGTACGCTGCGCTCTCGCTCTCTGTTCGCACAGTATGACGCTCACCGAGCAAGACCTCACCTCGTCACCTGCCGCCGATGTAAATGATAGCCCACCGTGATCGTTCCTGTAAAGTTAGTCATCGGCGTGTTTTCCAGTAGTACTGCCAATCCCTACGGGACCTGTTTTTATGCTGTCTACCTGGTCAAGACCGACGCGAACGGAGATCTCTGAGGGGCCACTGCATATCCCGCCCACCGATTTTGATTGACAAAGCGCCCCGCCGCGGTATTTATCTATCATTTCACGGTGGCTGTTTTCTCGACACCGAACGGTAAACCTTTCGCGGTCCCGGTCGGCCGCGGCTGAGCGAAATCCATTCGGCGGGTACGGTGAGCACGAAAGACACGAAGAACGGTGGTCACGATACGGTTCCGGGCGGCGTACCGGTCGAGTCTCACTACCGGCGGCTGTGGCGAAGAACGACCCTGCGGCTCCTCTTCATCTACCTGAGTCCGGTCGTCGTTCTCTCCATCTACTTTCTCTACCAGTACGACGCGATCGTCGACGAAGGTCAGCGCCTTCACCTCAAGGCCGTCGCCGAGAGTCAGGCGAACACCCTCGACCTCTTTCTCTTCGAGCGCCGTGTCAACCTTGCCAATCTGATCGAGAATCCCTCGTACCACTTTCCGGAACCACGGTCGATGGAGCGGGCCCTCGAAGAGCTCCGGAAGGTGAGTGATGCATTCGTCGACATCGGGTTCTTCGACTCGACCGGGGTCCAGATCGCCTACTCCGGTCCGTATCCGGCTCTCGAGAAGAGGAGCTACCGGGACTAGCCCTGGTTCGTCGCCCTGCGGGAAGGCGACCGGAACCACATCATCACCGACATCTATCTCGGCTTCCGAAGGAAACCCCACTTTACGATCGGCGTGTCGAGAATCGTGGACGGCCGGTTCGTCGTTCTGCGGTCGACGCTGGATCCCGCTCAGATTTACGAATACATCAGCTCCCTGGAGGGAGCACAGGAGGTCGTCACCTCGGTCATCGACAGAAGCGGGGCCTACCAGCTCGTCAGGGAATCGCTGGGTGCTCCGCTCTCGAGCTCTCCCTTCATTCCCCTTACGTCACCACGTCACGGGATCGGCCGGGAAAAGGTCGACGGCCGTGACATCAGCTATGCCTACGCCTGGCTCCATGAAGTCGCCTGGGCGCTCATCGTCCGGGAGCACCCCGATGCAGAGCAGCCCTGTTTCGCCGGACTTCGCCTGCGGATCCTCGGCATCGCAGCGCTCGCCGTATTCACGGGATTCGGCATCATCATCTGGAGGGCCCGCAGGCAGGTGGTCATCATCAGGGAATCCGAAACAACCAGGGCTCAGCTCACGCACGCGGCCAAGCTCGCTTCGGTTGGGGAGCTCGCGGCGGGAATCGCTCACGAGATCAATAACCCGTTCGCCGCCATCAGCGAGGAGGCCGGTCTCATGAAAGACCTCATGGACCCGTCGCTCGGTGAACCGGTGCCGCCTGAGGACCTCGCCCACCACCTCGATTCCATCCAGGATTCGGTGTTCCGTTGCAGGGACATCACACGCAAGCTGCTGGGCTTCGTGTGGAAGGACACACTTCATCTGAAAGAACACGACATCCACGAGCTGATCGACGATGTGGTGGACGGGCTCCTGGGGACCGAGATGCTCGTCTCGAACATCGAGCTCGAACGTGCTTACGGCGAGGACGTCCCTGGAATGATCACGGACGGAAACCAGCTGGAGCAGGTTTTCCTGAACATCATCAACAACGCGGTCGATGCAATGGAGGGGCACCCGGGGCGCATCATCATCGCTACCGAGCGGGAGGGAGACAGGGTCCTCATCCACATCTCCGATACCGGAAGGGGGATGAATCCCTCCCAGATCGAGAATATATTCGTTCCATTCTACACGACCAAGGAGGTCGGGAAAGGAACAGGGCTCGGGCTGTCGGTGAGCCTGGGCATCATAAAGAGTCTCGGCGGGCAGATCCACGTGAAAAGCAGGATGGGAAAAGGGAGTACCTTCACGATCGAGCTGCCGATTCGTGAATGAGCCGTGATGCGGTTTCCGGTCTCCGTTGCGGCCGGGACCGGTTCACGTTCGAGCGAGGACGAAGGATTGACATTCAATCGTTGAGTCGAGGTGAAGCAGTTTCGAAACGACTGCGGCCGCCCGGGCAGGATGAAGGTCGGGCCGGCTGCGAAAAGCCGGGGCGATCGACATGGAAGAGAAATCAGTCAGGGATCTCATGATACCGCTCGAAGACTATGCGGTCGTCGAGGAGGACACCACGCTTCACGATGCTGTCATGGCGCTCGAGAAGGCCCAGGCCCAGATACCCGGTGACCGGCATCCGCACCGGGCCATCCTGGTGAAGGACGGTATGGGGCACATCATCGGAAAGATCGGGCAGCTCGCTTTCCTCAGGGGTCTCGAGAGCGGCATCGACGTCGCATCGGACATGGGGACTCTGGAGAGGGTGGGAGTCGACGAAGAGCTCATCTTCTCCATCCGGGGTCACAGGAGAACTCTCGTGAGCTCCCTGGAGGAATTCACGACGAACGCCCGGTCGATCAGGGTGAGAGACGTCATGCACCCGGTCACCGAGAGCGTGGACGAGAATATCAGGCTGACCGATGCGATTCACCGGATCGTCGAGCGACAGCAGCTGTCTCTCCTCGTCAGTCGCGGGAACGAGGTCGTGGGCCTGCTCCGGCTCTCTGACCTCTTCGAAATGGTGGCGGAGAAGATCAGGAAACAGTAGCCCGCGTATGAATGATTCGGGCTGGAGAGAACACGACCGTTACGAAAGAGATGGAAAATAGCGAAGGTCCTTCTTGTCGATGACGAAGAAAAGTTCAGGGTCAATCTCGCGAAGCGCCTGAGGCTTCGCAGGTTCGACACGATCGATGTAAAGAGCGGAGAGGATGCGATCAAGGCGATCCGCTGCGAAGGTGAGATCGACGTGGTCGTGCTCGATCGCCGCATGCCGGGGATGGACGGGGAGCAGGTCCTGAAGGAGATGAAGAGTTTCCGGCCGGAGCTCCAGGTGATCATGCTGACCGGACACGGTTCGATAGAGTCGGCCATGGAGACCGGCCGTCTCGACGCATACGCCTATCTCCAGAAGCCCTGTGATTTCGACACCCTCGTCGATGTGATCGAAAAGGCCCGCGAGGACAAGGTTCACGCCATGGCCCGCCACGAGGTTCCACATGTCGAGAAGGGGACTCTCTGGGCCCGGTTGAAGGGATCTCACAATTCCCGGCCGATCGTCATCATCGCGGGGCTTCTCGTCTTCGCGGTCATGCTCGTCATGCCGCCGCCGCGCCGCATGGTCGACCTCCTCTCGGCCGGGAAGACGGGGCAGATCAGCGACGTGAATCTCGGCTACGCCGGCTACAGGAA
>CAZMKB010000280.1:0-4783 GCA_964566685.1 uncultured Gemmatimonadota bacterium | reverse complement strand
CGCGCTCCTCACGGGGAGTCATCGGATCCGAAAGTTCCGGTTCGGGTCCCCAGGCGGGGAAGAAGCCCCTCCGACCCCGGCCGAAACCGCCACCCCCCCAGCCGCCGCGCCCCATTCCGAACCATCCTCTGCCGCCTCCCCTGCCGGCGAACCGCCGGCCGATCCTCCAGTTCGTGAAGCCCGGTACGTCGAAACCGCCGCAGTAGCCTGCACCTCTGCCGGTCATCGGTCCCCAGCCCAGCGGACCTGTTCTATCTCCTCCCGGCATGTCGGACACCTCCTTTCACAGGAAGGGGGAAGCCGGCTTCCGGGCCCGATGGATCCGCCACAGCGCGTGCCAGCATTTTCGTCGTTCCATCCGGCACCGGCTCCCCCTTTCAATAATGAAAACCATTTTCAATTAAAGCTGAAAAAAACTTCTCTCCCGATTCGACCGGCGTGCCGGTCACGATTTCTTCCTCCTCCGGCACCGTCCGCAGAGACCGTAGAACCGCACCATGTGATTGTCGATCGTGAAATTGAATTTCTCGGACAGACGTTCCTGGGTACGGGTGAGAAGCTCGAGCTCCTCGTCGACGAAATCAGTGTAGTCTATCACGCGGTGACAGCCGGTGCAGACGAGATGATGATGATGATCCTTGCCGTCCGGGCTCTCGGCGAGCTCGTAGCGGGCCCTGCCGTCACCGAAGTCGAACTTCGTGACGATGCCCATCTGGACGAGTAGCTCGAGTGTCCGGTACACGGTGGTGAGGCCGATGTTGGGATGCACACGGTGGACACGGTGGTAGATTTCCTCCGCGCTGGGATGTCCATCGATCGTGCCGAGCTCGTCCAGGATCATCTGGCGGGGGACGGTCAGGCGGTAGCCGCACTCCTGGAACTTCCCGTGCATCCAGCCGCGGCCGCTCCTCACGCCCTGTCCTCGTCTCATCCCTCTCGGCATTTCCTTCCCTCCGCTGTTCTTATTGATAATGATTTTCACTACCAATAATAACACATTCCCCCGGATCTGTCAATACTGCTTTTCGGAATATTTCTCCGGAGCGGGAGGAACGCGGACGACCCCGCCGGCGCTCGGCTCCCTTCCCGGGAAATGATCCCCCGTCTGTGATCCAACTCCTCTCGAACCCGGCCGCACGGAAGATGCGGTCGTGTCGAAGTCCGGGCAATCCGACACCGCGTACCGCCCGCCATTTTGCCTACTCTGCGCCGAGGTGAGTCTCGAAGAAGTCGAACATCAGCCGGGAGAGGTGCTGTTTCGTCTCTTTTCCCGCCAGGAGATGCGTTTCTCCGGGATAGAGCATCATGTCGAACTGCACCCCGGCCTGCTGGAGCTTTCGAGCCAGAGCGAGGGCTTGGCAGAGGGAGACGGTCTCGTCGGCCGTACCGTGCACGAGCAGGAGTTTTTCCGTGAGACCGGCCGGATCGTGGTCGAGAACTGACGCGGCCCGGTAGGCTTCTTCGTTCTCCCCCGGAGGTCCCAGGAAGCGCTTCGTGAAACAGGAATGGTGCCGGCGCCAGCTCGTGACCGGAGCGATCGCGATGCCGCAGCTGTAGAGGCCCTCCGTCTCGAGCAGCGACATGAGCGCCAGAGTGCCCCCGTAACCCCATCCCCGGATACCAATGCGTTCCCCGTCGATGAAGGAGAAGGTCCGAAGGTGCCGCACGGCCGCGGTGTAATCCTCCACGTCCGCGACGGCCGGGCGCCGGTAGATCTCGTCCCGGAATGCCTTGCCGCGGTGGTTCGTGCCGCGTGGATCGAGGCTCAAGACGATGTAGCCCTGCCGGGCCAGGAACTGATCCCTGAGCGTCGAGCTCCTCCACCGGTCGGCGACGGCGTGGCTCTCCGGCCCGCCAGAGGCATGGATGACAACCGGATACTCTCGTAAGGGATCGAATCCGGGGGGCTTCGTCCACACGGCATTGAGCGGTGTTCTGCCGTCGGCGGCCGTGATCCGGAAGAATTCCGGCTCCGACAGCTCGAACTCGTCGAACTCGGGAGTGGGATTGTCCTCGAGAACCGCAACCCGGGATCCCGATGCATCGTGAACGGATACCTCCGGAGGCGACAGCACGGACGAGAACGTGTCGACGAAATGACGGCAGTCGCCCGGGACTTCCGTCTCATGCCATCCCGGGGCGGCGGTCAGCTGCACCGGCTCACCTCCTTCCAGTGAAACCGAAAACAGGTGGAGCTCGAGGCTTCCATTGGTCACAGCGCTGAAAAATATCCTGCCGTTCTCCTCGTCCACTCCCTCCAGCTCCACGACGGGCAGCTCCCGGTTGGTGAGCCGGCGGATGATTTCGCCCCGCGGGTCATGGAGAAAGAGCTGCCGCGTGCCCGTTCTTTCCGAAGACCAGACAAACCGGCTGTCCGGCAGAATGTGGATGTCGTCGTGGGGATTCATGAACGTTTCGGATCTCTCCTCGAGGATGAAGTACTTCTTCCCCTTCCGGGGATCGGCCCTTACGAGCTGGAGCCAGCTCCGGTCGCGGGGCTGGATCTGGACGGCGAGAATGACGTCGCCCGGACCCCATTCCACCCCCGTGATGTACTCCACATCCGGATCGAAGTCGACCCACTTCGTCTTTCCCGAGTAGGTGTCGAGAATTCCCAGCCGGACTTCGGCACCGGGCCCACCCCCTGCCGGGTACTGTTCTTCGCCCGGTGAAACCTCCCCGGAATGACGTCGCTCCCCGGTCAGGAGAGCGTCCTCGAACAGGCAGGCCACAGGCCGGTGGGGCTCGAGGCCGGACGCATCGACTTCCAGGTAGGCGAGCCACCTGCCGCCGCGGCTCCACCAGTACCCGCGCCAGCGGCACATCTCTTCCCGGGCGGCGGATTCCGCCAGCCCGTACGTCACGTCCGGAGATGTTCTCTCCGTGAGCCGCCGCGGTTCTCCTCCTTCGAGGGAGAGGAGCCACAGATCGCCGTCCTGGACATAGGAAGCGGAGGATCCATCGGGGGAGAACGCCGGCTCGATCACCGGATCATCCGCCCCGCCTACCAGGAGCCTGGCGTTTCCGGACGCCGGGTCGAGGAGATAGAGACCGCCGCCGAGGAGAAAGAGAACCGACCGGCCGTGCGGGGACCAGGCATAACCGGTGATTCCCTCCACTGCACCGCGATCCCCTCCGGGCCGCCGGATCTCGTCAACGCCGGCTTCCGGTTTTCCTTCCGGCAGTACGTCGGACGGCCTGGCGAGAAGGCGTGAGCGGCCCCCCTTCACATCGAACACCCAAAGCTCGAGCACGTCCCGGTTTTTTCCTCCCGGACGCAGGAAGCCAACCTCTGTGCCCTCTCCGTTCCAGCTGATATCCCGCAGCCTGACACCGTCGAGCGGCGGGTCTTCGAACAGGCGCTCGAGCGAGAGGCCGAGTGTATCGTCGTTCGAATTCGACGGAGGATCACCCGGGGAATCGACAGGTGTCAACAGCGAAATCGTGAGGCAGAAGAGGAGGAAAAGCGTTCCCGGCCCGGGTCTTTCTGTCATCCTGACGGTCATGGTGACATGTCCCCCCTGTTTCCATGCAGCAGCGGTGTTTTTCATTCCGTTTCCGGGGATGCACTCGATGCTCCCCGAGAAGTGATTCTATCCTCATCGATCCCGTTTGTCAATCGGGCATCCGTGGTCGCCGTGGTCGAGCGGGAAGACGAAAACGACTCTCACGTTGACTCGATCTCCCGGCCGGGTTATAATTCCGCGTGATAGCGATGGCCCGATCATTGAGAAACCTCATCGGTATACTCGTTCTGCTGTCAGCAGCCGCCCCCCTCGACGCACAGGTCCTGAACATCAGGGACCGGGAAACCCGTGAACCCCTCGACAACGTGATCCTCTACAGCCGGGATTCCGGTGTCTCCGCGGTCACGGACGCACGGGGTCAGGCGGACATCACGGCATTCAGGGATACACACGCCATCCACGTGGAGAGGATCGCCTACGAGAAGCGGGTGCTCAGCTACGCCCGTATGGCCGAGCTCGGGTTCACCCTGCTCCTGGAAAAGGCACCGCTCGAGATGGACGAGGTGGTGATATCGGCCACCCGCTGGCGGCAGGCCGTAGGCGACATTCCCGGCAAGGTCACCGTGATACAGCCGGAGGATGCGGTCCTCCAGAATCCCCAGACCGCCGCCGACCTTCTGAGAACCTCCGGCGAGGTGTTCATACAGAAGAGCCAGCTGGGCGGAGGCAGCCCCATGATCAGGGGATTCGCGGCCAACCGGCTTCTGCTCACGGTGGACGGTGTCAGAATGAACACCGCCATTTTCCGCTCCGGCAACCTGCAGAACGTCATATCCCTCGACCCGTTCACGATCGACCGGACCGAGGTGGCTTTCGGGCCGGGATCCCTGATCTACGGGAGCGATGCCATCGGAGCCGTCCTGAACTTCTCCACCCGCACCCCAGACCCTTCACCGGAAGGCGGGCACGTGATCGGCGGCAGGGCCGCCGTCCGTGGCTCCTCGGCCAACTTCGAAAAAACCGGGCACGCCGACGTGTCCCTCGGACTGTCCCGCTGGGCCTTCCTGACCAGCGCCACCGTGACCGACTTCGAGGATCAGAAAATGGGCTCCCACGGGCCGGACGAGTACCTGCGCCGTCGCTACGTCGCCACATTCGGCGGAAGGGATACGACGCTCACCAATCCGGATCCGCAGGTCCAGGTTCCGACCGGCTATCACCAGGTCAACCTCCTGCAGAAGATCAGGTTCGTGCCCGATGACCGCTGGGATGTCAACCTGGCCATCCACTATTCCGGGACGTCCGATTACCCGCGC
>CAZMKB010000279.1:0-4806 GCA_964566685.1 uncultured Gemmatimonadota bacterium | reverse complement strand
GGACCGAGCCGATGCCCCCCTGTTCCTCGAGCCGGTGCGTTCCGGAGATGTGGTGGACCAGCGAGCGCTGCCTCACCGCCTCGGAGACCATCTCGTCGACGATGTCGGTGACCGGTTCCATCTCCGATTCGCAGAGGGAACAGATCTCCTCCGTCGTGCTGAGATAGCCGCACGCTCGGCAGCTGAAACCCGGCCTGACGAACCCCACGGAGACGAGCAGCGCGTAGACTTCGCCCTTCATCAGCGCCTCGATCGTCCCCTCGACACCAACCGTCCCCCTTCCCTGGGGCCAGTAATCATCGAGCAGGTGGTCGACGAGATCCTCCTCCGAACGGCGTTCGAGCTGCTCGGCGAGATCCTTGCTCTTCTCGAACACTTCGATGATCGGCGCGTCGCTCTCGATGGCGAAGTGCCCTATCACCCTGTCCTTGAGGTAGGTGTGCAGGGTCTTCTCGAACTCGCCGACGACGTCGGGAGTGCCTCCCAGGATGAGCCGCTCGAACCGGTTGGTCTTGAACAGGTCGAGGAGCTGCCGGGACACTTTCTTGTAGTGGCGCTGCGCCTGGGCCTCGATGTGACGGCTGATCTTCTTCTCCTCGTAGCCTTCGTAGCCGCCCTCTCGAACCTGCCCCGGGACGTCGCTCGTGATCTCGGTGTAGGTGAGCATCTCACCCAGATGGGCCTCGAACACCCTCGCCTTCGTCCGGTCGACGAGGACGACTATACAGCGCTTGAAATCGTCGAGAATGAGGGTGAGCGGCCTGATGTAGAAAGAGCGTTTCATCACGATCCGGTCCTTGATGGGTGTCTGGAGGTAGAAGGACCGGAAGAAGCCGGCGCTGCTGCAGCTGAAGAGTGCCAGCCCTCCCCGGGCTTTCCTCTCGAATTCGTTCTTCATGAACTGCTCGATCCGCTCGAGGTCCCGGTTGAGGGTTTCCCGGTCCTCGTTCCCCGAGCCGAGCTCCTCGATCATCCCGCTCCCGCGCTTGATGAGATTGTTCGCTGAAATCAGGAATTTCTTCGAGTGGTCTCCCGTACCGAATCCCAGGTAAAAGCTCGTCACAAAGTTCGAGCGCTCTTTGAACGAGGCGAGCCCCATGACATCCTCGAGTTTTATCATCGTTGCCTCCATTCCCTCAGAGCACCAGGTTTCATTCCTCTCCCTCCTCGAAGTATCGCATCCAGTCTTCCAGATCGGCACCGGTCGGCGGAGGCGGCTTTTCAGGATCTTCGCGCAGGCGCTCTTCCGTCTTCCGGACGACTCTGTAGAACTCTTCCGAGCTCATGACGGTCACTCCCTGCGCCCTGGCCGGCAGAACGACGTGGTCCACGTCCGACGAGACCACGATCGTGTTTTTCCTGTCGCGCCCGGTCTCCATTACCCGGCGCAGGTACGAATCGGCATCCCTGACGAAGACTTCGCGATAGAAACGACCGGAATATGCAGTGCCCTCGCCGGGAGGTTTCTTCCTGGAATCATAGACGACGATGACCTGCGTCTTCCTGACGACGGCGTACCTCGAGAGGAGGGACCTGATGTGTTCGCGACCGCGTTCGAGTTGTCCCCTTGAAAAGCGTGATAAGGATGGATTCCGAAGAATAAAATTGTAGCCGTCGAGGTAGACCTTGTTCACGAAGCCCCTGCGTGGATGTCGACCGAACCGTCATTGATTTTATAATACGTCGGCCGGTTTGGTCTGTCAATGTCAATCGGTGACCGACTCGAAGACGCGCATGATATTGCCGCCCAGGATCTTTCCGATGTCGGCAGGGGAATAACCACGCTCGAGGAGCCTCCTGGTCAGGCGGGGGTACATCGATGCATTCTCCATCCCCGCCGGCGTGACGTCGATCCCGTCGAAGTCCGATCCGAGGCCGACATGGTCGATCCCCACCACTTCCACCGCGTGATCGATGTGATCGATGATCGTGTCGACCGTCACATCGTGTTCGGCGGTTTTTCTCGCGATGACCCTGCCGCGAAGCTGCAGGTAGAGGCCCCAGTCGGACTCCCGGTACAGGGAGCGGATGGAATCGATTTCGGCTGCGTACTCGGTCTCGGCACGGTTGTATGCGCTCCGGTAGGCGCTGTCGAGGAAATTCGGGTAGAAGTTGACGCACAGCACGCCGCCGTTTTCGGCAAGCCCCCTGAGCTGGCCGTCGGTCAGGTTCCGGTGGTGCGGGTTGAGCGCCGCCGCACAGGAATGGGACGCGATGACCGGGTGCCGGGTCGCCTCGAGGACGTCCCAGAAGGTGCTCTCGTCGACGTGGGAGACGTCGACGATCATGCCCAGATCATTCATGCGGCCGACGATCGCACGGCCGAGATCCGTGAGGCCCTCACGGTCGGGTCCGACGTCGGGCTCCTCACGGGCGGCGACCGCCCAGTCGGTGGAGTTCACCCAGGTGAGCGTCATGTACCTGACCCCGCGTTCGTGGAAGTGCTCGAGCAGGTCGAGGCTGTTCTGGATCACATGTCCACCCTCGATCCCGAGGGCGAGTGCGATCTTCCCCGAATCCCGCACCACCCGGGCTTCCGCCGCGGAGCCGGCGAACCCGGCGGCTTCCCTGTTCTCCTCGAGCTGGATGAAGAACATGTCGATCATGGCGTCGGCGACGATCGCGGAGCTGTCCGGATCGTTCTCTCCTTCGGAGACGTATCGCGAGGGAACCCACACGGCGAGAAACTGGAGGTCGACTCCGCCGGTTCGGAGCTTATCAAGGTCGACGTGGGCCGTGGGAGACGGGACGCCGAGATCGCCTCCGCGCGTGTACAGCCGGTACAGGGCATCCGAGTGGGCATCGACGACGAACGCCCGTTCGTGGATTGTGAGAGGATCGGTGACACAGCCCGCAGCGAGGAGAACAGCGATGAGGAAGAACACCGTCCACCTCATCGTGCCGCTCCGATCAGGCCGCGATGGAGCGCTTCGAGGAGAATGTCCCGGTGATCGAAGGCGAGATCGACCTCATCGAGCTTCCCGGGATCGGATTCCACCCAGAGCAGGCTGCCGGCGTCGTCGCCGGCGCGGGCGGTTCGGGCCTCTTCGGGAACGAGCTCTTCGCACACGAAGACCACGGTGACGGTGTGTCCCCGCGGATCCCTGCCGGGATGCGAACGTACTCCGAGCAGCGCCTTCAGCCGGACGTCAAGCCCGGTTTCCTCCTTCGCCTCCCGGACGGCGCACTCCTCGATGGTCTCGGTCCCGTAGTCGATGAAACCTCCCGGCAGCGCCCACCTGCCCTGAAAGGGCGGATTCTTTCGCTGGATGAGGAGAATCATACCACGGTGATCGGGAATGACGACGTCGGCCGTCACGGCGGGGGAACGGGGGAGAGCCATCGAATCCTCCGGAAAAACTCACGAACGGCACGGCGGACGCTTCTGCGCTATCCGGCGGCGGATTTCGGTCTAAACCTACGCGGCTCCCGTCACCATGTCAAGCCGGTCGGGGGCGGTGTTGAAATCGCTCAATGAACGGATTACTGTTTCGAACATCATCTATCTACTGCTCGATCCGCTCCGAATGCAGCAGGACGAATGCGGCAGATCCTTGAAACAGAACGGGTGCACAGGTATGGAGCGCACACCCTCCGGTGACGAACGCCGTGTCCACGGGCGCGGTTTGATCATTCTCTTCAGCCGTCTCCCGGTTGCCGGCCGGGTGAAAACGCGGCTGATCCCGGTTCTCGGGGCGGCCGGTGCCGCTCGTCTTCAGGAGAACCTGATCTCCCGTACGCTGGAGGTACTCGAGGATTTCCCGGGCCGGGGGGAGATCGATCTTGAGGTCCACTTCGACGGCGGCAGCGAACGGGACGCCCGCAGGTGGTTCGGAAACGCTTCGCTCAGGAGGCAGAGGGGCCGGGACCTCGGGGAACGGCTCCGGACGTCGGCTGAAGCGTCCTTTCGCCGCGGCTACGGGAAGGTAGTGATTGTGGGAGCCGACATTCCCGATCTTGCGGAAAGACACCTGCGGCGGGCGTTTGCTCTCCTTTCCGATCACGACCTGGTCCTGGGACCGGCGAACGACGGAGGCTACTACCTGATCGGGCTCATCCGGACGGTTCCCGAACTCTTCGAGGGTGTGAGCTGGGGCGGCCCTGAGGTTCTGGCCAGGACCCTCGAAAAAGCCCGCTCACTCGATCTCCGCGTGGGGCTGATCGAGACGCTCCGCGACATCGACACGCCGGAGGACTACCGCATCTGGATGGAGGAGAAGGCGAGGCGGCGTGGAGCTGATCCCTGAACCGAGCTCCGGTGAATCGCGGCGGCCGGTTGACACCCGGGGGACGCATTCTACATTTAACCCGGACCGGAGGAGGCACTGAACGAGCGGAGAAAATCATCCCTTGCCTCGCGGAGCGGCGGATGTTATGTTTGCTCGCAGGAATGGAATCTCCCCCCCGGCGGACAGCCCGGAGGCTTCTGCCGAACAGAGGAAAAGAGAGCCGGCCGGATACGACCGGACACGGAACGAAGGACAACGGAAGATAATGTTCTCTCTGTCAGATCTCGTTCTGCCGCTTCTCGTCATCTACGGCCTCGCGTCGATCCTGCTGCTGGTCTACGGCATCAACTGTTATCTCATGATCTGGTACAGCTCCGGCCGGCGGAGAAAACGCTACTCCTTCGAGCCGCACACCGGCTCCTGGCCCGCCGTCACGATCCAGCTCCCGATATTCAACGAGAAGAATGTCGCCCGGCGGATCATCGCCGCCGCGGCGGACATCGACTATCCCCGCGACCGGTTCGAGATCCATGTCCTCGACGATTCGACGGACGAGACCGTGGCCATCGTCGACGAG
>CAZMKB010000278.1:0-4807 GCA_964566685.1 uncultured Gemmatimonadota bacterium | reverse complement strand
GCACTTTCGTCGACTATTCGCCTGAGCTCTCTGCGAAGGCGCATTCTCCGAACGGTGAGTACTGGTGCACCTATCACGTCGGACGGGTGGGAGACGAAGTCCGAGAGCTCGAGGACTTCGAGTTCTACCGAGGCGGTGAGCTGCTCTACACGCTGTCTGTCGCCCCCGGTTCGGATCTCGCCATCTCGAATTCCGGCATCACCGCATTCATGGACATGACGCATCACTGCCGGGGCGAGCTCGGGATTGTGGTGTACGGCGAGAGCGGCAGGCACCTGTTCACGAAGAAGTACCGCAGGGCTCAGGGTTTTCAGTTTTCACCCGATGGAGACAGATTCGGCGTAAGGGCTTCCGGCAGCCTCCATGTCGTGACGGTTCCCGCCGGGGAGACAGAAGTGTACCCGGGGGGAAGCCGGTTCGCATTCTCCGAAGACGGCGTCCTCGTCGGTATCGCCTCGGAAAACGGGATCCGTGTCTACCGGGATGGCCGGCTCCTGCGGGAAATCGCATGTGAGCCCGGTTATCCCCGGAAACTCGCTCTTTCGGCCGAGTGCGACCTCATCGCCGTCGTCGACAGGAAAAACCTCTGGGTGTTCTCACTGACCTGCGGGGATCTCCTCTTCACGGACCGTGTGACCGGGGACCACACATTCAGGGACCTCCTGGTTTCGGGGGGCGCTCTCCACGCTGGCGTACAGAACCGCGGCGAAGGAGTCTCCGAGGGCATCGTCAGGTCATACGACGGCCGCGGGAGAATCGTAGACCGGCGGGTTTCGGCATCCCGGTCGTTCCCCGTGTTCCGGGACAGAGTCGAGACCGCCAAAGCACGGATTGCCCACAAGCTCCACGACGGCTATGATCCCATTCCCTGGCCCTTCGTCCCGTTCGATCAGAAGCATACGGTCTGGAACTACTACGAACAGCACATGGGCTACGATGCCGGCTACTCCTACCTCCATCAGGGCCTCGACATCATCGTGCCGATTGCGGAACCGACCTATGCCGTGGCGCCCGGAATCGTCAAGTGCGTCCTCACTCTCGGCGGCGAATACTACTGGCGCATGGCCATCAGCCCCACACAGGAAGGAGGATGGTCAGACGGCTGGCTCTACGCCCACCTCATCGAGAGTACGATCCAGTTCGATGTGGGAGACACCGTCGAGCTTCACGACTATCTGGGTGACATCATCGAGTGGTCGGAGGACTGGGGACACATCCACTTCGTGGAGATATCGGACACGGGTTTCGTCTGGCAGTACGAAGACAACGAGTGGGGAATTAACTTCCACCCCCTCAGGGCACTCGAACCCGACGACGATCCCCTTCCACCCATCATCGACGACGTGTTCGCCGATTCGAAGTTCGGCTTCACGGAGAACGAGACGAGCAACTACCTCGATCCTGACAGCCTGTATGGTGACATCGACATCATCGTCAAGGTGATCGATTACGTCGGGGGATCCGAGTGGCAGCAGCCGGCGTTCGAGACGTACTACTGGGTGAAGAACCTCCCGGACGGGGAGATCGTGCATCCGCGGACGATGAGCCACATGCTGAATCACCGGTACTCCTTTTACGGATCAGGCTGGTACGAGCCCTACGCCACGGTGATCTACAAGCGCGACGACGTTCTCCCACCCCCCTACTGGATGGAAACCGAACGGGACTTCTATCATGTGCTCACCAACAGCGACGGCGATTCGCTGATCGGTCTCTCGGAGAAGGACCTGGCTTTCAGCACGGACGAGCACCCCGACGGGGAATACCGCATCGTGGTGGAGGCGTTCGACGAGTTCGGAAACTCGGCGGTCGACAGCATGGACGTGTGGTTTCTGAACGGCACCACCGATGCCGGTGACGGGGAGAGAGGCGGGAAGGCCCCGCTCCTGTTCGATGTGGGCCAGAACTATCCCAATCCCTTCAATCCGGTGACGACGATATCATTCGAGGTCCCCGGCTCGGATGGTGAGCTCCGGAGCGTGAAGCTCAGCATCCATGATGCGAGGGGAAGGCTTACCCGCGTGCTGATCGACGAGGAGGTGTCAACGGGTGAGCACAGGGTGACCTGGAACGGGGAGGACGATCGTGGCGTGAGGGCGGCTTCGGGAATCTACTTCTACACCGTGGAGCTCGGGGAGTCATTCCGCCGTGAGGTTTTCACGAGGAAGATGACCCTTCTGCGGTGAGAGCCGGGTCAGGGCTCGCGGTTCCCGATCACCGGTGGCGGCTGCCGCCGCGGGACGCTACAGCTTCTCCCTCATGATGTTGATGAGGCTCCCCGAGAGAATCGCTTTCACCTCCCTCGGCGTGAGGCTGTGCTTCATCTCGTAGGACTCGTCTTTCGTCAGGTTCCGGACGGTGACGCCGGTGCCGTCATTCAGCACGGACCGTACATTCTCGATGGAGAGCACGTCGTCCCGGTCTATCCGGTCGCGGTCGCCGGGATCGGTGAATGCCAGGGAGAGGATTCCGAACGAGGACAGGTTCTGCAGGTGGATGCGGGCGAATCCTTCGGCGATGACCACCCTCACACCGAGGTAGCGCGGGGCGATCGCCGCGTGCTCCCGGCTCGATCCCTGCCCGTAGTTCTTGCCGCCGACGATGATGGAGCCCGATTCCCGGTGTTTCATGGCCCGGTCGTAGAACTCCTGATCGACCGGCTCGAACACGAACCTGCTGATCTCGGGAATGTTGCTCCGAAACGGCAGGACCCTGCTGCCCGCGGGCATGATCTCGTCGGTGGAGATGTCGTCGCCCACCTTGAGGATCACCGGCGCCTCGATGTCGTCGGGGATCCCGTCGAAGTCGGGGAGACTCTTGATGTTGGGGCCCTTCTCGAGCTCCGTCTTCCTGGCTTCTTCGTCTTCCACTGGCCCGACCAGCATGCTGAGATTGATTTGGATCTCCTCCGGCTCGACGAACTCCGGACACGGCATGTCGAGCGCTCTCGGGTCCGTGATGACGCCCAGGAGGGCGGAGGCCGCTGCCGTCTCGGGACTGCAGAGGTAGACCTGGTCTTCCTTCGTACCGGATCTTCCGGGGAAGTTCCGCGGCACGGTCCTGAGGCTGATCCGGCCGGAAGCCGGGGCCTGCCCCATCCCGATGCAGCCGTTGCAGCCGGCCTGGTGCACTCTCGCTCCCGCGTGGACGAGCCTTGCCAGGTGTCCCAGGGAAATCAGGTTCTCGAGGATCTGTCGGGAGGTGGGATTGACGTCGAGGGAAACCCTGTCGTGAACCTGCCTGCCGTTGACGATGAGGGCGGGGACGGCGAAGTCGCGGAGCCCCGGGTTCGCCGACGATCCGATATAGGCCTGGTAGATCTCCTTTCCCTCGACCTCCCTCACCGGCACCACGTTGCCGGGGCTGCTCGGGCAGGCGATGAGCGGTTCGAGCGAGGACAGGTCGATCTCCTCGTGCTCGTCGTAGTCGGCGCCGGGATCGGCTGTGAGCTCGACCCAGTCGGCCTCCCGTTTCTGGGCGGCGAGGAACCTCCGCGTCTGCTCGTCGGAAGGGAAGACCGTCGTCGTGGCCCCGAGCTCCGCTCCCATGTTGGCGATGACGTGCCGGTCCATCGCGGAGAGGTGCTCGAGTCCGGGACCGTAGTACTCGATGATCTTTCCGATGCCGCCGTCGACGTCGTGGCGCCTGAGCATTTCGAGAATGACGTCCTTCGCGCTGACCCAGGGCGGAAGCTCACCCGTCAGCTTCACTCCCCAGACAGAAGGCATCGACACGTGGAAGGGCTCCCCGGCCATCGCCATGGCGACGTGAAGGCCACCGGCCCCCATCGCGAGCATCGCCATCGAACCCGCGGCGCAGGTGTGGCTGTCCGAGCCGAGAAGCGTCCTGCCCGGAACACCGAAACGCTCCATGTGAACGGGATGGCTCACGCCGTTGCCGGGCCTGCTGTACCATATCCCGAACTTGCGGCAGGCGCTCCGCAGGAACAGATGGTCGTCCGCGTTCTTGTAGTCGTTCTGCACGAGGTTGTGGTCGACATACTGTGCGGAGAGCTCGGTCCTGACATGACTGAGATTCATCGCTTCGAGCTCGAGCATCACCATCGTGCCAGTCGCGTCCTGAGTGAGCGTCTGGTCGATCTGAAGCCCGATCTCCTCCCCGGCCTTCATCGAACCTTCGATCAGATGGCACTCGATGAGCTTCCGGGCGACATTCATTCCCATTGTTGTTCCTCCCGGTTTCAGGCATCCATATTGAAATTGCTACGAGCCGCACCGGCTGTCCCTGGTCACTGCGACGGTTTTGTGACGGTTCAGGCCGTCTCGAAGGAGATGCTCGCCGTTTCTTTCACGACATTTCCCGCGTACAGGGTCGAGACCTGCTTGAGTGTGAGCGCCTGGTCGAATTCGGTCAGCGCCGAAATTCCGTCGGCGGGTACGACGACGTGGTACCACCTGAGGCCCGCGGACGCCGCCGTGTGGAGAACGCAGATGTTCGCCACGGTGCCCACGATCACCAGGTGTTCGAGCTTCCAGACGGAGCTCAGGAAGTGGTCGAGCCAGGTGCCGTAGAATCCGTCGTACCTGTTTTTCCGGCAGACCAGGTCGTTTTCATCGGGTGCGAGCTCGTCGATGATCTGCCAGCCCCACGAGCCGATGCGGCAGTGCTCGGGAAAGATCTCCCACTCGGGATCCCCTTCCACCTGTGTGTCTTGGGTGTAGATGACCCGGACCCCCGCCTTCCGGGCGCGGTCGCGGAAATCCTGGATGACGGGCACCGTCTCGGCAGCGGCCGGAACCACCAGGTTGCCGTCCGGCTTCACGAAGTCGTTCTGCATGTCCACGAT
>CAZMKB010000277.1:1736-4831 GCA_964566685.1 uncultured Gemmatimonadota bacterium | reverse complement strand
CGCAGAAGCGAGGTCGAGGGCCATGGCGGGAAGGGTCGTGACGCGGACGTTGAGTGCGGGCCGGCCGCCCCGGGCCACTGCCTCGAGCCACTGGTGTCCGGTGCGAAGCGAGGGTGCGACGAGCCGCTTCTCCTCGAGGAGGTGTTCGCCGGAGATCTGTGCCAGCGCGGTGGTGAGGACGCTCACTTCCTGATTCCGAATCTCCCTGGTGTGCATGACGACGGCTCAGGGCGACACGGCTCGGGAAGAGCCGGTCGTGAGCCGGACCGGTATTTTTTCCGCCCCGACGATGATGTACTCAACCCGACGGGCGAAAGACTCCTACAATAGTAACTCATCGAGGGAATTTTCAAAAGGGTGTGGTCGACTCGAGGAAGCCACAAAGTGTTACAGCATCTCGTGAGAAGGAATCCCGGGAAACTCTGCACCGCTGACGATCACGGCAGGCCGCGTCCCGGGCGATGCGCACCCCTTCACCTCCTTTCCCCCGGATTTCTCACGGGAAGGACCGATCGAATGCTGCTTGCATTCGTCTTTGGAGTCTCCCTGTCAACTCCTTATGAGATCAGCGCTATAGGCGATTCCTATAGAATATTCCTAAAAGAGCATCTATTATTATATAATAATATAAGCACCATAGGGAATATTTTCCTCTTGACAGAGAAATTCATGTGTATTATACTCTTTCACATATAGAATATCAGCGAACATGAGGTTCCCGTGAAAACAGAGAAAATACTTGAAGAAGTGCTGCGTGGAATGCCCTTCGAAGGAATTGATGATCTGCGCGTCATCGAGGAGGGCACGTTTGAATCGGGAAAGTCGGAAGAAGGGAAATCTCCAATGGATGATCCCCGACTGGACGCCCGGCTGGAAATTGCATTCGGGAAAATACGAATCCGGGCTCTCGCTGAAATTCGTCCTGTCGTGAGCCCAAAAATTCTCCGGGAGATCGTACCGTGGCTGGTAAAGCTAAAAAAGGGAGATACAAAATCGCTCTACCCTATCATCTGTCCGTATCTCTCTCAGGAAAGCCAGCGGTATTGCATTGAATACGGTGTCGACTTCATCGATCTCTCCGGCAATATTTCCCTCTCCATCCCCGGAAAGGTTTTCATCCGCCGCCTCGACAGGCCGAATAGGTTCCCGACACAAAAGCTCATCCAGAATCCGTTCAGTAGGGTATCTTCCCGTGTCGTCCGAGTTCTCCTCGAATATCCAGGGAAAAAGTGGACCGTGACGGGAATCGGCAAAATGCTCGAGATAGAATCCGATCGCCAGGGGGAGACGTTCGATTTTAGCGTGAGTCAGTCAACGATTTCCAAAACAATACTGGCACTCGATGGAGAGATACTTATCAGGAGGGATAATAAGAAAATCATAATTCCTGATCCGAAAAGACTTCTCTTCACGTGGGCTGAGAAATTCGAGGAACAGTACCGGAGGGAAGCCAGAAAAGGTGTACGAAGGCGTAATCCTTTCAGCCCCGACCTCAAACCATCGGTTGAGAAACTCAGGGTGCGATACCCGGACGTATCATTCCTCATTACAGGTTCAGCTGCCGCAAACCTGGTCGCTCCCTTCGTCTCGATCGACCGGATCGATGTAATCTGTCCTTCAGAAACAGCAGTGAACACACTTTCGAAACCGGATGAAGATGATGATATTGGCCCGGATTTTTTCCTCATGGTTCCAGTCGACATCGGTGCTTTCCTGTTCAGTCGTGAGGTGGAGGGGATATCCATTGTCTCAAACATACAAATGTATCTGGATAATTACTCCCGCGGAGGAAGGGATGCGAAACAAGCCAGCCATCTCCTGGACACAGTGATCGAGGAACAATGGAAGCAGACATCCTGAAAGATCCGCATAAAGGATATGTGCTCGAACTGATGATGGCCCTTGGTGAAGCTCGTAAAGAATTCGTCCTGGTAGGTGCGCAGTCCATGCGCTTCTCTGTTTCTAATCCCCGTCGGACCAGTGATTTTGATTTCGTGCATACATTCGTCACTTGACCGCCGTGAGGGGAACGGATATTATCAGGGGAGTGGGGATCCCTCCCCCGGGAATGGCGTGAAAACAGGATGATGTTTGTTATCAGATTATAGGTCGGTTCCCTGAGCCATGGAAGGCCAATGAGGAGTTTTTCCGAGATACTGAAGAGGAAGGAGCAGCGGAAGCAGAAGCTCGAGGAGTCACTCGACTCGATCGTGAGACAGCTTGCCGAGCTCGGAGCTCTCAGGATCATCCTCTTCGGTTCTCTCGCCGATGGTGAGGTCGACGTCTACAGCGACCTGGATCTTCTCGTCATCATGCCCGAATCGAAGAGCGGCAGGGAATGGATGAAGATCATCTACTCATCCCTCGATAGAGGTGTCGCTTCGGACATCATCGCATACAACCGGGAGGAGTTCGAACGTGATCTCCCGGTGAAGAGCTTCCTGCGCGAAGTCGTCAGGACCGGGAAGGTTGTCTATGAACAAACGACATGAGGGAGAAGCCGAGAGGTGGATTCTGCACGCCCGCGATGAGTTCGCGGATGCGGACGAACTGAGGAAAGCGGGAAAGTATTATCTTGCCCTGTTTCACTTCCAGCAGGCGACCGAAAAGGCTCTCAAGGGATTTCTCTATCTGAAGGCGAAATCGGTCCAGGTATTCCACACTCATGCAATCAATGACCTCCTCGAGATCGCCTGCGAAGCGGATCAGGATTTCCAGGAAGTCACCGGTGCGAAAAAGCTCGACAGCTATTACATTCCGACACGCTACCCGAACAGTCTCCCCGGTGGCGTACCATCCCGGTACTTCGACGATCCCGAGGAAGCGGAAGAAGCGATGGAGCTGGCAAAATCCGTGATCGACCTGGTGAATCGAAAGACCGGAAAAACCACAGGATAACCCCTCTCCATCCATGGACCTCGCGTTTCAAGCTCCAGGGGATTCACGCCGCTTCGTCCTGCTCGAGCAGTCGACGGTAGGGTTATTCGAGCCGGGGCCGTCGCTGTTCGTAGGAGTAGACGCCGGATCTGTTCTCCTTCCGGGCTTCATGGTTTTTCCTCCGATAGCAGGCGGATAGACGCCGCCGGAAGAGGGCT
>CAZMKB010000277.1:0-1714 GCA_964566685.1 uncultured Gemmatimonadota bacterium | reverse complement strand
CGCGGCCACTTTCACGCTGGCCACCCTGCCTTCCAGTCGCGCCGCCCAGTGCTTCGCGAATGCGTCTCCCGGCCCGCCGCAGCAGCCTGTCCCGGCCTCCTGCAGCTCGGAACCGATGAGAGCCTCGAGCTGCGCGGCGTCGTAGACGAGACGGTCCCTGACCTCGACTTCCACGAGACCGGCATCGCGCAGGCCATCCAGATAGGCCTTCTCCCCGATCGCCCCGGCGAGGCACGAGGAGTAGAGCCTCCGGTTTCCGATGACTTCCTCGGACAGCCCCTCGGCGACGATGTCCGAGACCAGCATTCGCCCGCCCGGCTTGAGAACGCGGGCTATCTCCGCGAAGACTCTCGGCTTCTCCGGTGAGAGATTGATGACACAGTTCGAGATCACCCAGTCGACGCTCTCATCATCGACCGGCAGAGCCTCGATGATGCCCTTGCGAACCTCGACGTTGGTCAGACCGGCAGCGGCGATGTTCTCCCGGGCCTTCTCTATCATGGCATCGGTCATATCCACGCCGATGACCTTGCCCGAGCTTCCTGCCTTTTTCGCTGCGAGGAGGAGGTCGATTCCCGCGCCGGAACCGAGATCGAGCACCACATCGCCCGGCTGCACATCCGAGAATGCGAGCGGGTTACCGCAACCGAACGAATTGACCGCCGCCTCGGCCGGAAGAGACGCCAGCTCCTCGTCGGTGTATTCGGCGAGCTTGACGACAACGCCTTTCGGCACCGGCGAACAGCCGCAATTCGATGGTGCGCTCCTGACCGCCCGCGCATAGTCTTCGGATACGTCCCTGCGCCTGTCCTCATTCTGTTCCATCGTTCTGTCCATCCGTATCTCCTTTTTGCTTACGGGCGGCTCCGGGGCCACTTCTTCTTCGCGAGCTCGATGATCGACGGCCCTGGCTCCTCCGCGGGGCCGCCGCCTGCGATCCTTTCGAACCTTTTCATGAAGCTCGTCTTCCGCCGGTGGGTCTCCCGGATCTCCGTCACGAGCTTCTCCCACTCGCCGTGGGCTCCCGAAACGGTGGAGAGATCACGGGCACGCTCGAAGTATATGAGGGCGACCTCGTAGAGCTTGTTCTTCCGCTCGAGGAGGATGTGGAGACCGAGCTGAGCATAAATCCGGGCTGCTGACAAGGGATGCGGTTTCGAGAGACCCTCCGCCGCATCGAGCATCGTCTGATAATTCACCCGGCGGATCTCTTCGTCGCTCGCCCGGTCGATGCGGGCTGCCAGGCGGTCGAGTTCCCCGGTCTCCAGCAGAATATCGACCGCCGAGTCCAGCGAGGCCTTCTCAATCACGGTCATGGCCCGCTCGTGCCACGCGCTCCGTTTCCCTGCAGGAACGAGCTCCATGAGACCGGCGGTTTCCTCGAGGTCATCGACGAATTCGTACATCGCCCGGGAGTATATGAACGTCCCGGGTTGGAGCGAGCTCTCGATGCGGGCTTCGATCTGCTTCCGGTTCATGATGGCCACCTGTCGGTCTTTTCTCTTCATTCCAACAACCCTCTCCGTAGGTTCTTCTCATAATATACATTGTCTTCGCACTGATATCGAGAGCCGGTAGTGTGACCTTCCCCTCGCCGAAAACACCTCAGTCCACGTGGACCGCGTCGTGAAACTCGGAAAGAGGATTGGAGGCGATCAGGATCGGAAGAAGAATATGATCCGAGGGACGGCCCCATTGGAAACGGTGCCCAACA
>CAZMKB010000276.1:0-4838 GCA_964566685.1 uncultured Gemmatimonadota bacterium | reverse complement strand
GGCATCGTCCATCCAATGGATGGGTGCTCCCTGCTGTGACCGGTTGCGCCGCTTCTTCTTTTTCCGGCTCTTCTTTCCCATTCCGCCACCTCCTCAGTTTCCGAGCCTCCATGTTCATGCGGATGTCATATCTACCCTTCATCCTGAAGCACCATGAAGCGTGCAAACACCTGGAACACAGGACGATCTTCTTCGGTTCCGGTGAACATGTACCATATGCCCTTGTTGAAATACTCGAACGTCCGGCTGCCGCTGTCGTCCTCCAGAACGAGCTTCTCGTACTCCTCGGGATCACCGAGACCGGGTTCGCCGAAGGATCCGGACTCCCGGAATGCTTCATGAGTCCGTATGATATCGAGAATTTTTCCGGGAACGCGATCGAGCGGAATCTCGACAAGCTGGATGTCGGCTCGATCATCGATATCGTCGAGCATCGTATGGCAGTAGAGTATCTTCATCTTCTCCTCGGTAACGGACGCCGCGGATCAGGTGCGCTCTCCGGATCCCGCGCTCTCTCTCGAAGTTCGGCCTGAACCCATTTCAGAAAGCCGCTCTCACTTTTTCTTCCTCCTGGTCTTCGGCTTTCTCGGACGACGATAAAAGAAATCACTCGGGAACAGGAAGAGGGGCTCGTCGTATGGAATGTCATCGCCAGCGGCCCCGTAACGGAGAAATTCTACGAGATAGTACAGTGCGAAAACAGTCACGACCGACCCGGCAACGACGGCATCGCCGAGACCCAGACCGGGCACACATACCGTGAGGAGTAAGCCGAGGCCGACGGCGCCCGCCAGAGCAAATACTGAAAAAACACAGAAAACCAGGGCCAGGATCAGAAGTGCTTTCATTATGCCCAGCATCAAACAGCCTCCTGTGAACGATCTCGGGAGCTTCCGCCGCTTCAGGTTCCGGGCCTCCACTCCAGCCGATATACATCCTCACCGTAACTCTCATACACATGGCATCGAACCATGTACTCCCGGCCATCCACCGTCAGGCGCCTCACCCGGGTTCCCAGTGCACGGAGCTCCTCACGAAAGGAAACTGCATCAGGGCTGGAGCTCTCCAGCCGGGCTATCTCCCGACCGAGAGCACCCTTGTAGGCCACGACCCCTTCATGGCCCTCCCTGTACTCCACTTCGAGGGAATCCGCCCCCAGGCGGATCGCCCCGGCCGCAATTTTCCTGAAAACGCTCTCCATTCAGATCCCCGACATATGCCCGTGCCTTATCGTCACGATCGCGTTCTTTCACAGGACTGCGGCTGAGGGGCGCGAGCCGAAGCGTGGCCTCAATGGCGGTCTTCCCATGGCATATTGTACCAGTTCGCGTACTCCCTGATTGCACTGCCCGCAATCGAATAGGGCATACCCCGGGATGTTTCTCGTTGATTCTGCATGCCAGCCTCCTCGCAGAGACTTTCAACGAGCTCTTGGAGTCTCAGTGATTCACCCGACTCCTCAGAGGCGAGGTACGGTTCTTCCTCGATGCGAAGCAGCGCCTCGGCCAGCGATCCATCCTCGAACTCACCGGGGAGCCGGTCACGGGCGAATCTGAGCATGGCGCCGATCACGACGCTCATGCGATGTGTGCGTGCATCCGGACCGATCTCCTTCAGCATCTCGATGAAAGCCGAGAACATCCGCTTCCCGATGATCAGTTCGAACTCTTTCAGCGTCACCCTGTCAGGCAAACGGTCGCCCTCGCTTTCGTCTTCGCTTTCTACCAGGTAGCGTGCCACAGCTCCATTCTCGTAACAGTCTTCGCACCAGTAGTTATCTTCATGGACTGTGTAGTCTCCCTCTGTCAGGGAAATGACTTTCCCGCATGAGGAACAGTGCGTGGATTCAAACATCCGAACCATCCATCGTCTGAGCTTCTCCCATCAGAATGACGAAATAGCTTGTGAGAACCGCGTTGAACCTCGAGCATCAATCAGCCAGGTCTTCAATCCGGGTTCCCCTGCCCTGCTTCAGGCTCTCTCTGGCAGCCTCGATCCGTGCGAGGAAATGCGGATCGTTCTGGAGTCGATACTCGAACCATTCATCCTCTGACTTGAATCCGATCAGAACACCCGCGGGCCTTCCATGGCGTGTGATGATGATCTCCTCTCTCTCCGCCAGTCGCAAGTACTTGGAGAGTGCATCTTTGACTTCGGACAGTGCGACTTTTTTCATGATTCTTTACCCCTATCGATCAGCCATTTCGCGGCATCGGTTTTGGAAACAATGGTCAGGATCTGAACGTGGCCTTCGATTACGTCGTAGAATACTCTCACCTCACCGACTCGAAGCCGATACTGAGGCTGCGCTAATCCCTTGAGGCGCTTTATCCGGCTTCGACTTACCATCGCCGGTTCATGCCGAAGGTGCCTTTCGATTGCATCTCTCACCTCAGCCCTTACGTTGGCTCGAAGGCGCCTATAATCCTCTACGGCCTCTGATGCGAAGATGATCTCATGGCGCATTATAGCTACAATATAGCCATATAATGGCCGGGAGTCAAGTTTCCCGTGGTGTAGCTGCTCGGCGAGGGAACCTCGAATCCTTCTTCTCTCAGTCCCTCGAGATGAAACTCGATCTCCTGTTTCATATTTCTCCCGGTTTCTTCACGAGTAGCACCAGTTGCACCACATCCGGAAACGTCTGGTGAATAGACCGAGTATCCTGTATCTGTTCTTTCCTTCTCAAGTCCAGCTTGTTTGAGAATACTACTCAAAGTGCCTGGCGCAAGATCATCATTGGGTCACGCAACAATCCTTTCCAATCTCTCTGCAATCCACATCTTGATTATGGACTGACGGGTCACACCGAGCCTCTTGGCCTCTCTGTCCAGTGATTCAATCATCCATTGAGGGAAATCGACATTTACCCTCTTCTGTTCCAATCCAGGTCTCCTGGCTTTCGAACGATCCAGATGAGGAGTTACGTCCTCTCCCTGCTCGAACTTTCTGTCAAAATCCTTCGCCTTCATATAACCTGACCCCCTCATCTCGAGAGCGACGAACCGATATGATTCGAATTCTATCTCCTCTATAAGTCACGATCGCAGACCAGTGTATGTCTCCGACAATCCCCACAACGAGTACCCTCACCTCATCAGTGGTCCAGGCAGGAACTTCGACCGCGGTGTCCTTTCGAGAAATCGTACTCATCTCTCATGCCATCCTCTCCGGAGGGTTCCGAAAGGTATGCTGCGCCTCTGCCGTGGAGCGTCGACCCTCGTAATCTTTCCTGACGATCTCCCTGATTCCCTCCAGGTACGGCGTGAGCTCATCGTGGAACCGCACTTCGAACTTACTGCTGTCGAAGACGTAATCTCGATCGTATTGATACATCATCTCGACCAGTTCTTTCATGAGGGGCATGAACAATCCGAGGACACGCACGAGGGATCTGGGCGCGACCCGATACTTCGGCTCGACACCCAGCTCTTCCGCGATCGCCTCGATCCACTGCTTTCCCGTCGGCGGATCCCCCGCCGTCGGTAAGTGCCAGACCTGGTCGTAGGCATCCGCCGTATTGCCCAGTAACGCCGTCGCTCTGCCGGCGTCCGGAGTATAGGTGAAGGAGTGCTTGCATTTCACGGAACCCAGCCAGTTCGCCTTCTTACCGGTCGCGAGCTTCTCTAATACCATTTCGGTGAGCACACTGGTATTCGTTATGGAAGGGCCGTATAAATCCGCCGAACAGGCGATGAGAGCCTGCAGGTATCCCCGCTCGACCGCCTCGAAGATCATCCTGGCGAGATCCGCCCGTACTGCACCCTTTTTACTGGCGGGATTCACCGGGGTCTCCTCGGTCATAGGAGACATACAGTTCGGATCATACATGTAGACATTGTCGAAAAACACCAGCCTGGCCTGGTGGGTTCTACACGCATCGATCACGTTTCGCATGACGAGCGGCCAGGTCGTCTGCCATACCTGTGTGTCATAGGGTAATCCCACGGTGAGATAGACGGTCTCCGAACCCTCCACCGCCTTCAGCACGGCCTCCGAATCGGTCAGGTCGGCGGGAAACGGGGTGTCGCCGGGATTGACCGCCCGGGGATGTCGACTCACCAGACGGATGTCTCCGGTGTATGTCTTCAGTGCTCTGGCAAGTTCAATGCCTATGGCCCCGCCGATCACCCTGCCGAACCGGGGATCACGCGTCATGTTCACCGCGTAGAGCAGAGTGGCCAGTCCGATGAAGACATCGAAGGACACGTCGAGACCGAGGACGATGTCCCACAAGCGGGGCCGGAGAACAGCGATGACCTCCTCGTCGGCTGCGGGAGCCGTCGAGTATCGGATCGCCAGCTGAACGATGATCATCGCCGTCACCAGCGCGCCCGCGAGAACGTTGAAGAGCGCTGCCAGCTCGAGCGACGGAGCACGCCGGCGCGCCTGCAGAATGCGGGTGAGGGCCACGCTCGCCGCGGCAAGGGCAGGCCCGAAGCTCGCGCCCAACACCAGTTGCGGGATCCGTGGCAGCGGCACCAGCACCATGACGGGATAAATGAGGCAGGCCAGGAGGCCCGAGCCGATGCCTATCCTCGTTCACCGTGCCAGTTCGTCGTCCCGCGACAAGTTTGGTGATACTCTCTCCATTCCCGTGTAACTCCTCAGCGAACCCTCCGACCGGCTTACACAGCCATCACCGGCTGCTCACCTGGCGCAGGTACTCTGTGTCTCGTCGTAATGGCCTCTCGATTCCAGGATCAGTCCTTCGGGGCTCAAGATCCATTCCTCGTACCCGCTGATATGGACGCGATTTCCGGTGCCTGCCGGACCGGTGTTGATTCCGGTCCACGTCCAGTGGAATACCGCGTGGTTCCCCTCCTGGCTCACCGAGT
>CAZMKB010000275.1:0-4862 GCA_964566685.1 uncultured Gemmatimonadota bacterium | reverse complement strand
TCTTCGCGGGGGAACCTGCCTACCCGGGAATCCAGAGTCGTCCCGTTCCGGGATGGACCGGGATCTCAGCCGGTGAGTCTGAAGGACCGAATCGGTGAGGACATTTCCCTGCCTCCCCCGTCCTTCCCGATGACTTTCCAGTAGCAGGTGCTCTCCGGGCGGAGGAGCGCCGCTCTGTCGGCCGGGAGAGCGGCCCTGCAATTCCGTGTCTCGCCGGACCACACCAGGTTCCCGTCCTCGTCGAACACCAGCAGGTTGTAGGCGGCAGCGTCCGGCACTGGATTCCAGGTGAAGACGACGGTTCCGCCCTTGATCATCACCCCGCCGGACCCCTCCGTTTCGATCCGCTCCGCCTCCGGGAAAGCTCCCCTCTTCGTATCGACCACGGAGTCACCGGCGCGGAACACGAGGGTAGACACGACTATCGCTGCCGCGGCGGCGGCAGCAACGGGAACATACCACGTCCGCTTTCCCGTCCGCGCGGGGGCGGGAGTCGCGGAACCGGCACGGAAGAGCGGCGCCGTTTCGTAGAGCTCCTCGAAACAGCTGTCGCACTCCAGAACGTGGCGCTCGACGGCGATTCGCTTTCTGTCCGAGAGGAGACCGAGCTCGTACGGACCGAGAAGGTCCCTGATTCCGGGTTCGCTGCACCCTTCCTGATCGTTGGGATTCCATGATGAGAAGTGCATCGGACGGATCGCTCCTGTCGTGTTAATGCGGACGGAAGGAGGGTGTCACACTGCCTCTTGCTCCAGGACAGCCTCTGTCTCCGAATGTTCGAGGGCTTCTCTGAGCTGTCTGCGTCCCCGGTGAATCTTGTTGTAGAGAGCCTGAATCGAAGAGCACTGCATGTACAGGGCGATTTCTCTCCCCGAGAATCCATCGTCCGCGAGCTCCATGATCCGGGCGTATTCAGCGTTCGTGCGCCTGCACAGGTCGAGGAGCTCCTCCCGGTAGATCCGCAGCTCGAGCTCCTCTCTGAGGTCTGTTCCCGGGTCCTTTCGGAGGGAGGAGAGATTGATGATGTTGGGGTTGATCTTCTGGTAGTAGTTTCCGATGACTTTTTTCAGAATGAGAAATGTGTAGGGAAGGACAGCGGCATCCGAATCGAGATCAGGGAGCTTCCGGATGAGGACGAAGAGCGTGTCCTGTACGACGTCCGCAACCGCTTCCTCGGGGACCCGTTTCCTGGCCACCGCGGCGATACGCTCACGGAGCCGTTCGAGTACCTCGTCGCGTGCGGCGGGCTCCGCGAGGTCGTCGAAGAGAGGCTTGAACGGTGATTTCTTCATTCTTCACCCGGACAACGATTCGGTTGTCGACAGCGTGTTCCGGATTATATCACAATCGGTGCAGGAATGCAAGTCGATTGGACCTTCGTGCGCCCGCCGGCCCCCGGAGCCGTACCGGGACGGACCGATTCCTTGACAGGGCACAGCCGGCGTTTCATATTGTCGGGGAGTGTAATCCTTTGGGAAAACTATCCCTTAGTGGTGACCATGATGGCATGCTGTCGTTGACGGGTTGCCGTATTTCTGCACTGACCGCCGGGTGCACGAATCCCGCAGCTTCCTCGCGAAAGGCGACCGGGTGATACAGACAGGACAACCGGATGCGTTCGCAGCGCTCCTCGACCGGAGACCGGTTCTCCTCGACGGTGCGTACGGCTCGTTCATCATGGAGCTCGGTCTCGAGCCCGGACGCCCTCCAGACGAGTGGAACCTGACCCGGCCGGACGATGTGGCGGGGCTTCACCGCCGCTATCTCGAGGCGGGAAGCCGGATCATCATCACCAACACCTTCGGATCGAACGCCGTCAAGCTGGCCCGGAGCGGCCTCGCCGACCGGGCCCGGGACATCAACCGCAGGGGAGCCGGCATTGCCAGGGAGGTCGCCGGCGGACGGGCTCTCGTTGCCGGCGACATCGGACCGACGGGGGAGCTTCTCGAGCCCTTCGGCGGACTTTCGTCCGACGACGCCCGCGCGGGATTCCGTGAACAGGCCGAAGCGCTCGCCGAGGGCGGTGCCGACCTCATCATCGTCGAGACCATGTACCATCTCTTGGAAGCGCTCATTGCGCTCGAAGCGGCCCTGGAAGCGACTTCGCTGCCCGTGATCGTCTCGATGACCTTCGAGAAACGCGGAGAGCGGTTCGCCACGGTCATGGGGGATTTCGTCGCCGTCGCGCTCCGTGAGCTCGCATCCCGGGGAGCGAGTGCCGCGGGCGCGAACTGCAGCATCGAGAGCGGGGAGATGGTGGAGCTCGCGGACGGGATGCTCGCCGCCGCGTCGGTGCCGGTCATCGCGCAGCCGAACGCCGGAAAACCGGAGCTGGTCGACGGAGCCGTGAAGTACGCGGCGACGCCGGATCGATTCGCCCGGGACATCCTCTCCATGACGGAGCGGGGGGTTGCTCTGGTCGGGGGCTGTTGCGGCACCACCCCCGAGTTCATCCGCACCATACGGGAGCGGCTCGATGAGGCCGAACGTGATCGTCCTGCGTGATCTGCCATTCGAGATCGATGACAGCGAACTCCACCGGCTGCTCGGCTACCGGTCGGGAGGAGGGCCTTCCCGTGAAGAGGTGGAACGGTCGATCCGGGACATGAAGGAACTCTCCTGGGGCCTCATCGCTCCGGCGGGTGCGTACGCCGTCTTCCCCGCCGGGGACGTCGCCGGAAGGGGTCCCTTCGAGAACGCGGAAAGAGTGGGTCTCGGCCTCTCGACCATTGGAGGTGCGCTCGAGAAAAAGGTTCGCGAGCTGTTCTCGGCGAACGACTTCCTGAACGGCCTGGTGCTCGACACCATCGGTTCCGTCGCCGTCGAGAGCGTCGTCGACCGGTTGAACGGACGGATCTGCAGTGACGGGGAGCGGGAGGGCCTGACGGGCGACCGGCGGTCGAGCCCGGGTTACGGCAGCTGGCGTCTGGAGAACCAGGAGCTCTTCTTCGAGCTGCTTCCGCACCGGGAGCTCGGCATGGAACTGACCCCTTCGTACATGATGATCCCCCGGAAGTCCGTTTCCTTCGCGGTGAACCTCAGGAAGGACGGCCGGAAAGCGTGGAGCTCCTCCCGGTGCGCCAGGTGCGGCTTGGCCGACTGTCCCTACCGGGTGAGCGACGAAAGAGGTGAAGGATGAGACCGAAGATCCGTCTTCTCGACGAGGAAGTGATCGGCGACATCGTATCGGAGGCGATGGATGTCCTCTCCGGTATCGGTGTGTACGTGGAGGACCCGGAGCTGCTCGAGATGCTCCACGGGCGCGGAGCCCGTATCGACGGGAAAAGCCGGCGTGCCTTCATCGGCGCGGATCTCGTCGAGAGCTGTCTCGGCTCGGTCCCCGGCTCGATCGACGTGTACGACACGGCGGGCAGTCGCTGCATGGAGCTCGCCGGCGACAACGTGCACTTCGATCCCGGTTCGGCGGCTCTCTGGATTCTCGATCCGGTCACCGGCAGGGAGCGCAGGCCGGTGACGAGGGACCTCGTCGACCTCGCGGTCGTCGTCGACGGATGCGAGCATTTCGCCGCCCAGAGCACCTCTCTGATCCCGGACGACGTCCCCGGAGAGCTGTCCGACCGCTACCGGCTCTTCATCGCCCTTCTCTTCGGGAGAAAACCCGTCGTCACCGGCACGTTCGCGCAGGATGCATTTCCCACCATGCTCGAGATGCTCGCCGTGGCGGCGGGCAGCGGGGAGGAGCTGAAGGAGAAGCCGAGCGCGATCTTCGACACCTGCCCTTCCCCCCCGCTCATGTGGAGCGCGCTCACGTCGAATGTGCTGGCCCGGTGCGCGCGCAGCGGAGTCCCGGCGGAGCTCGTGTCTATGCCGCTCACCGGTGCGACGGCACCGGTGACGCTCTCGGGCGCCCTCGTTCAGCACACGGCGGAGAACCTGAGCGGGATCGTGATTCACCAGCTCAGCGCAGCCGGCGCACCCATCATCTACGGCGGCTCGCCGTCCGCCTTCGACATGCGGAAGGGGACGACCCCCATGGGTGCGGTAGAGACGATGATGATCGACATGTCTTACGCCCAGATCGGCAAGCACCTGGGGGTTCCGACTCACGCCTACATGGGGCTGAGCGACGCGAAGACCGTCGATACCCAGGCCGGATACGAAACGGGTGCCGGCGTCATCCTGGCCGCCTGCGCGGGGATCAACGTCGTCTCGGGGGCGGGCATGCTCGATTTCGAGAGCTGCCAGAGTCTCGAGAAGATCCTCATCGACAACCAGATCTGCGGCATGGCTCACCGGCTCGTGAGAGGCGTCGAGAGGCGGTCCGAGCGGATGGCCTACGACGTCCTGGCCGGAGCGGTGGAAAGCGGGAAGCAGGGCGAGTATTTCCTCACCGCCGCCGACACCCTGTCCTGGTTCCGGGAGGAGCTCTCGATCCCCGATCCCATCGTCGACAGGTCGTCGTACGGCGAGTGGCGGGAAGCCGGAGGGAAATCCATGTTCGAACGCGCGAGGGAGCGTGTGGCGGACATCGTCGGCCGGCGTCCCGATCCGGCCGTCGGAGCCGACGTCGCCGCCCGGCTCCGGGGAATCATGGAACGCGACCTTTCGGCGCACGGTCGGGACGGCATTCCCGATGCGCTCCGTGAACTCATCTCGTAGACCTTCGGGGAGACTCTGTGTCGAGGTCCCGTGACGGCCGTCCCTTCGAGGCAGCGAGGAGAATAGCACGGAACACCACCGTTCTGCTCCTCGGGAAAATCATCTCCAAGCCCCTGTATCTCCTCTACGTCTTTCTCGTCGCCCGTGCCCTCGGCGTGGAGGGATTCGGCCGGTACTCCTTTCTCCTCACCTTCGCGGGATTCTTCGCGGTCCTCGCCGACTTCGGACTGAAGACACCGCTC
>CAZMKB010000274.1:0-4862 GCA_964566685.1 uncultured Gemmatimonadota bacterium | reverse complement strand
TCCAACCAGCACCACCGCCAGCCCCGGCACCACGCCGCGCCGCCCGAGCTCTTCGACACGACCTTTCAGTTCCTGTCTGATCTCTGCTGCGATCGCCTTCCCGTCGATCAGATCAGCTGCCATCCTCGAGTCCTCCTTCTCCGTCGTTCTCTCCGACATCGATCCGCCGTATCGACACGGCTCTTCCCGTCCGGTCGTCGATATCCACCACGGCTCCCATCAGCCTCACATTGCCGTCGGCGGTCTGGAACCTGTGCGGCACCTGTGTGAGAAAACGCTTGAGGGCGAGCTCCGTCTTCACGCCGATCACCGAGTCGGTCGGTCCGGTCATCCCGACATCGGTGAGATATGCGGTGCCTCCCGGCAGGATCCCCTCGTCCGCCGTCTGGACGTGCGTGTGGGTGCCGATGACGGCTGAGACGAGGCCGTCGAGGTATCTCCCGAGAGCGATCTTCTCGGCGGTGGCTTCGGCATGGATGTCGATGACGATCATGTTCGTCTGTTTTCGAAGATTCTCGATCAGCCTCATGGCGGTTCTGAACGGGCAGTCAAGGGAGGGCATGAACACTTTCCCCTGGAGGTTGAGGACACCGACGTCGTATCCGTCGGTCGTCGTCACGATGGTGTGCCCCTTCCCCGGATTTCCGGGCGGGTAGTTCGCAGGCCGGAGGATCCGGGAGTCGTCGCGCAGGCGGGGGATGAACTCTTTCTTGTCCCAGATGTGATTGCCGCTGGTGATGACGTCGATACCGGAGGACAGGAGCTCGTCGGCTGTTTCCGCCGTGAGGCCGTAGCCTCCGGCACCGTTCTCGCCGTTGGCTGTGACGAGGGAGACTCCCAGTTCTCTTCTGAGCTTCCCCAGGAGTCTGGTTACGATGCGCCTTCCCGGCTTCCCGACCACATCAGCAATGAAAAGGACCTTCACGCTGTTCCTTTCGCTCCGTCACCCGCCCCGGCGCCTGTCACATCATCTGGCATAGTCGATGGCCCTGGTTTCCCGGATCATCGATATCTTGATGTGGCCGGGATACTCGAGCTCTTTCTCGATTTTCTTCGCGATCTCGGATGCGAGCACCTCGAGCCGGGCGTCGTCGACCTCCGTCGGCTCGACGATGACCCGGATCTCCCTTCCGGCCTGTATCGCATACGACTTCTGGATACCGTCGAACGAATCGGCGATCTCCTCGAGTTTCTCGAGCCGCTTGATGTAGGTTTCGAACGTCTCGCGCCTGGCGCCGGGCCTCGCCCCGGAGATGGCGTCGGCCGCCTGAACCAGGACCGAGATGATCGACTTGTGCTCGACGTCGTCGTGGTGCGCCTCGATCGCGTTGACCACCACGTCCTGTTCACCGTACTTCCGGGCGACCTCCGCTCCCAGCTGGACGTGGGTTCCCTCGCTCTCGTGGGTGAGGGCTTTCCCGATGTCGTGCAGGAGAGCGGCGCGTTTTGCGAGATTCGCATCCAGGCGCAGCTCCGAAGCCATGAGTCCGGCGATGAAAGCGGCCTCCTTCACGTGCTGGAGGATGTTCTGCCCGTAGCTCGTCCGGTACTTGAGAACGCCGATCAGCCTGGTGAGCTCGGGGTGCAGAGACTGAACACCGATTTCGTAGACCGTCTCTTCCCCGGTCTGACGAATCATCTCGTTCAGTTCCCTCCGTGCCTTTTCGACCATGTCCTCGATGCGGCCGGGGTGGATTCTCCCGTCGGACACCAGTTTTTCCAGAGCGAGGCGGGCCACTTCGCGGCGTATCGGGTCGAAGGACGAGAGGATGACGGCTTCCGGAGTGTCGTCGATGATGACGTTCACACCCGATGCCATCTCGAAGCTCCGGATGTTCCTCCCTTCCCGCCCGATGATCCTCCCCTTCATATCGTCGTTCGGCAGTGAGACGACGCTCACCGTCGACTCGACGACGTGATCGGCGGCATAGCGCTGGATCGCCTGGGTGAGGATGCGTTTCGACTCTCTGTCGGCGGTCCGTTTCGCCTTTTCCTTCGTCTCCTTGATGTACTGGCTCGCAGCCAGCCGCGCCTCCTCCTCGAGGTTCGCGATCAGCTGCTGCTTCGCCTCTTCCGCGGTCAACCCGGCGATCCTCTCCAGACGCAGGTTCTGCTCGTGTATCATCTGACTGAGACGGGCGTCCTTCGCCCGCAGCGTCTTGTCCCGCTGGGCGGCCTCGTCGCTCAGGCGGGAGAGCTCTCTCTCCTTCTTCTCGATCAGGTCGAGCTTCCGGTCGAAATTCGCCTCCCGCTCCTTCACCCGCCACTCCATCCGCTCGATCTCCTGCCGCTTCGCGGACAGTTCCTCCTCGAGGCGGGCCTTGTTCTTGTACTCCAGCTCCTTGGATTCGAGCTCGGCCGTTTTCCTGATGGTTTCGGCTTCCCGCTCGGCATCTTTCACGAGACGCTGAGCTTCTTTTTCGAGCTCGAGGAACTTTCTCGTAAACAGCACTTTCCGGGTGGCATAGCCGAGGAGGAAGAACAGGAGAGCCCCGAGTGTGATAATGAGCAGATCCTGTGTCGACCGCATTCCTTCCAGTGCCGTCATGACCTGTAACATGATTCCTGTCGTTTTCGTTACCATGATCGTTTTCTGGTCGAGGGTGAGCTGACCGTGCACACAGCTCCCCTCATGGATTCACCCATGAGCAGCTGCCAGCGGGTGAAAGAAGTGCGGATCCTCAGGGAAGTGTGCCGGGAGCAAAATAAAATCCCCGCTCCCGACCGGAGAAAAGCAAATTTTGAACCTGATAGAGTAAAGCTGGGTATCCTCTCACCATCAGTTCACATCCCTTTTGCCCCCAGGGTCGGTGAACGAACAGCGAAGCCGGATTCCCTATCAGTTGAAGTTGGATCAAATTTTTCTTTTCTCTTTGTACAGAGCAGGGATTCCGTATAAGAGTATAACAAAATCCCCGGCTGTTGACAAGCACTTTTTCCCGTCGGGCGCATATCCCTATTCGGTGTCGCCCTGGTCGATCAGTTCGATGATTGCTCTTGTCTTCTTCTTCAGTTCCTCACCGAGTGACGAGAGCCCCCGCCTGGTCCGAAACAGCTCATCGGTGATCGACATCGCCGCGAGAACCGCAACGATTTTCGTGTCAGTGGATTTCATGCCTTTGTTCACGTTTCGCATCATCGAATCGACGTATTCCGCAACTTTCCGGGTGTACTCCGGTTCTGCTTCACTCTTGATGGGAAATTCTTCGCCGAAGATGCGGACGCGAACACTCTTTTTTTCTTCCATTTCCATGGCACCACAACTCACGATCTCAACAGCGATGAGCACGCGTACAGGATGCGGCGGGTGGATCGTCACTCGCCCGGCAGGGCGCTCTCGATACGGGAGAGGACCTGGTTGACCCGATCCTGGATATCCCGCAGTTTTCGCCTGAGGGATCCGTTTTCTTCTCTGAGCTTCACGAGCTCCTCTTCCCTGTCCTCGATCCCCCGCGTTTTTTCCCGTACCTCTTCTATTTCACGCCTGAGGGTACTCTGTTCAGCTCTCAGCTTCTCGTTCTCCTGTCTCAGGCGCATCAGAGTATCGACCAGAGAACGGACCCTGTCCTCCAGTGCTGTGAGGTTGTCGATACTCTCATCGACGACTTCGTGGTTACCTCCCGTTCTATCTGAGGACAACTCCCAGCTCCTTTCTCAACGATTCGAGCGTCTGCTCGATGATACCATTGATTTCCTGATCTTCGAGCGTGCGGTCCTTCGCTCGAAAGACGAGTGTGAACGACAGCCCCTTCTTCCCTTCGGGGATCTGTCCGCCGTGATAGAGGTCGAAGAGGAGGAGCTCCTCGAGGAGCCCGCCCGCCCGGTCGCGGATGACACGCTCGACCTCGTCGTAAGCGATCTCCTCCGGCACGATGAGTGAGAGATCCCGCTCGAGAGGAGGAAAACGCGATATTGCCGAGAGCCTTTCGGAAATCCACCCGGCTGCCGCCGGAACGATGTCCAGCTCGAGCAGATACACGGCGCTTCCGACCTCCAGTGAATCGGTGATTTCGGGTCTGACCTCGCCGAACCAGCCTGTTTCCCCGCCGTCTCTCTCGATGCGCTGGCTCCTGCCGGGTCGCAGGAAGGACGGCCCCCCGGCGGCGATGCTCGATCCGCCGGCGAAACGATGGAGGTAGCGCTCGACGACCCCCTTGAAACGGAAGAAATCCCAGGACGGGGCCTCTCCCCTCCAGTCGACGGGGGCGGCCTTTCCCGTCACCGCCGCCGCAAGCTGATGGGTCTCGCGTGGCCTGTCGCTCCGGGTCCCGGATCCGGCGAAAACGACGCCCAGCTCGTAGAAGCGGACATCCCTGTTTCTCTTTCGCACGTTCGAAGCGACGGTCGGGAGCAGTGTCGACGCGAGGAGCGGACGCATGAACCTCTCCTCCGCGTTGACCGGATTTTCGACCTCCACCAGCCCGGATTCCTCGTAACCGAGTGAACCGCAGGAGAGGCCGGCGCTGACGAATGATGTGGTGATGACCTCGGAAAATCCCTCTTCTCGGAAAAAGTTCCTGATGTCCGTCTCGCGTCTTCCGGCGGCATCCTGCCTGCCGAAAACCCGGACGCCGCAGGTGTATTCGGATCCGATGCGGTCGTACCCTCTCAGACGGGCCACTTCCTCGATCAGGTCGATTTCCCGTGTGAGGTCCCGTGCCCGGAAGAGCGGAATCGTGACGTCGAGCTCTTCGGACATCTCCGTTTCGAGCTCGATCCGTCCGAGGAGGTCGACGATTTCCTCTGTCTCCACCGGTTCGCCGAGGATACGCTCCACCTGGGCGGGCCGGAGCGCTATGGTCGACGGTTCGTGCGGCCGGGGATAGACGTCTCCGCGTCCGGCGAGGATCTCTCCTCCCGCC
>CAZMKB010000273.1:0-4867 GCA_964566685.1 uncultured Gemmatimonadota bacterium | reverse complement strand
CCTCTCTGATCACCGTATTCTGCGCAAAGAGAATTTCCAGAAGGTCCTCGTACCCTGTGAGCTCATAGGCGTTACTCGGGGTGGAAGGCTCAATTCGAACGTACTCGAGTCCCCGGATGATCTCAACCTCCGGCTTAGCCTGCCGCTGGTCGGAGTGAACCACCTCGAGGCGCACCTGTTCGCCGCCATCCTCGACCACCCCCGGGTCACTCCGCCGTTTCTCGCGCTCATCGTGTCCGGCGGTCACAGCCTGCTGATCGAGTGCAGGGAGCTGGGTACCTACCGGGTGCTCGGGCGAACCAGGGACGATGCCGTGGGAGAAGCGTTCGACAAGGTGGCGAAGCTCCTGGGACTGCCGTACCCCGGCGGCCCGTCCATCGAGCGCGAAGGGCGCGGCGGAAGGGCCGACTTCGAGCGTTTCCCGCGGCCGATGCTCGCCGTGAAGAAGGAGGACGAGCGTTACGACTTCAGCTACAGCGGATTGAAGACGGCCGTCGTCAACTATGTGAAGGAAAAGGGAGGGGAGTTCGTCGCGGAGCACCTGCCGGACATCTGCCGGAGTTTCGAAGAGGCCGCGATCGACGTGCTGGTCGAGAAGAGCGCCGCCGCCGTCGAGGAGTTTCCGGTCCCCGCCTTTCTGCTGGTCGGCGGCGTCGCCCGCAACGAGCTGCTCAGGCGGCGCATGGAGGAGATGGCCGAACGGAGCGGCGTGGAGCTGTTCATCCCGTCACCGGTTCTCTGCACCGACAACGGAGCCATGATCGCCAGGACCGCGCTCTTCAGGTACCGGTTGTCGGGGCCGTCGGACGGGCGGCTCGACGCGGTCGCGAACGCCCCGCTTCCGGGAGATGACCCCGCGGGTTGTTAGCCCGAATTAATCAAACACTTTCGATTTTAGCGGCCGCTTTCGGACTGCTTCATCGTTCTCGACGCTCGCAATCCTCAGCTGAGAGAACGGGCCAGGGAATGGTTTACGATGGTTCCCTGTCAACCCGGCCCGTCAGAGAATAGACAGGAAGGTGTCGATCTCGTACCGGGTGACCTGTGATGCGTAGGTGCTCCAGGTGATCTTCTTGCTCCGCATGAACTGCTCGTAGATATGCTCGCCAAGCGCGTTTCTCACCAGCTGCCCCTGTTCGGTGATCCTGATCGCTTCCCAGAGATCAGCCGGCAGCGATTCGATGCCCCGATTCTTCCGCTCTTCCTCGGTCATGGTGTAAATGTTGTCGTCCGAGGGCTCCACGAGATCGTAGCCCTGCCGGATTCCCTCGAGACCGGCGGCGAGCATCACCGAGAAGGCCAGATAGGGGTTGCAGGCAGGGTCCGGGCTCCTGAACTCGATCCGCGTCGCCTTCTCTTTCCCCGGTTTGTATTCGGGAACTCTCACCATGGCGGACCGGTTCTTCTGGCCCCAGCAGATGTAGACCGGAGCTTCGAATCCCGGGACGAGACGCTTGTAGGAGTTCACCCACTGGTTCGTCACGCTCGTGATCTCGGAGGCATGGCGAACCAGTCCGGCGATGTATCTGCGCGCCGTGTCCGAGAGGTGCTGGGGACCGTTCGGATCGAAGAACGCGTTCCGCTCCCCCTGAAACAGGGACTGGTGCGTGTGCATGCCGCTTCCGTTCACACCGAAGATCGGCTTGGGCATGAAGGTGGCGTAGTAGCTGCGGTTGTGGGCAACCCTCTTCACCACCATCTTGTAGGTCATGACGTTGTCGGCCATGGTCAGTGCGTCGGAGTAGGCCAGGTCGATCTCGTGCTGGCTCGGCGCGACCTCGTGGTGGCTGTACTCGACGTGGATCCCCAGGCTCTCGAGGATCTTGATCGTCTCCTTCCTGAGGTCGACGGCGAGGTCGAGCGGGAGGAGGTCGAAGTAGCCTCCCCGGTCGAGCGGGGTCGGATCCGAGGAGCTCGGGAAATAGAAGTACTCGAGCTCGGGTCCCACGTAGAACGAGTATCCCATGTCGGCGGCCCGCTGCAGATTCTGCTTCAGGACGTAGCGCGGGTCGCCCGCGTAGGGGCTTCCGTCCGGATTCCTGATGTCGCAGAAGACCCGGGCGATGCGCGAGTCGTTCACCTTCCAGGGGAGGATCTTGAAGGTCGACGGGTCGGGGAACGCTACCATGTCGCTCTCCTGGATCCTCGTGAATCCCTCGATCGAAGATCCGTCGAACCCCATCCCTTCATCGAGCGCGTTTTCGAGCTCGTGGTGGGTGATGGCGAAGCTCTTGAGCATGCCGAGGATGTCGGTGAACCAGAAGTAGATGAATCGGATGTCTTCCTTCTTCACGATGTCGAGAATGTCGTTTCTCTCCATGTCGCCGGACCCTCCAGTGTGTTCGGTTCATCAGAAGGCTGGATCCCCACCGGTCGATTTCCCCGTTCCGGGAAATTCACCCCGTAGTATACACGAAATGCAACTCACATGCCAGTAGCATCCTCGAGCGGCCGGACTGGAGGTGGAAAGACCGGAATCCGGAGCATTTGACTTTCCCGTCCACCGGGGGTTAGATTAATCACCTGATATCCGCCGTGTCGAACGGAGCCACCCCCGGTACGGGAGATGTGCACATGAAGATACGTATCGTCCCGCTCTTCACCTGCACGATGATCGTGATCCTGTTCCTTGTGCCCCGGCCGGGGAAGGGACAGGCTGAACGGCGGGAATCTTCCCCGTTCGAGAGCGCCGAGATCTGCGCGAACTGCCACGAGAGCATCTCGAAGGCATGGCGGAAAGGTCCGCACGCCGACAGCTGGAAGAGCGTCGTCTACCACGCTGCCCGTGCCGGATACGTGAACGCATCCTCCGGCGGGGGGATGCTCCACTGCGAAGCCTGTCACGCTCCGGTCGCGTACCGTACGGGGGACGTGCACCTGATGGAACCGGTCTCCACCGAAGGGGTGACCTGCGACGCGTGTCACACGCTGCGGCCGTCGCCGGATGATCCCGGATCCTACGAACCGGCCGGAGGGAAGGTGAAGGCAGGACCTTCCGGAGACTGTGCCGCCACCCTCCACCGCTGCCGGCGGGAGCCGTTTCTCAGCAATCCCGGATTCTGTGCCTCCTGCCACTATTACGTGAACCCGTCTGGCATTCCCATGTACACGGAGTACCTCGAGTGGAAAGAGGCCGGCAGCGACCCGGATCGATGGTGTGACCGCTGTCACGTCGAGAAGAGCGACGGAAAGCCCGGGGCGGGCGGAGCGCACGCCTTCGTTCCTCTCCGGGGACCCGGCGGGCTTCTCGCCAGGGCTCTGCTGCTGTATATCGATCTGCAACGGGCCGGAGAGGTCGTCATCAACGTCAGGGTTCGAAACAGCGGCGCCGCGCACGCCGTCCCCGGCGGACCTCCCATCCGGGCGATCTCCCTGGACGTGAGGGGATACAACGACATGGAAAAGGAGGTGTTCAGCGATTCCAGCCGGGTGTTCGCCCGGACCATCGATTCCCCCGTATCCATCTCCTTCGGCATGCCGGTACCGTGGCTCGGCTGGGCGGAGTCGAGCGACACCCGGATCTACCCTGGAGAAACGAAGGTTGCGAGGTTCAGTACCGGGAGGACCGACATCGTGCGGGCGACCGCGCGGCTCATCTACCGGCGGTTCGACGTTCCCCGGGAGGTCGCCAGGGAATTCTTCGGAGAGAGCGATTTTCCCGTCATGGCCACTGCATCCGCCCTGGTGGATTGATGGCTTCTTCCCCCAGGCGCTGCCTGCTCGCACCGGCTCCTTTCAAGGGGACTTTCGGGGCCGGAGATGTGGCCGGATTCTGGGCCCGGGCGCTCGCACGCGCATTTCCCGGCCTCTCGTTCGGCAGAGCGCCGGTCGCCGACGGAGGCGGGGGGACCATCGAGGCTCTTCGGGAAGTCTTCGGAGGGAGCGTTCGCACGGTTCGCGTCCCCGGTCCACTCGGGGGATTCGTCGACGCAGGGTACCTCTACGATCCCGCTTCGGGGACCGGCTTGGCCGAAGCGGCGCGGGTCATCGGGTTCGATCAGGTTCCCCGCACGCGCAGGGATCCGCTCCGCGCCACATCCTTCCCGCTCGGTGTCGTCATAAAGGAGATCCTCGATCTCGGCGGCAGGACGGTGTACATCGGTCTCGGAGACACCGTCACCATGGACTACGGCGTGGGGTGTGCGGCGGCCCTCGGGTTCAGGTTCACCGACGCCGGAGGCCGCGAGGCCATCCCGGGAGGCGGAGCGACACCGCGGATTACCGGGATCGACGACAGCCGGGCTCACCCTGCGGTGAGGGAAGCTCGGTTCGTGGTTCTGGCCGATGTGCGGACCCCCGTCTTCGGTGAGACGTCGGTCGCACAGATGTTCGGTCCCCAGAAAGGTGCCGGCGAATCGGACATCGAGCTGCTCGAGGAGGGCGGGCGGGCTGTCTGCAGGGTGGTGGGAGACCGCTGCGGCCTCGATATTGCGAAGATCGAGATGGGAGGGGCTGCGGGAGGCACGGCTGCTCTCATGGCCGCGCTGCTGAAAGCGGAGCTCGTGTCCGGCAGCGCCTTCGTCGCCCGGAAGACAGGACTGGGGGAGAAGGTGAGAGAGGCAGACATCATCCTGACGGGCGAGGGAATGATCGACGAGCAGACACCGGCCGGCAAGGGCACGGCGGAAGTGCTCGCGCAGTGCGAGGCCGCCGGCAGGCCGGTGGCTCTGATCTGCGGGCGCTCCGAGATCGATTTCTCCGATCGAAGAAACGTCAGAGTGTTCACCGCGGATCACCTCCGGCGGAGGAAGCGCGGAAAGCTCGACGCGGGTGATCTCGGCGAGCTCGCGGTGATCGCCGTCGGTGATCTGCTGAGGGATGTGAAAGGGAGCAGACAGCCGGCCGGACGACGCTGAAACTTCCTGTT
>CAZMKB010000272.1:2427-4872 GCA_964566685.1 uncultured Gemmatimonadota bacterium | reverse complement strand
GACGTCGTTGAATGGTCCGCCTTCGTTGGAGCGCTCGAACTCCCGGTCGAAGTCGAGCGCGCGGCGCATGGTCGACATGGCGGTCAGCACATGTGCGCCGGAGGTGCTTTCGTTGGTCTGGCCGGATTGCGGCTTGATACACAGCCACCAGCGGCGCTCCCGTACGTCGAACATCGAGAACACGCCCCGGACGATGTCGATGCTCTTTCCCGGCTGGGCCCGGTACGGCATGAAGGTGTCGGTGACCTCGACCGCCTCGGCCAGCGCCTCCTCCTCGAAGAACATCTTCTTCCCGCCCTCCCGGTCGGCGACCTTCCGGATGATCGCCAGCGTCTCGTCCCGCCTGGGCTCCTCCATCTTCACCTCCGTGACGAGCCGCTCGAACCGCGGCTGGGCGAAGAGGAGCGACTCCGCCTGGAGGCGGCCGATCTCCCCCATGATGATGACCCGGCCCTGCTCCAGGAGCGGCAGGAGGAAGTCGGCGAAGGTTCCCTCGGACCCCTCGGCCCTGCCGGCGGTGAAGACGTTGGCGATGTCCTCGAAGTAGAGGATCACCTTGTTGGCGACGCTCCCGAGCGAGCACACATGCCCGAGCCGCTTCTGCCACTCGCCGAGATACTTGGCGCCCGAGACGATGGTCGCTGTGGAGGTCTGGAAGATGCTGAAGCCCCTGAGCTCGGGCGGACACGCCTTCGAGGAGAGGAGCCAGGCGAGCTGGCGGACAGCCGCGGTCTTGCCGACCCCGCTCGGCCCGGTGAGGAGGATGCTCCGCTTCGGGCCGGCGGCGAGGACCTTCGCCATGCGGCCGACGACCTCATCGAGGCCCGTCATGGGAGGGCGCTTCAGCTGGCGCACGCCCGCGGTGAGGTCCGTGCCGTACTGGCTGAGTGCGATCGACTGTCCCTGGGCCTCCTCTCCTGCCGAAGGCCCGGCACCAGCGGTCGCCTCCCGTTCGGCGAGGAGACCCATCCCCTCTCCCGCGCTCTCTTTCAAACGGTCGGGGACGTCCGATGACCCGAGTGTCAGGGTGAAGAGACCGCGGGCCTTCTCGGGCTCCTCCCTCAGGAATGCGTGCCATCCCTGGAAGCACGTGGCGGTGGCATCCGCCCCCAGCTTCTGGAGCACGGCGATGCACTCGGCGAGCGACTGTGCCGGATCGAAGCTGTGGCTCTCGTGGTCCTTCTTGTACACGGCGAGGCGCCGGTAGAAGCCAGAGAAGATCTCCCAGTCGCGAGGCGGCGTTTTGTCGAGCTCCGCGAGCCACTCCCCGAGGACTGTCCTGTGCCTGTCGTCCTCGAGCCCGATCAGGTTCGCCTGGATCTTCTGCTGGTCACCCGCTCCCGAGAGCATGGCCTTCATCCAGCCCACGGCGGCCGTGAGCTCCTCGTTCCCTGACTTCTGCTGCCAGAGGAGGGTGTTGTGGAGCCAGTCGAACGCCTGCGGGTCGTCACGGTTCTGGGTGATCGCCTTCCGGTAGAAGTGGAGCGACTCCTCGGAGCCGCTGCAGTACGAGAAGGCCTCGGCCAGGTAGAGCCAGGTGTGCCGGCCCACGTAGCCGTGCTCGAGGATTCTCCTGAGGTAGTCGATCCCCGTGGTGTAGAGCCCAAGGATGAAGGAGGCCTCGCCCTGCAGGTAGTATAGCTCTCCGCGGTCCCGGTACCATTTCTTCATCTCCCCGACGACCTCGAGGGCGCGCTCCACGCGGTCGTTCTCGACACAGAGGTCCCTCAGGCGCCGGTAGAACTCCACCGGGTGGGCGGTGTTGGCGACAGCCCGGCGGAGGATGTCGATGGCATCGTCGATCCTCCCCGCTCCCGTGTAGATGTCCAGGAGATGCAGGTAGGGCCTCTCATCGTTCGCCTCGTCGAGCTCGATGGATTTGAGATAGAGCTCCTCCGCCCGGTCGAGGCGCTCCCTGAGCTCGTGATAGACGCCGTGGAAGAAGCAGAAGACGGGGTGGTCGTCGAACTCCTTCCTGAGCTTTCTGATCAGGGACCAGGCGCCGGTGAGGTCGCCCTCCTCGAGGAGCTTCTCGAGCTCCGCGGCGTGATCTGCGAAGGGATCGCTCTTCCTCGTGTCTTCGGGACTATTCTCGTCTTTCTTTCCCATGCTCGCTCCCGGGAAGCGGCGTTGGTGCAGGGACTGCGGAAGATCGGGACTCTCCCCGGCCGCGCGTCGAGACAGCCGGGAGGGATCAACGGTACAAGTATATCAGGTCGGGCGGGATGAGGCAATGGGGATGCAGATCAGTTGGTTCTTTCATTCTCCTGCTTTTCCTGTGGCATAACGGCCGCTGGCGATCAGGAGCGGGTGGAAGCGCGAGCTCGCTCGTGGTGTGAGAGGTGAGGTTTGGCTGCACAACTGCCGGGAACCCAGGACGCCCGTCAGGTTAAGCGCGATGTCAGGCAGGCACATCAATATAGGTTGAATAGCTGCTCGGCGAGG
>CAZMKB010000272.1:0-2417 GCA_964566685.1 uncultured Gemmatimonadota bacterium | reverse complement strand
CACCAGTTGCAACACATCCGGAAACATCTGGCAAACAGGCAGAGTATCCTGTATCTGTTTTTTTCGATCACGATCAAGTACTGCATCGCTCACTCCTTTTTGAGTCCAGCTTGTTTGAGAATACTACTCAAAGTGCCTGGCGCAAGATCATCATTAGGCTTTCCTGCAATAGTAACCAATCCCTTTTTCGATGCGTGCTTGAATTGGCGGTGGCTTCCCCTGGTCCTTACCAAGTACCATCCATCATCCCGGAGAATCGCTCTCGGTTGAATTTCTTCTGGTTCTTCATCATGCCTAGCGGCGCTACTACCCATCCTCAAACGCTATCTTCCAGCGTTTCGCGGGACTGTCGAAACGGACGCGGCGCGGATCGAACGCGTTCGGGTCGAAATCTCCACCAAGCCACGTCATCGTGTCCTCGTAGTCCTCGTGATAAGGATCCGCAATCGTTGCCAGGAGCTCTTCGTAGCCCCAGACTCCACCGCAGTCCTCAGGTGGACAGGCGCGTGCACCGTCGAGACACCTGGGATACTTCCCCTTCGGGATGTGGGGAACAATGTCTTCGAGCAGGATTTCGTGCTCCCAGCAATCGCCGAAGTCGTACTCGTAGTGAGCGGTAGCTCCCGGCTCAGGGAAGTACTCAGCCACGGGGATCTCCCAGCCGGGAAGAAACGGTTCATCGTCCTCGAAGGGGTCATCTTCGGGAATCCCGATCTCGACGAGCCGACCCGTCCCGGGATCAGGGATACGGAACAGATGAAGGTGAGATAATCCAACCATCCCATGGAGTCCTGAATCGCGACGTGCAGGTCCCAGAACGTGTACTTCGCCGGCACCTGTATCCTCCGCCAGATCGGCGGGGAGATGTCTTTGAGGGTAATCTTGAACTGGTAGACGAGACTTTTCTTTCCCATGGAATACTCACCTCGTGTTTGGTCCGGACATCATATGTACTCAACTGAGGCGATCAGCCGCCCGAGCCGTGTCACGGAAAACTCATCGATCGTTTGAATCCGGTTGCCAAGCAGGAATTGAGTCCTTCTTCGTGTGCAGCCAGTCCATCAGCTCCGGATTCGCATCGACGACGAGCATCGGGACGCCGGGCGGCGCTCTCTACACGGCAGCCACATCAGACTCAGTGCCTGGTGCAACACCGATGGCACGTAATCCGCGGCCCAGTCCTGTCAAGAAGGACGCCGCTTCCGATCCCTGGCCGTCGGGTTCACGCGCCAGGCCGCCACTTACTGACAAGTGGGAATCGTTCTGGATGTTCGATTGACTCAACAGAGAGGTCCACATCAAGATCCGGCCAGTAAAGGTGATGAGGACTCGGCATTTCAACATGGAGAATTTCTGCAATACGGGCGTCCCGAAACCACGGGAATTCCTTGAATGGAAGGAACATCTCACGATCTCCAATGAGAAGCCAGAAGCCGTGTACTGAGATGTTCCCAACCTCAACTTCCGAAGTGCTCTTCCCACGCTCTGCGTATCTCATCCTCGTGCTCCTCAATCAAACGACGTACTGTCGTCAATCTCCGATCGGTCAGTCTGTAGTTCCGGGCAAGGCTGATCTCAGGCTCGATCCAGAACTTGGCCTCTCCGGTCTCGTGATGAACATGAATATGCAATCGGCCTCTTCACGAGAGAAGAAGTAGAACCGATATCCCCTGGCGCGAAATACTGTTGGACTCATAAATCAAATATACAATATTTGATTCACACATTCAAAGGCGGGCTAACGGCCCTGCGGATCAGGAGCGGGCGGAAGCGCGGGCTCGCTCCCGTGGCAGACCGTCTGCTGCAGCCGCCCGATGCCGGCTCACTGCGACGGCCATCAGGGGGTTGGAAATACCTGGCCCGGTGTCACGGCGCGCAGGGAGCGGCAATACGCGTTCCGCTGGATGGTCATGTGGGAGATTACTCTCCCATATCGTGTATGTCCCCGAGCACGTCGCCGAGAGCGATCTCGTGGTTCAAAGCCGATTTCAACTCGGACCCGCATTCGCGCGAGCAGACAACGAACATGAGATCGTCGCCGTCTTTCCGGGCGTCAGAATCCGATGACGGCACTATCGCGAAGAACTTCCTGCCGGAGGTCTGGGAGACAATCTCGAGTGCCGCCCCCTCGTACGCCGACAGGTCTATGCCGGCATGAGCTCTGCCCCCGAGCCCGAAGAACTCCGTTTCGTTCGGGATAGGCCTGCCGCACCAGCAGCACTGGGAGTAGACCTGTTCAGGATCGATGTGCTTTCTCGACATGTTCTCCTCCTGCCTCTTCGAGACTCCCGGCGGCGATCGATACGGGATATTTGGTTCACCGGACCTCGGCCCGGAACTCCTTCAGGATCCGCTCTGCCTCTTCCGGTCCGAACCGCCTTACCATCTCGTCCCAGAGTGCCGAGTTCCGAATGCTC
>CAZMKB010000271.1:2814-4874 GCA_964566685.1 uncultured Gemmatimonadota bacterium | reverse complement strand
CGGATGTTGTACACTCCCCGGACGGGCACGCCGGAGAGCCTCCAGCCCGCTCCCGACCACATTCTCCTTCATCCGCAGGCATTGTCGAGGTAGTGCACATCACGCACGATCACCTCCGGTGTCTGCACGATCATAAAAATAAGCGTTTTAGTGCGGGGATTCAACGACGGGGCGTGCCGGGAACAGCTCAGCCCTGCACCTCCGGTTCGAGCCGGCTTCCGTGCTGTTTTTTCCGGGGCTGGCAGGCCGGGGGCCGGTGGAGGCGACTGAGAAAAACCGGCGGGAGGAGATTCCCCGCCGGTTCTCACGCTTCCGGGGATGAACGATCACAGAGTTTTCAGGTACGCCTCGAGAGATTTCATCTCGACGCTTTCGGGATCGAGAGCCTCTCCCTCGAGAGCCGTGGTGATGCAGGCGTTGATCGTCGCCGAAAGCTCTTTCATCTCTCCCGCCTCCGGATCCTCGACGGGATACTCCGCGGCGACCCCCGCGAGTCCTTCACCGCCGGGATGACAGCTCGCACATGCCTTCTCATTGGTACCGAGGCCGGGATCTTCGAAGAGAGCCCTTCCCTTCGCCACGTCTCCGCTGACCATCTCGGCCTTCTCCTGCATTTCTTCACCAGCCGGAGCTTTCTTCGTCACTTGCTGTTGCTGCTCCGATTCGGCCTCCTTCTCGGCCTGGCCGCCACAGGAAAGGGTGAAGGCCAGTGCAAGGGCGACACAGAACACGAGCGCGACATTCACCTTCTTCATTTCGTCTCACCTCCCTCGACGATTGAACGTTACCGATCACTGCAGTTTGACGATCGGACCTCACATTGGATACAGACAGACCATGAGGGCAATGAGAAGCCGGTGAAGACAGTAAGGGATCAGAAGTGAAAGACGGTTGGTACCCTCCCCGGTAATCTACCTGTCCGCACGGCCGGGTGTCAAGAAGTATTCCGTGGCTCCTTGACGCGGAGCGGGAGGACAAGAAAATTACTAGTGTTCCGTCCCAGGAGTACGTTGACAATAGCAGCGAGCAATCGAGGTTCCTGGCAAGGCGAGACGACGAAGGAGTACCTGGAGGTACTTCGAGGAGGATCAACGCTGTCAGGGACCTCGAGAGCCGCAGATAATGGTGATGTAATCCTGGAACGGGACACGAGCCCGAATATGCATACGCTTTCGATTGTGGCGGCCGCCTTCGGACTGCCGGGACCGGCCGGATCGTGAGTACCGGCGGGAGAGACAGATGGGAGAGGAACCGTTCTTCGAGAACGTCGTGGGACCGCAGTACGCCGGCTGGACCGTCCTCGAATTCTACGCCCGGCGCTACCGGCACGCTTCGCCCGAGACGTGGCGGGTGAGGATCGATGGAGGAATGGTGACGCGAAACGGCGAACCGGCAAAGAAGGAAGATGTCCTCTCGGCCGGGGACGTGCTCAGGTTTCATCGCCCATCCTGGGACGAGCCCCCGGTCGAAACGGGCTACCGAATTGTCTACGAGGACGAAGGCATCATCGTCGTCGACAAGCCGGCGGGGCTCCCCGTGATGCCGAGCGGCAGGTATTACCGTCACACCCTTCTCTCTCTCCTCCGCGAGGAGCGGAGGGGGAAGGCCGTCCACCCGGCGCACAGGATCGACCGGGAAACTTCGGGGCTCGTCGTCTTCACCAGGACCGCCCGAGCCGCCGGGCTGATCGCCGCCGCGTTCAGAAACCGCAAGGTCCGGAAGGAGTACGACGCGCTCGTGCTGGGATGCCTCGAGGGAGAAGTCACGGTGGAACGTGCGATAACCCCGGTCACTCCGGAGAAACCGGGCGGAGCCTGGACCGTCGTCGACGCAGGTACGCTCCGGGGAAAAGGAGCCATCACCCGGTTCGAACCTGTTTCATTCCACGCCGACCCCGGCCTCACCCACGCGACGGCGATTCCCCTCACCGGGAGGAAACACCAGGTCCGCTTCCACGCAGCATGCATCGGCCACCCGGTGTTCGGTGATACTCGCTACGGCGGAGCCGGAGGCGTGTCCGTGAGCGGGAGCGGCCCGGAGTCCGTCACCGGAGAGCGGGA
>CAZMKB010000271.1:0-2804 GCA_964566685.1 uncultured Gemmatimonadota bacterium | reverse complement strand
AATATCCAGAAGTGCCCCGGCTCGCACTTCACGCTTCGATGATCGCGATCCCGACCCCCGAGGGATGCCGGGAATTCCGTTCCCGCCCTCCCGGCTGGTTCGAAGATCCCCGGCGGCTTAACGAAGGATGATCATCTTGCGGGTGGAACTGCTCCCGCCCGTTTCCAGGGCGCAAAAGTAGACGCCGGAGGAGACGGCTTCACCGCGGTCGTTTCTCCCGTTCCAGGTCAACCGGTGCGGACCCGGGAGAAGTTCGGGTGAGCGACGTGTCTTCGATCACGGTGAAGAGCGTGTTCAGCGGGACGACCCGCTCCACCTGCAGGATCCCGGAGGGCCACCGGACGAACATGCTGTCCGGCTCGCGGTCCTCGAGGCCGAACAGGAGCCTCACGAGAGCGGGGGGAGAGCCCCGGACATGGCCCGTCGAAGGCGTCGGCCTGCCGGAAACCGGTGACGTCCCAGGGGAGGCCGCGCATTCCCGCCTCGTTCGAGAACACCAGGGACGGGCCGTTCATCATCAGGTGCACTCCCTCTCCGGCGACGATGAGGATGTCGAGAAATCCGTCGGAGTCAGCATCCGTCCAGACGAGATCCCTCGGCTCGATGTAGCCCTGCCCGAGACCCGCCTCGATCGACACGGACCGATCCCTGTACTGTTGTATGTTCCGTCGGCATGGATGTTGCGGCTTTTTTTCTCCGGTAACATGTTGTCTGCTGCGGTCTTTCGCATGAAAATCCGCCCGCTCGAGCGCAGCGCTCACAGGAAGTCCGGTTTCCGTGCATATCGAGGAGCCGCAGGGGCAGAGCAGGGTTGAAAAAAAACGATCCTGAGAGTATACTTTTTTCATAACGAATCGTGTATCACCAACCGGGGGGTTATCATGACAAGGTGGATACTCGTCACGTTTCTTTCCAGCGTTTTCTTCCTCTCCGCACTTCCTTCGATCCTCACTTCGGGGCCGCTCGATCCCGCAGTCACGGCGGACACGGTGTACGTCGACGACTTCGAGCGCGCCGACGGACCTCTGGGGGCCGACTGGAGGGAGGATGCGTCGCTCACCATCGTCTCCGGTGAAGTCGAAAATTCAGACACCGCGGATGTGCTCGACGATCTCGCAGTATACGTCGCTCACACCGATCCGCTGGGAACGGTCGTCGTGTGGGGAGACAGCGCGGATGATGAAGGTATCGACAAGGCGGGGCTCGCTCTCATGCTCTCCGATTCGACGACCTCGGCCAACGGGTACGTCGTGTTCAAGAACCTCGGCACGAACCGCTATGTCCTGAGGCTCCTCGAGAACGGCGTGATGACCACCAGGGTCACCACCGGGGAATCGGACCGCACCTTTCCGGCGGCGGGAGACTCGTTTCAGGTCAGGATCCGGAGCGACGCCGACGGCCATCACTTCGACGTCTTCTACAACCACGAGCTCGAGGTCACCCTCACCGATCCGGCCAAGACATACGGGAACGAGGTGACGCTCTACAGCGGCTTCGTCCTGGGCGGAGGTGTGGAGAACAATGTCGAACAGTACTCTTTCGTCAGGTTCGCCGATGATTCGGTTCCACCCGCCCGGATCGACGACCTCACGGCGGTCGTCCGGTCGGACACCTCCGTTGCGCTCTTCTGGACCGCCACCGGCAACGACGGCTTCACCGGAACGGCACTGTCGTACGAAGTCCGCTACCACACCGAGCCGCTCACGGAGGAGAACTGGGACGAAGCGATGCGGGCGATGGGAGAACCGGCGCCGTCCACCTCCGGGTCACCCGACAGTATGGTGGTGATGACTCTTCTTCCCGACACGGAATATTACTTCGGAATCAAGGCGAGCGACGGTTTCCCGACGGCGAACTTCTCCGATCTCAGCAACGTGGTGTCCGGAAAGACGCTCGATTTCATCCCGCCGTCCAGGATCAGCGACCTGCAGGTGGTAGAAGTGGACGGGCGCCGCGTGAGGCTCGCCTGGACCACTCCCGGTGACACCGACACGCTCGGCACCGCCGAGGAGTACGACATCAGGTATTCCATCGCGGAGATCACCCCCGGCAACTTCGACGAAGCCCAGGAATTCCTGGGCGAACCCGCACCGCTCCCCTACGGAATGTACCAGGAGTTCACGACTCCCAAAATGGCGCAGGAGGTGCACTACTACTTCGCCATGAGGACCAGAGATGAAAATTTCAACTGGTCCGATCTGTCCAATGTGGTCGACACCACTACGGCACTCGGCGGGGAGACGACTGCGCTCGACGATTTCGAGCGGGCCGTTCTCGGTCCCTGGTGGACGGCTGATCCCGAACTGGCACTCGCCGGAGGGGAACTGGTGAACCTGTCCGGCGAGGACAGGTGGGACTTCGTGGCCATCTTCAACAGTTCGCCGAATCTCGAGGAGGCGTCGTACGTGTGGTCGGAGTCGGTTGACCCCGAGGGCACACGAAACGCGGGGCTGGTCCTCATGATGGACGAACCCGCGCCCGATGCGAACGGGTATCTCATCTTCCGTCACGACGTCCTCGACAAGATCTCACTCTGGAACGTGGAGAACGGTGCGCCGGTGAATCAGATCACCAGCATCGAGTCGAACCTCGCCGATCCGGTCGGGGGCGACGAGATCAGGGTGGATATCACGCAGGACGCCAGCGGGAACCACTTCGATTTCTACATCAACGGGGTGTTCGACAACAGGCTCAACGATCCCGACACGACCTACGGCGGCTCGGGAGACTGGTACTCCGGTCTCATGGTGCACGGCAACAGGAACAACAACATCGAGGCCTTCGGTGCCGCAGGTCCGACGGCC
>CAZMKB010000270.1:0-4877 GCA_964566685.1 uncultured Gemmatimonadota bacterium | reverse complement strand
GATGAGGGCCCGTGCCAGTTCCCGGACGTTCCCCTCTTCCACCAGGAGGCCGCTCTCCCCGTCCCGGACGTATTCGGGAATGTCCGCGTGCGTCGTCGACACCACGGGCAGTCCGCTGGCCTGGGCCTCCAGGAGGACGGTCGGTGCCCCGCCCTCGGTGTCTCCGTCGGAAGCCGTCCTGCTCGGCTGGATGAGAAGGTGCGCCGATTCGAGCTCCCGGTGGTATGCCCCGTGGTCGAGCATGCCGCAGAGCTCGACGTGCTCTCCCAGTCCCCGGCTTTCGATGAACTGTTCGACCTCCGGCCTGAGCGGTCCGTCGCCGACGATCCTGAACCGGATGTCCGCTCCCGCGTCACGGGCTATCTGCACGGCACAGAGGGCGTCGAGGACGCCTTTCTTCTCGACGAACCGGCCGCAGAAGAGGACCCGGACGGTCTCCCCCGGAGCCGGAAAGGTCCGCCGGACGAAGGAGATTTTCTCCGGATCGACTCCGAGGTGCTGGATCCTGATCCGCTCCGGCGGGCAGCCGATGCCCACGAGCCGCATCTTCATCGCGGAACCCTCGGCGAGAAAGAGATCTCCCTCCCGGAAGAGCCTCCTGAATCCGGCCCTGTTCCCGGGCTCCCTGGCCTGCTTCGACGCGTCCACCCCGTAGAAGGACGTGACGAGCGGGACACCGAGCCTCTGCCGGAGCTCGAGGGCACGTACCCCGAGCAGGCCGAAGTGGGCGTGGAGCATGTGCGGCCCCTCATCCCGGAGGTGCGTCTCGGCCGCGAGGAGGTCGTTTCCCCCGGCGCGGGAGAACCGGTTCACGATCCTCCGGATCCTGCCCCCTCGATTCCCGTTGCCGTTGCCGTCGCACCGGAAGAGCGGTTCGAAGGGAAAGAGCTCCGGGTTTCTCACCTGCCGGGCGACGACGAGCTTCTCGATGCCCTCCTGGTTCCTGACGAGCTCGTAGATGAACACCTCGGAACGCGCGAGGAAGCAGTCGACGAGGTGGGCGACTTTGAGCGATCCGGCCGTCTCACGAGTCGAGCGCTCTCCCGTCATACGATCACCTTCCCTTCGACCGGACGCTCCGCACTCAGCCGCGCCTTCAGGAGCGCCTCGGATCCGAGCCCCCCGTCCTCCGGGTCCTCCCCGGTGAGCTCGGGAGCGCGCAGGACGATGGCGACCATGAGCCAGAACGGTTCCATGATCCGGATGATGATGAACGTGCTGCTGCCGACCGCGTGCCCCATGAGCGCGGCCACCCCGGCCATGAGGCCGAGGGAGAGGCCCTTCATCAGGGGATCCGCGAGAGAGCGGTAGTTGGACCGGGCCGCCGTGAAGACGGCGGCGAGGAGCCAGAGGAGCGTGATGAGCCCGGCGAGTCCCGTCTCCTCCAGCGTCCTGAGGAACTGGCCGTCGATGAAACCTCCCCCCGTGACACCGTAGCCGATGACCGGATGCTTGATGAATCGGCCGAGCGACTCCCGGTACCGGGTGATCCGCTCGGATGCCGAGGGGTCGAACGCGATACCGCCGATCCGCTCCGTCCTGCCGTGCCACTCCGTCTCTTCGAAGGTGGACGCTGCCCTGTCGACGACCTCCTCCGGCACGAAGAGCGGCCCGACCACGGCGGCCGTGATCATGAACGAGAGAAGCCAGATCTTCTTCCTGGCGAACACGACGAAGACGAGGCTCATGGGAACCAGGGCGATCCACGAGCTCCGCGACATGGTGTAGAGGAGCGGGATCACGATGAGCACTCCGAGACCGGCCAAAAGGAGCTTCTTCCGGTGATCCTTCATGCACAGGAGGAGCCCTCCGACCATGGAGACCATGAGCACCAGGTACCCTCCCAGCGTGTTCGGCTCGCCGCCGGCGCCCTCGAACGGCGCCGAGACGCGTCCGCCTGAAGGAATCTGGTAGACGGCATAGAGACAGATGACGGCGCAGGTGGCGAAGGCGGCCCAGAGGATGTTCCTCGCCTGCTTCTTCGTGTTCAGGTGATTGACCATCATGTAGAACAGGACGATGTACTGGACGTACTTGAGCGTGTAGAAGAACCCGGGCAGGGGATCGATCCTCCCCATCATGATCCCCAGGATCGTGGCTGTGATCACGACACTCACGTACCACGCGACGGGCTTGCCGATGGGTGTGCGGCGGAAGAGGGCCACGCCTTCCTTCAGAAGCGCCAGCCGGGCCAGCCAGGAGAGTGAGATGACGACCAGGAGCAGGTCGTCGAGCCTGACGACGATGCTTCTTCCCTCGGCCACATCACCGTGCATCGCCCCGAACTCGGGCGAGAGGAGCATGGAAAAGATCAGGAGATAGATGGCGAACCGGGTGCTCACGAACGAGAGGATGAAGACCGAGAATCCGACCGCCGTGAGGAGAGCGACCGGGATGCTGAGGGAGGACAGGAGAAAAGCACCGAGGAACACCGACAGCACGAGCGCCGCGAAGAAACCGGTTCCCTGAAAACCGTGGGGTGAGTGATCGTATCCCGTCCTCACCGCTCATTCCTCCCGTTTCCTCCGTTCCCCCCGCTCCCGCCGTTCTTCTTTCTGAGCGTCTCGGTCACCCTGTCAGTGACCCACTCCTTCGCTCTGGTGAGCTGCTCCATCCGCCGTTCCCAGCCCCCGCGGTCGGGCAGGAAGGTGTCGTCCACGAAATCCCGGATGGGAGGGGCCTTGTCGCCGTAGTAGTGATAGGACACCATCGAACTCGACACCTCCGCCTTCACGTCGTTCAGGATCACGCCCCACACGTTCCCGCCGACGGCCTCGAGGTGGGCTTTGGCGCGCTTCAGCATCCCGCGGGCGACCTTCCCGACCTTGTAGGTGAGGATGACGCCGTCCACCTTGCTGCCGAGGATCACCGAGTCGGTCACCGGGAGCGTCGGCGGGGCATCGAACAGGACGATGTCGAACTCCTTCCTGACCTCCTCGATGAATTCCGTCATCCGGTCCGACCCGATCAGCTCAGAGGGATTCGGCGGCATCGAGCCGCAGGTGAGGATCTTCAGGTTGTCCAGCCCGGACGCCATCAGCACGTCGTCGATGACCATCATGCGGCCCGTCAGGATGTCGGTGATCGACTTCAGTGCATCCCGCCACTCCACGGTCCCGAGCATCACGTTAGTGAGACCCGGTTCCATGTCCAGCCCGAACATCTTGTAGAGCACGGGGCGCCTGAGGTTCGCTCCCACCAGCAGCGTGTTCTTCCCGAGCTGCGCCATGGTGATGGCGAGGTTGACAATGGTCGTCGTCTTTCCTTCCTGCAGCGTGGAGCTCGTCACGAGGAAGGCGTTCCCCTCCTTCTTGATCCTGGCGAACTCGAGGTTGGTCCTGAGCGTGCGGTAGGCTTCCGCGACCGGCGACTTCGGCTCGAACAGGGTGATCAGGTGAGAGTACTTCTCGAGCATCGGATCATTCTGGGACTGCGGCTTCTTCTTGACGATCCGGGCCTTGATGTCCTCGACGTGGATGCTCGGAATGACGCCGAGCACCGTCGAGCCGATGTAGAGCTCGACGTCCTCGATCGTGCCGATGCTCGTGTCGATGCTCTCCCTGACGAAAGCGGCCACCACGCTCATCACCAGTCCCATCAGGAGTCCCGCCATTGCCTTGGCCGCCCTCCCCGTTCCCTTCACCCGATCCGCCCCCGTCGCGTACTCCACCACGCTGAAGTCGATGGTCTTCTCGGCTTCCCGCAGCTTCGCCTCCTGGTACTTCTCCTTGAGATCGCTCATGAGCTTTCGGTCGTCGTTCACCTTGCTGCGGATCTCGTCGAGACGGTCGTCGTTGAGCGGCATCTGGGAGAGCATGCCGTAGAGCTTCTCCTTCCGGGCTTCCATGGTGGAGAGGGTCTCGCGGTACTCCTTGATGATGTCCCGGAGCTGGCTCTTGATGCGCTGTTCGATGTCGACGACCGAGGGGGACTTCACCGTGTGCTCCACCAGGAACTCCTGCTTCTTCGCCATGAGGTCGATGAGTTGCCCGTTCAGCTTCTGCAGCGTCGGATCGCCCTGGTCGCTCGAGATCCAGTCGAAGCCCTCTCCGGTCTCCAGGCGCTGCTCGGCCTGCGCTATCTGCGTCTTTAGCGATTCGATGTCCCGGGAGAGGGTGACGTACTCCTCGAAGACCGACCCGAGACCGCCCGAGCCGAGCGAGAGGTTCTCGATGTTCGCCAGGATGAACTCCCGCACTTCCTGCTGGCCCTCCTCGAGCACCTGCTTCTGGACCTCGAGACGATCCTCCAAGTGGGCGATCGCCTCGTTGATCTGGCGGTTCTTCTCGTAGTTCGAGTCCTCGACGTAGACGTTGGCGATCACGTTGACGTACTTCTGAGCGATCGCCGGATCCTGGGACTCGTAGGTGATCTCGATGATGTTCGTATCCTTGTCCCGCTCGACGATGGTGTTGTCCTGCAGCTCCTCGATGACGTCCACGTCTTCGCTCGAAGAGAGCACGGCGCCGATGGCAGTGTCGTCCTCGATGAGCCCCATTTCCCTGGCCACGTTGACCATGGTCTTCTGGCTCCTGATGATCCTGGTCTGTGTCTCGAAGTTGTCCCACTCCTTGTACGTGATGACCTCCTGGACGAGACCGGACACCTGGGCGGTCTGCATGATCTTCACGCTGGAAGTGGCCCGGTAGGTGGGCGGTTTGGAGGGGCTCAGGATGAACGTCAGGATCATGACGCCGAACGTCACGCCGGCCACCACCCTCCTGCGCTTTTTCAGGATGTAGAAGTAGTCGCGTATGTTGAGCTCATATTCAGCCATCGAGGACCGTCCTCACACCTGAGCGCCCGGTCACAGCTGGGCGATCACGTAGGTGTAGATATAGGGAGAGACATCCCGCAGAAAATCCATCACCGTCGCA
>CAZMKB010000269.1:0-4893 GCA_964566685.1 uncultured Gemmatimonadota bacterium | reverse complement strand
TCCTCGGCGGCGGCCTTCCGATCGGGGGTGTCGGAGGTCGAGCCGACATCATGGATCTCCTGGCCCCGGGAGGCCCGGTGTACCAGGCGGGAACACTGTCGGGCAATCCGCTCTCCACCGCCGCCGGCGTTGCCGGGCTGAGAGCGCTCGCCGACGACGTCGTCTACCGGTCGCTGAACAGGTACACCAAAGAGCTCACCGGCAGAATCTCCGGCGCGGCCGTGAAGCATGGAATCGATCTGCGTATCAACAGGGTCGAGAGCCTCTTCACCGTCTTTTTCTCCACGGACGAGATCCGGGATTTCGAGTCGGCGTCGAGGACCGACGGTGAGCGGTACGCCCGCATGTTCCACACCCTGCTCGACACCGGCGTGTTCATTCCTCCGTCGAGGTTCGAGGCGTGGTTCGTGAGCACGAGCCACGGCACGGAAGAGCTCGAGAGAACGGTGAAGGGGATCACACGGTTCGCCGAGGAGCTCCCGGCCTGACCCGAACTGTTCATACCTGTCCTGCACCCGTTTTCCGGACGCTATCGTCAGGCGTAAGGGTAGATTCCCCGTTTCAGCGCCTCGAGCTGCTCGAGGAGGTGATTGTGCTTGGTTTCGTCTTCGAGCAGGTAGTGGAGAAAGTACTCCGGAATGAGCATCTTCGTTCCCTTGAGCACTTCCAGCGCGTCTTCGGCGAATTTCACCGTCTGCTTCTCGAGCTCGATGTGCTTCTCGACCATGTCCCAGATCTCGGCGAGCTCGTCCGGGGTCATCGCGATCGTCGAAGACTCCATGCTGTCCGCAATCAGCTGCTGAATGCGGTAGTGCATCTGTGAATCCCGCTGAATGATCTCCATGACCATCCGCACGATGGGATTCTCAGTCTTTTCCATGATCCTGCCGGTCGACACGACGGACGAGTTCTCGATCTTCTGCCACTTCTTCATGTTGTCGGCAATCGCTTCCTGCACTTCCTTCAAGCTCAATTCGGTACCTCCCTGGTCAGGTGCTCCGTGGTTGCGTTATCGTGAGGTTTCTGGTGGTGGATACCATGCAGCCGGCACGGGGCCGTCTCTCGACCCCGTTTCTCATGGAAGTGAATGTAATACAAAGAGGTTGCCGTGTCCACCGTTATTTCACCCGGTGACGCAGCAGAACGATTTCGCTTGACTTCGATTTTCGTCTCGGTTATATTGATGGGCATTTGATAACCCTTTACCGTCATTACGGTTATACGCATAAGTATCCCGTTTCACACGAGAGGAGAACGTGCCATGGCGACCAGACGCGCAGTAGACATCATGATACCGATCAGGAGATATCCGAACATCTTCCACACCGCGACGATCCGGCAGGCCGTCGAAATCATGGAAACGGCTCAGCTCGAGGTCGGCGGGAGGAAATCCCTGCCCCGCGTGCTCATCGTGTTCGACAAGGATTTCCATCCGCTCGGCATCGTCAGGAGGCGGGACATCCTGAGAGGCCTGGAGCCGAAGTTCCTCCGCTCCATGTCCCTGAAGCACCGCAGGCAGGTGTTCAAGTTCGAGGTCGATCCCAACCTGACGGAACTGACAGCGGGAAGGTTCGCGGACGCCGTCCGCGAGCAGGCGGAGCAGCCGGTCAGCACGGTGATGCAGCCGATCAAGTCGACCCTCGAGCACGACGACCGGCTGGCGAAGATCGTGTACTACATCATCAAGTGGGACATCGACCTGATGCCCGTTCTCAAGGAAGGAAACGTCATCGGCGTCGTCCGGACGGTGGATGTCTTCCACGAGATCGCAATGCTGCTCGAGGAGCTGACCGGCGAACACGTGTGATCCGCGGGAGTGGCTATTACCCATGACCAGACAGGAGACAGAAGACAGCAACCGTGACAGAGAGCGGGAACCGTCCACCGATAACGACATGGCCTCCGATGACCGGTTCACGCTGCCCGAAGTCGTCCGCCAGATAGACTGGAAGCGGCTCACCTTCACGCTCCTCGGCCTCGTCCTGTTCATCGTGGTCTACGTATCCCCGCCGTTTCAGGATGCCGTCGACCCGGCCGGGAAGCACTTTCCGCTCACCCGTGAGGGAAAAGCGGCGCTCGCTCTGTTCTGTCTCGCCGCCGTCTGGTGGGTCTTCGAAGTCGTGCCGATCGGAATAACGGGCATCACCATCGGTGTGGTCCAGGCACTGTTCCTGATCAGGGACACGAGAGTTGCGTTCACGGACTACCTCGATCCGTCGGTCTGGTTCATCTTCGGTTCCGTGGTCATCGGCATGGCGTTCTCGAAATCAGGGCTCACGAAGAGAATGGCCTACAAAATGCTGGCGATGGTCGGAGAGAAGACAAGCATGATCTACCTGGGAAGTTTCACCATGACCGCGTTGCTCACCCTGATCATGGCCCACACCGCCGTGGCCGCCGCGATGTTCCCGCTGCTCATGGCCATCTACTCGCTGTATTCCGAGGAGGACAGGCCGACGAAGTTCGGGCAGGGGCTCTTCATCGGAATGGCTTTCGTCGCCGGGGCCGGCTCGATCATCACTCTCCTGGGGGCGGCCCGTGGGGCGGTGGCGATCGGATTCTTCCGGGACATCACCGGCCGTGAGGTCACCTTCTTCGAGCTGTCCTACTACATGTTTCCCATTGGAACGGTAATGGTATTCCTGCTATGGATATTCATCATGATCTTCTTCCGGCCGGAGCAGAGCACGATTCCGGGGCTCAGGGAGCGGGCTCACGCCCTCTATGCAAAGCTTCCGGCTTTCTCACGGGCGGAAATCCTCACCCTCGTGATAGTTCTGCTCACCATCGCGGCGATGAGCTTCAGAAGCTTCATCCCCGGGCTCGCCCAGATCAACAAGAGCGCCATCATCCTCACCTGCACGGTGCTCTTCTTCCTGCTCGAGATCCTGACCATCGAGGATCTCGAAGACATTCCCTGGAACATCATCCTGCTCTTCGGAGGAGCGATGTCCATCGGTTTCTGTCTCTGGCAGACGGGCGCGGCGGGCTGGCTGGCGATCAAGTGGCTGGGGCTGCTTCAGGACACGAGCTGGTTCATCTTCGTCATCGGGGTGTCGGTCTTCGTTCTCATCATGACCAACCTCATCATGAACGTGGCGGCCATCGCGATCACGCTGCCGGTGGCGCTCGTCATCGCCCCCTACCTCGGAGTCGCGCCGGAGGTCATCCTCTTCTCGTCTCTCACCATGGCGGGGATGCCGTTTCTCTTCCTGGTGGGAGCGGCCCCGAACGCCATCGCCTATGAGAGCAAGCAGTTCACGAGCGGCGAGTTCTTCGTCACGGGGATTCCCGCCAGCATCCTCCTGACGGTGGTGCTCAGCCTGTTCGTCTGGCTCGTCTGGCCGGTCATGGGAATGCCCATCCTGACGCAGTGACGAACGCGCACCGTCGCCGCGTTTTCCGGCTCCTGCGGCCATTTCCATGATTACGCCGAAAAGAGCACGGAGGCCGCCCCTGGACGGGCAGGATCACTCAGCTCCCGGGATCGAGCTTTCCGACGAGCTCGACGTGCCAGTCGGCGTCATCCACCCAGAGCCCGATGACCGTGACGCCGAATCCCCAGGAGCGAACGACCTCCATCCCTTCTTCGAGCTGCCGGATGCTTTCGTCCTTCGGCAGAGGATTGCCGGCGCAGTCTCCATGAGCGACAAGTGCCACCACCGGTGAACCGTGCTTCTCGACCGATATCCGCACTCTTTCTCGTACGGACCGGACCTGGTGCGGCTCGCCCTGTGTGACGACTTTCGTGGGACCGGCTTCGGTGACGGCATCGACGTAGTCGAAGCCGAACTCCTTCACGAGCCAGTCGTGAACCGGTACCTGTACCCTTCCGTCCATGCAGTTTACCGTCGTTCCGAATCGCCTTTTCGTTTTTCCCTCCCTTTTCCTTCCATCAGGAATCCAAGGGTACTGAAGTCGTCGGATGCGGAATCATCTTCTTCCAGCTCGATCGGGAGCAGGAGCGGGCACTGCTTCTCGGTCGAGCCACGGTGCGCTCTGTCCCAGACGGCATTGACGGCTCTGGTGGCGTTCCGGTAGAAGTGTTCCTCTCCGATCAGGTCGTGCAGTCCCGTCCTTCTCATGACGTCCTGGACCGAGTCGTTCAGACCGCTGAAGGAAACATCGTATCCGCCATCGTGAAGCTGGGTGACGAGCGACGAGAGCATCTCTTCGCCGGAAGCATCGAGCTCGTTGACGCCGTTTCCAACGATGAGGATGTGCTTGAGCTCAGGCATCGCCGAGACCCGCTCCATTACGCTCTCCTCGAGAAAGTTCACGTTTGCGAAGATGATCGAGCCCTCGTACCTGATCAGGGCGATGTGGGGGCACTGTGCCAGGTTGAACCGTTCGCGGTTCCTGAATGTACCGTCGGGGTGCTTCGAGAGCATTGCGATGCTCGGTTTCATGTCCCGGAACATGTGAAGGACGATGGAGAGAACGACACCGATGAAGATCCCCCGATCGAGGTGGGGCGCAAAGATCAGGGTGGAGACGAAGGTGATGATGCTGATCGCTCCGTCGTACCACTGGGCTCTCCAGGCGTGGACGAAACCCTTGATGTTGACGAGCCCGATGACCGCCATCATGATGATCGCTGCGAGCGTGGCCTGCGGCAGGTGATACAGGAGCGGAGTGAGAAAAAGGAGCGTCGCGATGACCACGGCGCTCGAGAACACGTTGGAGAGACCCGTTACGGCACCGGCCTGGAGATTGACGGCCGAGCGCGAGAAGGAGCCCGAGACGGCATAGCTCTGGCTGAACGAGCCCACCACGTTCGCGAGTCCCTGGCCGATGAGCTCCTGGTTGGGATCGAGCCGCTGACCCGTCCGCGCCGCCATGGCCTTGGCGATCGAGATCGCCTCCATGAAACCGAGCAGGGAGATAACGGCC
>CAZMKB010000268.1:0-4954 GCA_964566685.1 uncultured Gemmatimonadota bacterium | reverse complement strand
AGGATCCGACCGGGAATGCTCCATGATCGGTCATCTCGTCCGCCGGGATTGTCCTGCCGGCCGTTACCCCGAGCCAGCTACCGGGCCTCCTTCAGGAGCTCCTCGAATCCCTTCTCGTCCAGGATCTCGACTCCCTCCCGGCGGGCATCGTCGAGCTTGCTCCCGGGATTCTCCCCGGCCACCAGGTAGTCGGTCTCGCCGCTCACGCTGGAGGTAGCACGTGCTCCGAGAGCCTCCACCCTCTCCTTCGCCTCGGTCCTGGTGAATCCTTCCAGCTTTCCGGTGAACACGAAGGTCTTCCCTTCGAGAGGGGTCGCTTTCTCCCGTTCCATCGCCTGCGGTTCGACTCCGAGGCCGGCAAAGCTGTCCAGAACCGCCCGGTTCTCGTCTTCCGAGAAGAATTTCTCTACGCTCTGCGCAATCTCCGGCCCGATTTCGGGGACTTCCTCCAGCCTCTCCCGGTCTGCCCCGCGCAGCTCGTCGAGCGTGCCGAACTCCCCGGCCAGCAGCCTGGCGACGCGCCGGCCCACGTGACGGATGCCCAGCGCGTAGAGAAAACGGTCGAGACGGGGCTCTTTCTTCGCCTGGATGGCCTCGTGGAGCTGCCGGGCGGATTTGTCGGCAAAGCCCTCCAGCTCGAGGAGATCTTCCACCGTCAGCCGGTAGAGATCGGCCATGTTCTCCACCATTTCCTTCCGTACCATGTCCTTCGCGGTCTTCTCCCCCAGGCCTTCGATGTTCAGGGCATCACGGGATGCAAAGTGGATGATGTGCCCGATGAGCTGAGCGGGACAGGAGAGACCCGCCGGGCAGAAGGAGTACGCCCCCTCCCTGACGACCTGTGCGGAGCATGAAGGGCAGGTATCCGGCATGGAGAACTTCTCTCCCCGCTTCCTTCCCCGCTCCTTGATGCGTTCGACCACCTCGGGGATGACGTCCCCGGCCCTCTCCACCCGTACCCTGTCTCCCGGCCGAACGTCCTTTCGCAGCACCTCCTCTTCGTTGTGAAGCGTCGCCCTGCTCACCGTGACCCCGCCGACGTCGACGGGCTGAAGGAGTGCCACCGGGGTCAGCATGCCCGTCCTCCCCACCTGCACCACGATCTCTTCCAGGACGGTGATTTCCTTCTTCGGCGGAAACTTCCATGCGACCGCCCAGCGGGGGCTGCGCTCGCGTGTTCCCAGGCTGCGGCGCAGTTCGTAGTCGTCCAGCTTGATCACGATCCCGTCGATGTCGTAGTCCAGGTCGTCGCGCTCTTCGGAGAGGCGGTCGCGGTAAGCCTTTATCTTCTCCAACTCCGTGTACCGCCTGCTGTGGGGGTCGGTCGGAAGACCCCACCGTGAGAACTGTTTGAGTGCCTCCCAGTGCGAGGAGAACCCGGCACCCTCTATCCTGAGTATGTCGTAGAAAAAGATGTCGAGCGGCTTGTCGGCGACCTTCTTCGAGTCGAGCTGTCTCATGGTGCCGGCGGCGGCGTTGCGGGGGTTTGCAAACGGCTCTTCGCCCCGTTCGATCCGCTCCCTGTTCGTCTCCTGAAATCCCTTCTTCGACATGAAAACCTCGCCCCGCACCGCCAGGAAGAGGGGAGTACCATCATCCGGTTGCAACCGAAGCGGCATCCGGCGCACCGTCTTCATGTTCTCGGATACGTCTTCACCCTCCACCCCGTCGCCACGGGTGGCCCCGTATTGAAACCGCCCGTTCTCGTAGACGACTTCTACCGAGAGCCCGTCGAACTTCGGCTCCACGACATAGGTCACGCCGTCCTCGCCGGTGTTCCGCAGGACGAAATCGTGAAAGTTCCTGATCTCCTTCTCATCCAGAGCGCTGTTGAGGCTCTGCATCGTCTCGGTGTGGCGGATCTTCTCGAGCCTGTCGACCGGTGGAGCGCCGATGCGCCGGGTGGGGGAGGTGTCCGACTGCAGTTCCGGGAAGGCCTCTTCCAGCTCCTGGAGCCGGCGGAAGAGCTCGTCGTAGACCGTGTCGGAAATCTTCGGCTGGTTCTTCACATAGTACAGATAGTCGTGGTAGTCGATGGCTTCCCGGAGGGCCTCCACCTCCTCCCGGGCTCCCTCCCTGCCCAGATCTTCTATATCGGCGAAATCGGTATCAGGATTCTTCTTGAAATCCATGTCTCCCCCTGCATTGACCCGAGTGATTTCCCGGTGATTCACCGCAACGCATGGAAATCACCCTCACGATCTCGCGAGCATCTTCTTCATCTCATCCCAGCTCCTGGTATTGAGGACATCTCCGGGCTCCAGCCAGCCGCGTCTCGCCTGCCACACGCCGAACCGCATGAAGTCGAGATCCCGGATACTGTGAGCATCGGTCGAGATGACGACGCCGACCCCTCTCTCCCTGGCCATCTTGCAGTAGACGTCGGTGAGATCGAGACGGTCCGGGTGTGCATTGAGCTCCATGAAACAGCCTCTCTCCTTCGCCGCATCCACCAGCCGTTCCATATCCACGTCGTAGGGGTCCCGTTCGTTGATCAGGCGGCCGCTGGGGTGGCCGAGTATGTGAAAGTTCGGATTGTCCATCGCCCGGATGATCCGTTCCGTCTGTTTCTCCCGGGAGAGATTGAAGTTGTAGTGGACCGAGCACACCGTGAAATCCAGCTTCTCGAGGATGTCGTCGGAGAGGTCCAGCGAGCCGTCCTTCAGGATATCCACCTCGATGGACTTGAGGATGATGACTTCTTTCAACTTTTCGTTCAGCCTGTCGATGCTCTCGATCTCCCGGGCGAGGCGTTTCTCGTCCAGACCTTTCGCCATGGTCACTTTCTTCGAGTGGTTGGTGATGCCGAGGTACTCGTATCCCCTCTCGGCGGCCGCCCGGGCCATGTCCTCGAGGGAGTGGTGACCGTCGGTCTCGTCCGTGTGTGCGTGGAGATCACCGCGTATGTCCTCGAGACGAACGAGCGAGGGGAGCCTGCCTTCCTCGGACGCCTCTATTTCGCCGCGGTTCTCCCGCAGCTCGGGAGCGATGTAGGGAAGGTCGACCCTGTCGTACACTTCCTCCTCCGTTTTCCCGGCGACCCGCTTCTCTCCCCTGAAGACGCCGTACTCGTTTATCTTGAGGTTTCTCTTCTGGCCGCGTTTTCGCACGGCGATGTTGTGTTCTTTCGATCCGGTGAAGTAGTGCAGGGCCGCGCCGTAGCTCACCTGCGGCACCACCCGCAGGTCCACCTGGAGGCCTGAGCGCAGCACCACCGACGAGCGGGTTTCCCCCCTCGAGATGACCTGGACCACGTCTTCGTACTCGACGAATCGGTCCATCACGCTGGAGCCCTTTCTACAGGTGGCGAGGATGTCGACATCTCCGACCGTCTCCTTCTTTCGCCGGTAACTTCCCGCGACGGCGATCTTTTTGACACCCTCGACGCTCTCGAGAAAATCCACCAGTGAGGTGACGCGACCTTCCACCGAGGCCAGCTTGAAACGCTTCTCCACGTGGATTTCCTTCTTCAGCTCCCGGAGAATCTTCTCTTCCGTTTTCCGTCCGAACCCCTCGAGCTCTCTTATCTTCTCCTTCTCTGCGACTTCCCGTAGATCCTCCAGCGTCTCGATTCCGAGCTCTGCGTGGAGAGCCTGGACCTTCTTCGGGCCCAGGCCGGCGAGCTTCATCAGGCCGCTCAACTCGGGTGGAACACGTCCCTCGAGCTCGGCCAGCTGGGAAAGCGTGCCGCTGTCGGCGATCTCCCTGATCTTCTCGACCATGCTCTTCCCGATGCCGGGAAGCTTCGAGACGTCTTTCTCCTTCTTCACCAGATCGGCCACATTCTCACCATGGCCGGCCACCGTCCGGGCGGCGTTCCGGTAGGCCCTCACCCTGAACTGGTTGGCCCCCTCGATCTCCAGGAGATCTGCCATCCTGTTGAAGATTTCCGCTATGTCGTTGTTGTGTATGGGCACCGTTCCAGAAAACCGGATTCGCGCTGCAGGTGTGTGTCCGTACCGGCTTCTGCGGCACAGATCGAGCCAGCCGCCTCCCCGCCGATCACCCCTCTGGCGTTGAGAGCCGGGAGACATGATCCCGGCTCCGCTCCTATCGACCGGATCGATTTCCGGGTCGGTGGCCGGTTCCACTGACCAGAGGAATCCCTCAGCCGGACGATATAATGATTATTGTGAAGTCGGCGACGGATGTCAACGGGATGGTCGGTCTTCGACGGCTGAATGACCGCCTGTGTTTCGACCGGCGGCAGCCGCAATATTTCTTCTCTCGTGAAGCGGGATCCCGCCACTGTGTATCTTGCCGGTCAGCCACGAGTATTCGAGCAGGTAAAGGCCGCCGTACCAGTCCGAGAGAAAGACCTTCTGTCCTTCGACAAGGAGGCCGTGAGCTTTCCCGGCGGTTTCGAACCATGAGAGTTGATACGGTGTTTCCGGGTCTCTCACGTCGAGAGCAACCACGCCCCCGCCCTGACAGGTGACGAAAGCGAGGGAGTCGACAACCTGCACCTGGTAGGCTCTGCCGGGAAGCGGAGAGGAACCCAGTTCGAAGAGGGCCCCGGGATCATGACAGTCGACGATGCGGAGACCTCCCTCTCCGTCGGCGAGGTAAGCGATGGCATCTTCCACCCAGACGCCCGAGGTCGATCCGGGAGTGGCGAACGAGTTGATTTCGTATGCGATCTCGGGATTCGAGATGTCGATCAGCCTGAGACCCTCACCGCCGTCCGCAACGTAGGCGATATTTCCCTCGAGAAAAACTTCAAGGGCTTTCCCCGGTGTGTCGACGATATTCAGGGTCCAGGGATCGGTCCGGTCGCTCGCGTCGATGATCCGGAGTCCGGTGCTCCCGTTGGGGGCATAGATCAGCTCACCGTCGACCGCCAGGTCGTAACAGTGGGCCTCCCAGCCGAGATCGAGCGAGCCCACGAGACGGGGCTCCCCGATCACAGAAGCATCGAATATTTCCACCCCTGCGGGCCCCTGCGCATAATCAG
>CAZMKB010000267.1:1576-4960 GCA_964566685.1 uncultured Gemmatimonadota bacterium | reverse complement strand
AGGGTGTCACCGTGGGCGACTATTCCGCCGGCGAGCCCCCGCGGATCGACGATTCCGACCTCCTCGAGGCCCGGTCCTTCCCGGCTCACGACCCGGACATTCCCTCCCTTCGAGGCAACGTAGACTCTGTCATCCGTCCGCGCCAGATCATGCGGGTATCCTCCCAGATCGAGTGTTCCGAGAAGTTCTATCTGCCCGGGAGCGCTGCAGTCGAGCACCGCCAGGCCACCCCACTCGTCGGATACATATGCCGTGTCCCCTTTCGTGGAAACACCCCAGGCGATATTGAGGGTCATGTAACTCCCGGCCGGCTCCATATCCGGACAGATCTGATCCTTCTCGAAAACGAAGAAATTGGGAATCCCCGTTCCCCGGTAGCCGTCGGCCAGGTAAATCCGGTTTCCGCTCACGGTCACATCGAGGCTCATGAGCGAGATCCCCTGGAAGTACCCGATCTCCTCGGCGAAGTAGGGCCGGGAGCAATCGAATATGAGGAGGTCCTTGTGGGTTCCGTTGGCGATGAACACCGTGGAATCGGGCTCCACGTGGACGGCCCGCGGCGTCGACGCGAGAAACAGTCCGGTCGGGTAACATCGGATCGAATCCGGCTCCTCCGGAACGCTGATGTCGACGAGACCAAGGAGAGAAGGCTTGAAGGGATTGAGCGTGGTGAAGACAGCGTATGCCGTAGAGCCGAGGATCCGGACATCTGCGGCGATGTAATCGGATTCCGCACCGGGGTTGAAGGTGCCGATGTGTTGCGGGCTGCTCGGATCGGATATGTCTATCGTGAGGAGGCCACCGATCTGATTCGCAAGGCAGGCGATGTTCCTCCGCACATCGATGCCGAGGGCGTAGCCGGATCCCCCGACTTCGAGAGAACCCATTTCCAGGGGCACGGTGGGATCGGTACAATCGATGATGCGCATTCCATCATCGCCGTTTGCGAGGAACACCGTGTCCCGCCGAACTGCGATGTTCCAGATGATATCCGGCGTGTAGCAGTGCCCGAGGTAGTGAGGGATACCTTCTTCTCCAAGCTGATAAATGAGGAGTGCGGACCCGGCTCCAACGTAGAGCCTGTCGCCTTCTGTCTCCGAGCAGAAGGTGGAAGAGAAGAGTATGTGCTCTCTCAGGAGGAACTCGAAATCGTCTCCGGGAAGATCCAGCGAATCGGCCGCTGCATGGTGATTCTCGTCCCATGATATCGAAGGAAAACCGGGATCGTGAAAGTCCGGCAGCAGGGACCGGGAATACCCGTCGGCCGGGATCAGAGCCCGGCTGTTTTCCGAAAGGCACATGACAGCCAGGGAGAAGATCCAGAAAAGCGTGATGATACACTTTATCGAGGTCGTTCCTCCCGGTGGCTTGGAGGTGCCGGGCATTCGTGGAATCAGGCTGTCTCTTCGGCCGGTATCCGCGCTCATCCTTCCCCGACGAAAAATGCGGAAAATAGGTTCCATTGCAACAGTACTCCTTCCGCCCTCGCTTCTCTAACCCGAGTTGTTTATGCGACGTCGAGCGCCCGAAAGCGGCCGCCAGAATCGAAATTGCATGAATATTTCGGACTAATAGACACCGGAACGAGTGAAATGTTAAAACGGCGCTTCAGCCAGCATCTTCTTTTAACGTTTCAGGGCCGTCGGTGTCTCCTGAAAGGAGAATGGGGAGATCATCCGTGTGGAAGGGATCACATTGTACTTTTGCCAGGGAGCCTTTCATGAAGAGAAGAATCGTCACCGCAGTATTTATCGCAATTCTCATCTCGACCTCGCTCGACGGAGCAGACGGACAGCAGTACCACCTTGCAGGGGACAGAATCAAAACGTTCTTTGCCATCCACTGCGATCCGGTGACGGGCTACAATGGAGACGAATTCGCATGGAACCTCTGGTTTGGGAATCTCGATGACTTCATCGCACTCGCTGATTCATTCGGATATTCCATGACCATTCAGTTCACACCACAGTGGGTAGTGGGAATCATGCGCGACGAGTCCAAGATGGATATTGTCGCAGGCTGGGCGCGGGAAGGGCACGAGATAGCCGCGCACCACCATGGAGTCTATCACCAGGGTATATGGGATGGATTCACGAACCTGCCCTGGACGGACGAGAGGCTTCTCGCGCGGCTCGAAGACGGCGAAGAGTTCTTCGGGACCATGGATCTCTATGATCGGCTCTATGACGCCTTCGAGAAAATGCTCGAGATCCGCATATTCGAGAAATACGGAGATGAATGTGAGCTCGACTTCAATTCATTGTGCATGAACGATACCGATCAGGAGTGGGACTGGCCCTCTGATTTCTCATTCAGCACGACGGGTATCTTCCTGTCGGACATGCTGAGCGTTCCGATCGTTACCTCTCACAACGGCGAGGAGGTGTTCGAGGTCAGACACTGTTCCCTCGCACCGCCGTTCAACGAGATCGAGGAGATCATCGACCGGTATGCGGAAGCGGGTTTCAGGGAAGTGGTCGGAATGAACGCTCACGTGAACGACTTCGTTCAGGACGGGGTCAGGGAGAAAATCGACATCTGGTTCTCATTCCTCGCGGATAGCGGAGAAACCGTCGTTCCCGTGTCGGATATCCTGGATACAGTCTGTCTTCCCCGATGATTTGCCCCGGATCAGAAGCGATGAGGGGCGAAATGGTGCGGTGTGACAGGTCCGAAGAGGTCGTGCCAGCGGTACTCGAGCCGCTCGGTCCTGCCCGAGGGGAGCTTTCCGTCGGCCCAGACAGTGATCTGCCCCCTTCCCCGGTACTCGATGCTCATCTTGTGGAGACCCGTTTCGAGCATGAGCTCCCAGTGACTCAGGATGTCTTTCGGTCCGCCTTCGGCGTAGTAGTCCGCCATGAATGATCCGCCCGACGGGGTGTAGGAGCCGTCGGTCCAGGCGTTGGTGGTGAGGATCACCTCGCCGTCGAAGTAGTCCGGATGAGGCGGGCGGAGATGGTAGAAGCCTCCGCTCCTGCTGCAGGTGATGACGCACCCGTAGCCATCGGGAACGTAGTAGTTGATGAAGCTGCCGGTGTAGGCATCGTAGTTCTGAAGCTCCCCATACACGAGCGAGGCGTGCTGCGAGAGATCGGGCGTCTCCGGCATGGTGAGAGCGTAACGGGCTGCTACGCAGCGGGGCATGGAGCCTTCCGGCGGATCTCCGGCGGACGAGTAGTAGTCGTGCAGCGAGGACACGGTGCCGTACTCGTTCACGCCGGTTATGCACGTGGCGTACCCGGGCCAGGCCAGGTTCACCCAGGCGGGGCTTCCGTCGTCCGGATCCCAGGCACAGAGGACGTGGTGGTAGACCACGTCCATCGGGATCGAATAGTCAAGGCGCCGCGTGGAGAGGGTATTCACGGGATCGGCGGCGAAGCTTCC
>CAZMKB010000267.1:0-1566 GCA_964566685.1 uncultured Gemmatimonadota bacterium | reverse complement strand
CAGAGAACGCCATAGGCCCAGTCGCCGTAGGTGTTGGCCACCTTGAGGTCGAGCTTGTCGATCGTCTCGTCGGGGTGGAGATCCTGCACGGCGGCGAGCAGGCCGTCGAGCTCCTCCTCGATCTCGTCCGGCTTCCAGGTGGTGACTGCGATGGAACTCTTGACGGTCTGGTAGAAGGGGCCCAGGTAGTCCTTCACGGCCTGTACACCGTCCACGATATGCTCGGAAAGCAGCGCCCCGTGCGAGTAGCCCATCTCGTAGTGACTTCCCCAGACGACCATGACGGTGTAACCGGAGCCGTCGGGGGAGAGCTCCTGGTCGATGATCTGACCCCCCGCCGTGAGGAGCCCTGCGGGCCAGAGAACCGCGATGAGAAGGAGAGACACCCGGACCTGTTTCATGCCTGTCGAACCTCGGTCGATAGAGAGTCTTCGATTGCGGCGGTCCCGCGATACGCTTCGACCGCCGTACCAGTGTTCCGCCCAGGGTTATGTACTCCTGGGACGGAACACTACTTCTTCACATTATACACGAGCCGGACGACCCTGTCAAATCATGAATGACCGTGAAAAGTCTTTTCTTCGCCCGTCCCGCGGGTCGCTCCGCACGGGGCAGGAAAATCACCGTATCTCCAGGGAGACGACCTGTGCGATCCGTTCTCGAGAAAATTTCCCGCGCACCCGGCAGAGAGAACGGTGACCCTCCATGGATGTGATGAAGTAGAGGAAGGGGACATCCAGTCCCCTTCATCTTTCTTTCATGACCGGCGATACCGGGGCCGGCACGCCGGCGGTGAAACAATCCCCTATTCGGGCAGACCGGTTCGTGGCACGGCCGATCCGACATACGCTCCGCACGGATGGAGCTGGGCACTGTGAGGCATGTCGTAGAATTCGCCAGTGTCCGAATAGACACCCCAGGTGGTTCCGGAACGGGTGGCGATGTCGACCATGTAGAACCTGAGACCAGAGTTGTCGAGATAGTCGATCGAGAAGAACGCCTTGCCGCTGTACACCTTTCCGGTGATGGCGGCGGGGAATCCGGGACCGTCATAGTAGGCCTGGCCGTGAATCACCGTTCCCATGAGGCTGACCCAGAGCTCGGTGACGGAGTAGTTCTCGTCGTAGAAGCAGAGGTTCCAGGGATTTGCGATCTCGCCCTCGAGACGGAACATGTAGTCTTCGCCGTAGCTGTTCACGTTCCATCCCGGCGGCAGGCCGAATCCGCCTCCCGGGTTGTTCTGCTGGCCTGCACTTCCCCACACCGGGTCTGTCGTCCCCGACCATCCATACTGGTGGCCGTAAGACGCGTAGTCCAGACTCACGAAGTAGACCAGCCACCAGGTTCCCGGCGGCAGCGTGACCGGTTCAGACAGCGTGAGGACGACGTCCTCCGGCTCGTTCACTCCCAGATCCACCTGTGAGTCGGTCGGAGGAAGTTCCATGCTCCAGTATTCGTTCCCGTCACCGGGCACACCCGCCGGCTCGCCACCGGCATCTTCGTAGATGTACCCACTACTGTCCCGTTAAGCGTTTTAAAGAATGCCACAACTTTTTAGCCATCATT
>CAZMKB010000266.1:0-4973 GCA_964566685.1 uncultured Gemmatimonadota bacterium | reverse complement strand
CAGGCCGACGGCGCGCCCCGTGGGCGAGTGCCGCGAGACCACCACCGGCGCCTCCATCCGTGCGGCCCGCAGGAGCATCTCGGACGACACCCGTCCGGTGCTGAGGAGGAGCCCGTCCCTGGTTGGCCTTCCCTCCATGAGGCACTGCCCCTGGATCTTGTCCAGCGTGTTGTGCCGCCCGATGTCCTCCGACACCACGAGGAGCTCACTCGTGTCGGCGAGGGCCGAGGCGTGCACCCCGCCGCAGAGACGGTAGAGCTCCATGCGCTTCTGAAACTGCTTCATGAGTGCGAGCACCTGGAGAGGCGTCATCCTGAGGCTCGACTCGACCTTCCGTCCCTCCGCGTGAAACGAGGCGCCGCCGCCGCAGCCCGAGGTCAGCGTCCGCACCGACGGCGGCTCGTAGCCGGCGTCGGCGAGCCGCACGTCGATTTCCGACTCGTCGTCGCACACCCGCATGCCGGCCACGTCGTCCAGCCCCGAGATGATCTCCTCGGCGTAGAGGAAACCCAGGGCCAGGTGGTTCAGCCCCTTCGGGGTGCAGAGGATGCTCACGAGCTCCCGGCCGTTGACGAAGATGGTGATCTCCGCCTCGTCGGGCACCGGTGAGGAGGTCCTCTCCCAGCCCCGGTCGGAGAACCGGTCGCAGCGTATGTCCTGTATGCAGCCTTTCATCGTCACTGCGCCTGCCTGCTCCCGTCGACTTCTTTCGAACTCGATTCACTCGCACCGGGAGAGCCGGGGGCCGGCTCGTTTGCTCCCCATTCACTCATTCTCTTTGCTCCCTCCCGTTTCGCTTCTTCCGTCTCCTCTTTCGCCCGATTCTCTCCCGCCCGTTCCGCCTCCCCCGGCCTCGCTCTTCCCGCTGCCCCGGAGCGCGTCCCGGACGATCTCGGTGATGTCCTTCACCCGGATCGCCTCGCTGTCGGAAAGGCCCAGCCTGCTCTCCTCGAACATGGTGATGCAGTAGGGACACGAGGTCGCGAGCACGCGCGCCCCGACCCCGGCCGCCTGCCCCATCCTCAGGTCCGAGAACCGCTCGCTCTTGGGCGTCTCCATCCACACCCGGCCGCCGCCTCCGCCGCAGCAGAGGCTCTCCTCCCGGGCATCAGGCATCTCCCGGAGCTCGAGGCCCGGGATCCGCCCGAGGACCTCCCGGGGCTCGTCGTAGACGCCGTTGTGCCGCCCCAGGTAGCAGGGGTCATGGAAGGTCACCGCCTCGGGGTACTCGCCTTCGAGTTCGAGTCTGCCCGTGCCGACCAGCTCCGCCAGGTACTGACTGATGTGAGTCACCTCGAAGTTCACCATGAACTCGGGGTACTCGTTCCTGAACGTGTGGTAGCAGTGGGGCGATGAGACGAGGATCTTTTTCACTCCGTGGTCGATGAAGGTCTTGATGTTCTCCTTCGCCAGGGCCCGGAACACATCCTCGCCGCCGGCCTTTCTCACACTCTCCCCGCAGCAGTTCTCCCCGGTGCCGAGGATGCCGAACTCGACCCCCGCCGCGTCGAGGAGCTCGGCGGTGGCCCGTGCCACCTTCTTCAGGCGCGGGTCGTAGGAGAGGTAGCAGCCGGGGAAGTAGAGCACCTCCATCTCCTCCGAGAAGGCCTTCACCGGGAGCCCCTCGGCCCACTTCGCCCTGTCCTCCCGCTTCTCGTTCAGGGGATTTCCCTCGCCCATCAGGCTCGAGCTCACGCCGCGGATCGGCTTCACCGAGGCCGGGTAGACGCCGTACTCGGCGGCGATCCTTCTGAGCGACACCCCGGACTCCACCTGCCTGACGTCGCGGGGGCACTCCCGGGGGCAGAGCCCGCAGGTCGTGCAGAGCCAGATGTCCTCGCTCTCGATGTCGGTCATGCCGAACACGGCCTCGCGCATGATCTTCCTGATGCTGAAGTCCCGGACCCTGTTCCACGGGCACACCACGTCGCACTTCCCGCACTCGTAGCAGTACGTGAAGGCCTCGCCGCCGCTCGCCCTGATGAGGTCGATGATCTCCTTGTAATCGGTCAGGTTCTCCACCGTCATGGGAAATCCCTCGTGGTCCCGTTCATGAACTCAGCCTTTCCTCGACTTCGACATCCGTGAGATGGTGTCGAGTATCTTCTCGAGCCCGTGCTTTTCCACCAGCGACCCGAGCCCGATCTCGAGCTCCTCCGGCTGCTCCTCCTCCCGGGCGACCTCCTCCTCCCGCTCCTCGTAGGTAAGGGCGTCGGCCAGGCACCACTTCACGCACAGAGGCTCCTCCTCGTCCTCGCACATGTCGCACTTGAGCGGCAGGCCCGAGTCGGGCTCCTTGAAGTCGTCCCGGGAGGGGCAGGAGGCGCGGCAGAAGGCGCACTCGTCGTACTCCTTGCCGTCGATCGTGTACCTGTCCCTGCCGGCGCACTCGGCCGCGGTGTATTCGCCGGCGTAGACCGGGACGTAGATGTTGGCCAGCGGGTCGCGGATCACCCGGATCCGGGCCCTGGCCGGGTTGTTGCTGCTGTACTTGGGCAGCGCGTGGAGGGCCGAGCAGATCATCTCGCAGGCCCGGCAGCCGTTACACTTGTCGACGTCGATCCTGATCGTCTTGATGGTCTTCGTCGTCTTCTTTTCTTCGGCCGTCACTCGTCACCCCCTCCGCGCTCTTCCTGCTTCGCCTCCGGTGTCTCTCCGTCTTCCTGCTTCTCCTCCGGGTCCTTACCGGAAGCTTGGGTGCCGCCGCCCGGCAGGATCCCTCGCTCGATGAAGTCCTCGCTCACGTACTCCAGACCCAGCTCTTCCAGGGTCTCCTTCGTGGGGATGCCGTCGTCGTTCCAGCCCTTGTAGCGGTAGTAGGTGTCGATGAGCTCCTTCTCGAGCTCGGGGAACCGCTTCTTCCAGTGGTTGGCCGGCGGCTTCTCGTCCTTTCGCCGCATGCCCCTTCTGATATTGATGGCCCGCACCAGGGTCCGGTAGCGCTTCGCCGCCATGGTCAGCTTCTCCTCGTCCATCTCGATCCCCGCCCCCGCGCTGACGAACTTCGGGTAGTTGTGGATGTGATAGGGCGGCTTGAGCGGAAAGGACGACAGGCCGGCGCACATGCCGAGCGCATCGTCGATGTAGTGCATCCGCTCCTGCCAGTCGACGATGTCGCAGGTCATTTCCACCGTGGGGTAGTAGGGAATCGAGTTCTCGCCCCGGAGCTCCCAGTCGAGGAAGTACTGCTTGAACTTCTCGTGGGGCACCTGGACCCAGTCCTTCACGAACTCCTCCCGCTGCGACCGCTCCGGGAAGGGCGCCTGGGGGAACTGCCCCTCGATCTGGGTGATGTTGATCTTCTCGCCGGTGGAGTACATGAGGAAGTAGATGGGGTTGAGCATGGAGAGCTTCAGCGGCAGCTGCTCGTGCTTCTTGATGTTGTTGTGGGCGAACTCCTCCGCCCCCTTCCCGATCTCCTTCGCCGCCCGGTAGGTGCCGTTGGCCAGCACGTCGCCGATGCCCTCCCGGCGCACGATCCGGTCGAGGAGCCAGTAGAAGCGCTCCTCGGTGCCCTCCGGCAGGCCCGGCATGTCGCTGTCGTTCAGGATGCCGTTCTCGTAGAGCTCGAGAGCGAAGGCCATGACCTGCGGCGTCGAGAAGCTGTCGACGCCGTACTCGGTGGCCCGCTGGGCGATCTTCAGCCCGAAGTCGAGATTGGACATGGCCGCCATGGTGTAGGTCAGCTTGGTGAAGCATTTCATCATGTAGGTCGGAAGCCCCGGAAGGCTGATGGTTGCCCCACACTCCAGCGGACAGTTGTAGCAGCTGACGAGGCGTGTGCGTGCCTTCTCCATCGTCCCGGTCCACTCCTTCTCGATCTCCTCGGTCCAGAAGCCCTTCCGCCTGACCCGGGAGTTCCCCCACATGAAGTTCTCGGTGTGCCACTTCTCATCGTGTATCTTCATCTCCTGGGGCGAGCCGAGTCCTGCCAGGATGGGCATGACGCCGGGGATGGGGTTCTCCTCACGGAACTCGATGTAGTCGAGCACCTCGTTGCAGAGCTCCAGGTACTCCGCCGGCCGTGCGATGCCGATGTCCCGGGTCCCGCGGACGGCGATGGCCTTCACGCCCTTGTCGCCCATGACCGCGCCGATGCCTCCCCTGCTCGCGCTCGACCTTCCCTGCTCGATGGAGGCGAAGTAGACCCTGTTCTCGCCTGCCATTCCGATGGTGGCCACCTGGGCCTTCGGCTCCTCCAGCTCCTTCCTGATGTGCTCGGCCGTCTCGACGGCGCCCTTTCCCCTGAGGTGCGACGCGTCGCGGAGCTCCACGTCGCCGTCGCGTATCCAGAGGTAGACCAGGTCTGGCGACTTGCCGCTCAGGATCACCTTGTCGTAGCCGGCGAACTTCAGCTCCGGGGCCCAGAACCCTCCCATCATGGAGAAGGCCATGAGACCGGTCTGCGGGCTGATGGTGGAGACGATGGTGCGGTTGCAGCCGGTGGCCGGCGTGCCGCAGAGGAGCCCCGCCGCGAAGATGAGGAGGTTGTCGGGCGAGAACGCCTCGACCTCGGGCCCGACCCGGTCCCACAGGATCCTGGCGTTCGTGCCGAGGCCTCCCAGGTAGAGCTCGGTCTCCCGGGGGTCAGTTGCAACCCGCTCGATGTTGCCGCGGGTGAGGTCGATTTCCAGGTTGTATCCGGTCTCCGCGTATCTCATGTGTCGGCCCCTTCGCCTGCTCCTTCGTTACCGTCCGGCCCGCCCAGCTCCTTCTCGAGCGGGATCATGTTCAGGATGTCGAAACCCAGCGACCTGAAGTAGGAGATGAGGTCGCCCTCGTACCAGGCGACCAGGGTGCGGACCCGCTTCACGTTCTTCCGCCGGAAGTGCTCCAGGAGGGTCTCGCCGAGCTTCTCTCCGATGCCCCTGCCCTGGTAGTCGGGGTCCACCCCGACCACCTTGATCCATCCCGTCTTCTCACCGCTGCCGAACTCCCCGAAGCCGGTGTCGGCCAGGACGAACCCGACCAGC
>CAZMKB010000265.1:0-5022 GCA_964566685.1 uncultured Gemmatimonadota bacterium | reverse complement strand
GTACATCCCTCATGTCGGATAGGACATCGAAGCGGTCCGGTTCATTTCCCCCTGATGCACGATGCGTGCCGGGCATGCGCGCGCGACATTTCTTTTGACAAAGGGAACGCAGAAAATTATAGTAACCTGAGGAAACCCTGTAAAGCGATCTGATCATTCCGGGAGCGGCAGCTCCCTGGCGGTGAGGGCCCACCTGAAGACCGATTTGAAAGATTCGCTGCAGGCCGGTGTCCTGGGGGGGATCACCGGCGGTGTCATCTGGGGTGTCTCGGAGGCGCTGATCGTGCTGAGCCGTCAGCCGGGCCTCGCGGACGTGAGCCTCCACTTCCTGGCCACGGCCGTTGCCATGAACGGCACCATCGCCCTCATGGGCTCGGCGTTTCTGGGTATCGCGCTTCACCCCCTTTTTGCACGTGAGAACGAAGGCCCTCCGGGAATCGCCTGCAGGATGGCCCTTCTCTGGCTGTTCCTCTTCGCCGGCGGGTTCTTCTTCTACGCGGCGCGTGGATACCTGCCGTCGGTCCGGACGGCGGGCGTCTTCGCCTATCTCCTCTTCCTCCTCATTCTGGCCGGGACGGTCTTCCTGCTCCGGATGGGAATTCCGCTTCTCACCCGGTTCTTCGTGCCGGTAGCAGGGCTCATCGGATCCCGGCTCCGCACCGCCTTCGCCGTCGCGATGGTTCTGGTGCTCGTCGCCTCCTACGCCGATTACATCACCGGGCGCTACTTCTCCTCCCGGTCCCGGGCTGCCGGCGGCGACGGGCCCTCTGTCCTGCTCATGGTCATAGACACCGTTCGCGCCGATCACATGAGCCTCTACGGCTACGAGAGAACGACGACACCCCACCTCGAAGATCTCGCGGCGGGCGGATACGCGTTCACGCGGGCGTTCTGCCAGTACCCGTCGTCCCTCGGGTCGCACGCTTCCCTGTTCACCTCGCTCTATCCCGCCACGCACTGTACCTACGAGCACGTTCCCAGCTCGCGCCTGCCGGACGAGCTCGTCACGATCACCGAGTGCTTCGAGCAGGCCGGCCACACCACCGTGGGAATCCTCGACAACCCGTGGCTCTCCCGTCGATTCGGGTTCACGCAGGGATTCGATGTGTACGTGAATGCGAAGAAGGTGGAAGTCATGCGGGTGCCCGACTTCAGCATCATGCTGGAGAACCTCTACCTGAAGAAAGTCTGCGCATTCTTCTCCGAGGAGACCGAGCCCCAGACAAGGTACGCCCTCGGAGTCCTCCGGGGGCTCCGGAGCGAGAAGTTCTTCATGTTCCTGCACTGGCTGACTCCCCACCGGCCCTACCTTCCGCCGGCTCCCTACCGGGCGATGTTCAGAGACGGCCGGGGCGGCGGGTCCGGTGTGGCGGGAACGCAGCGGACCATCTTCAAGCTGGCGAAACAGAACACGATCCACATCGACGAGGACCTCATCCCGGACATCATCAGGCTCTACGATGCCGACATCGCTTACACCGACCGGCAGGTCGGAATCGTCCTGGAGGAGATGCGGTCGCTCGGGATCGACCGGTCGACGGTCGTGGTCGTGGTCTCCGACCACGGCGAGAACTTCACCGACGAGCTCCCGTACTGCGTCGGTCACGGAGGCCTGACCGAGGGAGGAATCCACGTTCCTCTTGTCCTCTCCTACCCGCCGCTGGGAAACGGAGACAGCCGGGTCGAGGAGGTCGTCGAGCTCATCGATGTCATGCCGACGCTCCTCGAGCTGGCCGGGGTGGATGCACCCGTGAAGCTCCAGGGAAGGAGCCTCGTGCCGCTCCTCCCGGGCACGCCGGACGACTGGCGGGAGGCAGCTTTCGTCCAGCTTCACGGGCACGAGTTCGCGGTGAGGAGCCGGGACTGGAAGCTCAGGATCGCGGAGAACGGTGATACCGGCGAACGCTCCCTCAGCCTGTTCGACGTCTCGGGGGGCGGGGAGGAAGCGGTCGCCGCCGGAGAGGACACGCGGGCCGTAATCAGGCGGCTCACGGAGCTCTTCGGGGCATGGAGGCAGGAGCAGGGCTGCCTCGTCGAACAGGAGCCGGCGGAGGAGGCCGAGTTCGACGACGAGACCTACCAGAAGCTCAAGTCCCTGGGGTACCTGCAGTAGATCGATCGCTCCCCGCGTCCGAATTCCCGGCATGACAGGTTCTCCCCGATCGCCTTGTCCGTCGAATCTTCCCGCTTCACGATCCCCCGCTGCGACGGCATTTTTTCCATTGACAGAAATTCCAAAATTCATATAATTGAAGACGCCCGAAAAACGCCAGTGCCTGCTGACCTTTGATTTCCACCGGAGGAGGGTTGTATGAAACGTTTCTTGTCCGCCTTTGCCGTCCTATCGCTGTCCGTGCTGTTTCTGCCGGGCCTCTCGCACTCCTACGAGATCGGCACCGATTTCGAGGGATCGCTTCCCGGCTTCACCCTGGACGGGTGGGGAGTGCGGGACGTCACGACCTGTGAGTACGGACCGCAGATAGCGACGTCCGGAACCCACTGCGTGGGAGTGCCGGAAGACTGCTCCCCGGGCTATCCCAATGGGAATCCCGGGACCCACTGGGAAGGCTTCTTCTCCACTCCCGAGATCGCGCTGAACGACAGCTTCCCCGCCCTCTACCTCAGGTTCAACCACTGGGCCGATTTCGAAGGGCTGACCGACACCTTCGACGGCGTGATCATCGAGTTCATCAACGTCACCAGGGGGACCACGGTCCAGCTCGACTCGCTGGCGGAGCTGCACCTGGTCCCGACCTACGACGCGGTCATCGGCTCCACCAATCCGCCGCTCCAGGGTCTGTGGGCCTACTGCTTCGACACGCGGGGGGCGCTGCTCACGCCGCTCGGCTACCCGTACGTGAGCTTCGTCTACCAGGATCCCTTCACGATGAACAACGAGGCGAGGCCGCCGGTCCACACCTACGCGCCGCAGCAGTTCGAGTGGCGCTCGGTCCAGACCGTTGACCTGATCGCGGCAGGCTATGCGGACCAGGGTGACACCATCCAGGTCCAGTGGCACTTCGCCTCCGACCAGCTCGCCAACGGCCAGGGCTACTTCGTCGACGACCTCTACCTCTCGAACACGGTACCGGCCGACGAGCAGCCGCCGCTCATCACGGTGGTCGAGCCGGCGCCCTTCGACGACGTCGCGATGGAGAACGTGCCCGTGCCGGTGAAGGCCGTCGTGACCGACATCGCCTCAGGCGTACTCACAGACTCGGTCTACCTGGCCTACACCGTGGAGGACGACACGCTCGAGACCATCGTCCCCATGGTCATGACGACCGCCGACACCTTCACGGCCGACGTCGAGGCGCTTCCCTACGACACCGACGTCTTCTTCAGCGTGGTGGCTTACGACACCGTCTTCAACAAGGGGAGAACGCCGACCCGGACGTTCGAGGTGACTGACGCGGTGACCATGCTGTACGACGACGGTATTCCGGCGAGCGTGTTCCCGGAGCCCGAGATCGGCAGCGGGTTCGCGAACAAGTTCAGCGTTCCGGCCGACACGCTGTTCCAGATCCACAAGATCCTGTTCTACTTCGCGAAGGAGAATGGCCTGTTCGACGTCGTGGTGAACGAAGGAGGGAGCACGCCGGGAGCGGTCGTGGAACGCTGGGACGATGTCGAGAACGGCGACATCGCGAGCACCTTCTACCAGTTCGAGCTCCCTGACAGCATAGCCTTCCAGGGGCCGTCGTCCTTCTTCGTCGGCATGCGCCACGTGTCGGAGGACACGCTCCTCGATCCGCAGCCGCTCATCGACGGCTTCAAGACATTCAATCAGGTGAGCTACTCGTTCTTCGGCGGAGGCTGGGCCGAAATCACCACCGGTGAAGCGATGATCCGCGTGAAGGTGAAGAAGACCTTCTTCAGCGGCATCGAGGGGGACGACGTCTCCGGAGGATCACTGCCGCGGGCGTTCGCTCTCGGGCAGAACTATCCCAACCCCTTCAATCCCCAGACCGTCATCCGGTACGACATTCCGGAGAGAGCCGGCGAGGGAGTCGGGGTCAACATCGACATCTTCAACATTCACGGTCAGCTCGTGAAATCGCTGGTGGACGAGGTGAAAGCGCCCGGTTCCTACACCGCCCAGTGGGACGGAAGGAACGACCGCGGCGCCGCCGTGAGCTCCGGTATCTACTTCTACCGGATCAAGGCGGGAGATGAATTCGTTTCCACCAGGAAGATGGTGCTTCTGAAGTAACCAGCTGGATCACGAACAGGGAATCGAGCAGGATTCCGGACGAAAGAAGAGAACGGGGACAGGCAGGGTGCCTGTCCCCGTTTGTTTTTCGTGGTCCGGAGGTCCGTGACCTACAGCCGGGCTTCATGCAGTGAAGAGGCTCCTCCGTGATACGTCAGCCCTCCGACTCAGGGCCCTTCCCTTCCGACAGCCTGCCGGCGCGGTAGGCTTCGAGGTAGTTCCGGCAGTACTCGTCGCGGCCGACGAGCGCCTCCGAGGCGAAGATGTTTCCCATCAGTAAGGTATCGAGCGGGTCGGCGATCACCGCGTCGATACCGGCGGCGATCATCATGGAGAGAAAGTTCCTGTTGATGAGCCGGCGTTCTGGGAGGCCGAATGAAACGTTGGAGAGGCCGCAGATCATGCTCGCCCCGGGGAAGCGCTTCCTGATGCCGAGGGTGATCTCGATGGTGAGCATCCCCATTCCGGGTTCGGTCGCGATGGGCCTCACGAGCGGGTCGAGGAAGACATCGCCCTGATCGATCCCGGCGCCCGTGAGAACCTCGAGCAGTCTCTCCGCCGTGTCGACGGCCTGCCCGGGTTTCGCCGGCAGGCCCGAATCGTCCATGCAGAGAGCGACGACCAGAGGCCGGTGTTCGCGGACGAGCGGGAGGAGCTCCCGGATTCTCACGGACTCGCCCGAGATCGAGTTGAGCATGGCTCTGCCGCGGTGGACGGCGAGCGCCCTCCCGATGGCTGCGGGATTGGCGCTGTCGATCGAGAGGGGCGCGTCGACCGCCTCCTGCACGGTTCTCACGAGCCAGACGAGG
>CAZMKB010000264.1:0-5061 GCA_964566685.1 uncultured Gemmatimonadota bacterium | reverse complement strand
GTCCAGGCCGCCCAGACCATCGCCGACCTCGAGCCGGACGCCGTCGCCTGCGCTCCGTCTACTTCCCGCTCATCGTCCCGGAGGCTCTCATGATCGAACCGACGGAGACCGAGGGTCTCGAGAGCCTCGATGCCTTCATCGAGGCCATGCGGGAGATCGACGCCGAGTCGCGGGAGGATCCCTCACGGGTCACGGAAGCGCCGCACACGACGCCGGTGAGGAGGCTCGACGAGGCGCAGGCGGCCCGCAGGCCCGTCCTCACCTGGAAGCCCGATCTCGAATGACGTGGCGGTTTCTCGACACGGCGGAGGGCGACCCCGCTTTCAACATGGCGGTCGACGAGGTCCTCCTCGAAGGTGTTCTCGCGGGGCGGTCTCCCCCGACCTTTCGCACCTACCGGTGGCGCCCCCCGGCTTTTTCCATCGGGTACTTCCAAGACCTCGAGAAGCAGATCGACACCGGGCGGTGCCGTGAGCAGGAAATCCAGTGGATCAGGCGTCCCACCGGCGGACGGACGGTGCTCCATGGCTGGGATCTCACCTACTCGGTCGCCGCGGCCGTGGGGGACCTGGCGAGCGGCGCGGATTCGATTTCCGACGCCTATCGCGTGATCAGCATGGGTCTGGTCGAGGGCCTCAGGTTGCTCGGCATCGATGCCGAGTTCACCAGGCCGCACGTAGTGGATCCGGCCGCGAGGACGGTGAAGCCCTGTTTCACGAGCATCTCGCGGTTCGAGGTGAGCGCCGGCGGCAGGAAGATCGTCGGCAGCGCCCAGCGGGTGGTGGCCGGCAGCCTTCTCCAGCACGGTTCGGTTCCGCTCGTTTCCCCGCCCCGGGGACCCGAGTACTTCGTTCCCGGCGTCGGTGACCACGAGCGATCCAGCCTGGCCGGGGAGCTCGCCGTTCGATCGGTCGTCCTCTCGGAGCTGCTGGAGAGCCCCGTCTCCTACGAAGAAGCCAGGGACGCCCTCCGGGCGGGTTTCGCCGGGGTCCTGGGACAGGAGCTCGAGCCGGGGAGCATGTCAGCGGAGGAGGAGCTGAGCGTGAAGCTGCTCAGTGCCGGAAAATACCGCTCGGACGACTGGAACCGCGGAACGCACGACCGGGCCGACCGGTCGTGAGTAGGAAGGGTGAGATGTGGTCGAAAAGCGCTTGACATGAATGAGGGAATTGGGTAATATTCTTACTGGTCCGTAATGGGGGCAGTGCCACACCTGTAGCCTTGTTTCCGGGTAACGAGGATACACACATCGCTAATCTCTCCCCACAATGTACACTTCAGACGAAACCATGTTCCCCGCCTTGTCGAAAGGAGGTGATGAAGGGAAGTTCTTTGTCCGTGCAATTCCTCTGTGGATTCCAACTCTATCGGGAGGAAAATGGAAATGGTGCGTAAACTTTCGGTTGTCCTTCTGGTGACGGCAGTCGGGATCATGTTCGTCTCGACCGCGTTCGCCGACAAGGATGCAAACCTCTGGAGAAATCCGAAACCAAACCTGAAACGGCCGAATGTCGAGGGGCCCGTCATCGAGAAGCCCTCTCCCACCTACGTCGTCAACCAGACCTACAATGCGATTTCCGACGGCGTCACGAACCTCAGGGTTCTCCTCGGAGGCGGCAGGAAGATCATCCGCCACGACTGCGGCGGCGAGGATCCTCCTTCGCTCGAGTGCGTTTTCACCCAGGACGTGGCGGCAGGGTATGCCGAGATGTACCTGCACGACGCGCTGTCCCAGGACAACGGCCTCACCTGGAACGTGGCCGGTCCGCTGACCGATCCGGCCCAGGAAGCCGACAGGGACAGGAACCACGTCATCGACTTCGCCAACAGCATCACCCATCTCTGCTACACCGAGATGGAGGGTCATCCCCAGACCGGTTTCGCGTACATGTACTGGTCCCAGGATCTCTTCCAGTGCCTGCAGGCGTTCAACCCCTTCGAGGTCATTTCGGACGCTCCCCCGCCGGACAGCCTCGACGAGTACTACACCCAGGTGGTGATGCTCGATGACGGGTCCGGGACGGCCTACTTGAGCTTCATCGACTTCTCCGATCCCAACGGGGATCCCTACGGCCTCTACTTCCGGAAGTCGACGGACTACGGCGTGACCTGGGGAGAGTACCAGAATCTCCTTCCCGTCCTCGGCGCTGACGGCTTCGAGATGGCCGGAACCGACGGACCGCTGATCATGGACGCGGACGGCGACTTCATCGCCGCCCTCGTCTACGTGAACCTCGACGACACCTGGGAAGAGGCGAACGGCTTCCCCGGTCAGTCTCTCCTCGGCGAGGACAAGGTCTACCCGGCCTACACGCAGTCGACCGACGGCGGCGACACCTGGGACGACCTCAGGCTGATCTTCGGCAACGACGGCACAGCCTACCCGCAGGGCCACACCGGTGACCCCGTATTCGACGAGACGCTCCACTACATCGCCGGTACCCAGGGTGCCGCCTACGCCGCGTTCAACAACGCTGTCGACCAGACGGCCATCACCAGTGACGGACTCGTGCACATCGCCGTCGCCATGGACGACACCACCGTCGGCTACGAGGGTGTCTGGCACGTGGTCGTCGACAACGGTACCATCAGCCACGAGTACGTCGGCTTCCCCGAGGATCCGGCGCTTGCCGGTGAATCCGCTGTCGCTTTCATCCCGTCGATAGCCAAGGCCGACGACAACCACGTGGTGATCGGCTGGACCGAGTTCATCCAGCCCGGCGGCTACGGGAACGTCGCCATGAACGCCATCGGCGGCGGCGGGCTCGGCAACGCGACGGGTCCGGTCAACGTGACACCGACCCCGGACGACATCACCTACCAGAGGATGGCAGACGTCGTGGTTCCAGCAGGCGCTGACACGTACTACGCCGACTGGGCCTTCATCTACTACGGAGAGGGCGGAAGCGCCGCCGACTCGACGCTCTGGCACCTCCAGGTCGAGTACGAGAAACCCGAGACCGGTATCGACGACGACGAACCGGCCGGTCCGGGAGTCCCGAGAGTCGTCTCCCTCGGCCAGAACTATCCGAACCCCTTCAACCCGCAGACCTCCATTTCCTACGAGCTCAACGAGACCAGCAAGGTCACCCTCGAGGTCATGAACCTGAGGGGCCAGCTCGTGAAGACTCTGGTGAACGGCACGAGAGAGGCCGGCACCCACTCGGTCACGTGGGATGGGAAGAACCTGCAGGGGGTGACCGTCTCGAGCGGTATCTACTTCTACCGCCTGAGGACGGACAACGGTTTCAACAAGACCAGGAAGATGGTTCTCCTGAAGTAAGGAATCTCATCCTGGATTCAGTGCAGCATGCGAGCCCCTCGTGCTCCGGCGCGAGGGGCTCTTTCTGTCCACCCCCGGTCGCCGGGAGTCCAGTCCGGCCGGTCTCGGCCTGCCGACTCTTGCGCTCGGGCGGCCGACAGCCCTAACTTCCACCTGATGCAGCGAATCATAGAACGCATGTCGAGGGAACGACCGCCCGGGGGGGCGGGTATGCTGAGGAAACGCGATCGAGCGATCCGAACCGGTCCGGAAATCCTGACGGAGGTCTCACCCATGGTCCCGACGATGCCGTTCCCGCGGTACCTTCTCACGGTCACCCTGCTTGCCCTGCTGCTGTCATCACCGGCGCCGGCCGTCTCCTCTCGGGCGGCAGTCCACGCACCCGCGAAGCTGGTCGTTCTGAACGGAAAAATGGTTGTCCGGAGCGTCTCCGGCCGCTCCGGCACTCTGAAATACCCGCTCGCCGTGGTGGACCTCCGCATGCGCGTTCGCGCGACCGTGCCGGAGCCGGACGATGAATCTCTCGCCGCCGCCGCGGCAGGTCTTCCGAGCGGAGTCTACCTCCTCCTGCCCGCCGTGGAGCAGCCGGGATCGGGAGCCCCCGAGGAGCAGGACGTCACGGCCGACACGGGAGATGTCGACGGCGACGGCGACGGGGACATCGTCACGGCACGGGAGTTACACCCTGCCAGGCTCCTGGTGAACGAGGAGGGAACCCTGGTCGACCGGAGCGACCGGCTGCCGCAGGTCGAAGGATTTGCCACCGACGTGGATCTGGCCGATGTGAACGGCGACAGCTTTCCGGACATCTTCATGACCTTCAACGACGGGCAGAACAGGCTGTTCATCAACGACGGCACCGGCGGCTTTTCCGACTCGACCCTCTCGCACCTTCCGGTCGACTCCGCCGCCAGCCAGGGCGCCGACGCGGGCGACGTCGACGGCGACGGGGATGTCGACATCATCGTGGTCAACCTCGGTGTTCCGTTCGAGCCGGCTTCGGAGCTCAACCAGCTCCTCGTCAACGACGGCACCGGGCACTTCACCGACGAAACATTCGACCGCTTTCTCTTCGAGCCGAAGTACGATGTTTCAACGGATGTCATGATAGTCGACGTTGACGGCCAGAACGGCCCGGACATCGTGATCGTGAACGACAACGCAAACGGCGACGCCCCGCGTCTTCTCCTCAACACCGGAACGGGGCACTTCAGCGACGCGAGCCAGCAGCGGTTCCCCGACCGGAACGGCTCCTGCGTCCGGGTCGCCGCCGCCGACGTGGACGGCGACACCATGACGGACCTCTACATTTCCAATTACTTCTACGAGACGAACTTCCTCTGGATGAACGACGGAAACGGCACCTTCTTCGACGAGTCGGCTCTCAGGACCCCCGTCGACTCTCCTGTCGACAGCGGCTGGTCCCGGGGATGTGCCATGGCCGACATCGACGACGACACCGACGTGGACATCGTGGTGGGCAATTACCCCATCGTGCTCGACAGCATCTACGAGGGGCGCGGCCGGAACCGGCTTCTGGTCAACGACGGGTTCGGCTTCTTCTCGGACCGCACGTTCCAGGTGTTCCCCCAGCTCGAGGACTCGACGGAGGATGTGGACTTCTTCGATCTGAACGGCAACGACTACATCGACCTCTTCGTGACGAACTTCGGGGAGGAAAACCTGCTCTACATCGACCCCGGAGAGAACGTCGGGGTCGGCGGAGAGGGCCCCGCTCCGCAACCGCCGCGGTCGACGACGCTCTACCAGAACTACCC
>CAZMKB010000263.1:0-5094 GCA_964566685.1 uncultured Gemmatimonadota bacterium | reverse complement strand
GACCGTACCGCCGGATGTCGGCCAGGTCTACCTCTGGAACAGGATAACAGGGGCACAGGATTCGACCTGGGTGAGACACGTGTGGTATCACGAAGGAATCGAGGAAGCGGATGTCTCCCTGCCGGTCCTGAACTCCCCCTGGCGCACCTGGTCGGTGAAGAATATCCTTCCCGTATCCATGGGACACTGGGAGGTGAAGATCCGGGACGCTGAAGGAAACCTGCTGGAGACAGTCTCTCTCACCGTTGATGAGGAGCTCGAGTAACGGTCCGCTCGAGCGCCCGTCTTCACCTGACAGGAGTGCTGAATGAGTGTACGGTCAGCTCGAACGATGGTCCTGTTCGCTTTCTTCCTTCTGGCAGGAAGATGTCCCACTGTTCACGGTGCCGACGGCGACACGACGTGGGTGAGAACCTACGATCACGACTTCTACAACTGGGCCACCGCCCACGTCGACACGTTCGAGCTGCCGGACACGACGGTGAGCTACAAGAAGATCAAGCTGTTCTACCGGATCGGCTGTCCGGGAGCGCCGGCGGACTGTGACCCGTGGGACCGGCTCGGATACCTGCAGGTTCTGCACGACACCGGGGAAGTCGATTCTCTCGGTCAACCCGTGCTCGAGCCGTTCGAGATCGCGCGTATCATCACCCCGTATGACATCACCGGCGGTAACAGGCCCGACTCCTGCACCTGGGAGATCGACGTCACACCTTACAGGAGCCTGCTCCACGACACCGTCATTCTCAGCAACTACATAGAGACGTGGATGGGGAACGAGAACGGGTGGATCGTCACCATCGATCTCGCGTTCATCGAAGGAAGCAAGTGCGTGGATCCTTACAAGGTCGTCAATCTCTGGCAGGATTACTACATCCTCTACGGTGATCCCGGGGATCCCGCCGATGACTACCTTCAGCCGATCATCGTCGACATCGACGAGGACGCGGATGCGGTCGGACTGCGGGTCGTCAGCACCGGGCACGGACAGGGGAATACGAACAACTGCGCCGAGTTCTGTTACAAGGAACACACGGTCTTCGTCAACGGTGATGAGTACTCGCATTATCTCTGGCGCGACGACTGCAATACGAATCCCTGCCATCCACAGGGAGGAACCTGGCAGTTCTCGCGGGCCGGCTGGTGTCCGGGAGCATCCGTCATCCCCTGGGATCTGGACGTCACCGGATCGGTCCTGCCCGGTGAGCCCGCCGAGATCGACTACGATCTCGAGTGGTACGAGAATCTCTGCCGCCCCACCAATCCCGACTGTATCGACGGCGAGACCTGTCCCGACTGCGATTACAATTACACCGGGCACACGCCGCCCCACTATTCCCTGCAGGCGCAGCTGGTTTTCTACCGGGAGACCGGGCCCGTCGGAGTGGAGGAGGAAGACGATGGGGCTCCCGCCGGCACCATTCCGAAGGAGGCCTTCCTGTATCAGAACTATCCGAATCCCTTCAATCCCTCGACCACCATTCCGTTCGCTGTTCCCGGAGACGGGAGCGGTGAGACCGGGGTGGTTCTCTGCATCTACGATGTCAGGGGACGGCTCGTCAGGAAGCTGATCGACTGCACGTACCCGCCGGGGCGGCACGCGGTCATCTGGAAGGGAACCGACGAAAGGGGCGTCACGGTGCCTTCGGGTGTCTACATCACCTCGCTCAGGACGGGAAACATCTCGGTCACGCGGAAGCTCCTCCTGCTCAAGTAGTGCTGATCCGGGAGGTCGGTTCGCGATTCCGGGGCACTTTTCCCCCTGCGGGGAACTGCGACGCCGGATGGAACATCAGCAATCGGGAAGGGAGGCCTCGGAGTCGTAATCGAACCACTTCACGTTCGACCAGAAAAGGACGCGCACGAATTTCACCACCTTCGTCATCCTGACGGGAATGCCTTTCCTCCGGTATCTCGGGTAGACTCTGATGAGATCGTCTTCCGAGTGGATGGCTATCGCACGTTTCTTCCCCCTCTGCTTCGATCGGTGGAAGCCCTTGATGAGGAGGGTGAAGAAGAGCCCCTTGCACCTCTCTGACTTCTTCGTGAAACTGTCGTAGAAATAGACTTCCCCGGGGCCGACGGGAATCTCGAAGGAGAGCAGGTCGTCGATGACCGGTTCGGTGGAGGACCAGCAGAAGCCGACGATCTTTCCTTCACTGAAAGCGGCATCGCAGCGTTGCCCTTCGCTGAGCCGTTTCCGGTACCGTTTTACCCGGCGTGGTTCGACGAGGTCCGTGAGGAGGTCGACCTCCTCCGGTGCCAGGCTGCGGTATTCGTAACCGTTCGAGGCGGCCGGCTCCGGCAGTGTTCCGGCCAGGTCGTGCGCGATCACGAAGACCTTTTCACGGCGATAGAAGGGAGAGATGAATGTGGCCAGACCCTTTCGAAGGGCCTGGGAAATCCCCTTCTCGCGGATTCTGTCCAAAGCATGCGTAATCAAGTGTTTCTCCCGGTGTTGACAGTGAATATCGGCACAAAGGCGGGTCGGGTCAAGGTGTTCGCCGGCGCGATCGACCGGGACGCCGAATCCCCGGCGGCCCATGTCTAAGATGGTGGCCCGTGAGACGGTGAGTCTGACGGACAGACTCGCTCAGAACTTTTCGATCGCTTCACCGAGCAGCGTGCGAGCCGGTTCGGCGTACCACAGGTCGAGAAACGTCTTCTCTCTCTCTCGCCGGTGCTGCTCGATCTCCTCCATGACCGGGCCGGTCCTGTTCATCTTCCCCACGGCGAAGGCGTCGTGAGGATAAGCGGCGATTTCTCCGGAATACTCCACGGCCCTTTCCATCAGCTGTTCCGGCTCGATCACCTCGTCGACGAGTCCCAGTTTCTTCGACTCTCGGGGATCGTAGAACCTGCCGGTATCGATGACTTCCCGAGCCGGCCCCGTCCCGATGAGTCGACGGAGCATGCAGTCGGCGGGGTAGGGGACGGGTACGCCCAGTCTGATCTCGTTCACTCCCATCAGCGCCCTGCCGTTCGTTATGAAGCGATAATCGCAGCACAGGGCGAGTATACAGCCCCCTGCCGTCGCGTGTCCGGTCACCGCTGCGACCGCCGGTTTCGGAAACGCGTAGAGCTCGATGCAGAGCATATTGAACGAGCTGTAGAAATGCTCGAATTCACCCCGGGACAGATCGTAGAGCGCAGGGATGTCGAAACCGATGGAGAAGAACTTCCTGCTGGCGCTCGTGAGAACGATTCCCGACACGGAGGAGTCGTCCCTGATCGATTGCAGGCAGTCGCGGAGTTCCCGGACGAGCTCCGCATCGATCGCATTCGTCGTACTCCTGTCGAGGGTCAGGATCGCGATCCTGTTCCGATAATCGACGAGTATGTTTTCCATCGTTCACCTCTTCTCTCTGGCCGGCATTTTTCATCCGCCTTCGATTGGATCAGCCGGTGCAGATAACCCGGCTCAGTGCAGTCCGGATTGTTGTGCAATCGAGGCCACACGGTATTCTCTCCATGACCGTTCCCTCATCTCCGACATGATACAAACTGCAGCTCTGCGTCCGCAAGGGGCTGGTATCCCGGGCGGGGTGGTACACCCTGGCCGAGCTGCCGGTTCCTCTCTTGATTCACCGGGGAGGAGGTGTTAGTAATTAGAAACGAAAGGACCGCAGCCGTTCGAGGGGTGACCGGTTCGCTCGGGCGGTTTCGACCTCTGGTTCCGGGGGATGAAACAGCATACCGGCGTAGTCGAGGCCGGTGATTCGGAGGCGAAAGGATGAAGGCCAGGAAGAGCACAACCGCTGAAGGGGGGAAGACGGCACACGCCGGGCAGCGGGAATTCCCGAGGATCACGCCACGGGTCCATCGTACCGAACGCGGTGTCCCCTATCTGCAGGATCCCGGAATCGTGCTCCTCTCGGTTCCTTCGCTCCGTCTGGACGGGGTACGGTCGTTTCTCTCGGGTGTCAACCCGTCTTTCGGTGAATACCTCGACGACCCGACCGTTCTCGAGGACGGGACCCAGCTCGCGAAGTTCGCCGGTCAGCTCTGTTACATGAGCTTCGGCGGGAAGAGGACGACCAACGCCGGGGCCGGGCACTACTTCGACAACATCAAGAGGTCCGGACACGGGTCGGTCCTCGAACACGTGAATTACAGCCTGCTCCTCTACGGAATCTCCCGGGCCACGACGCACGAGATCGTTCGACACCGTACATTTTCCTATTCGCAGGTCAGCACCAGATACGTGTCGGCCGACGTCATGCGCTTCGTCGAACGGTACGAGTTCGTGAAGAACGATGTCCTCCACGCCGGATTCCTCGACCGGATCGACCGCGTGTACGAAGAGTACCGGGAGATGGCCGACTGCCTGCGGGATGTCCGCGAGAGCGGAGCACAGGAGCTCGCGGCCCCCTCGAAACGGGACGCCCGGAAGCGCATCCAGCAGCTCGCCCGGATGGTCCTCTCCCACGAGGTCGAGGCCTCGATGGTCATGACCGGCAATGTGCGGTCCTGGCGACACTTCATCGAGATGCGGGCGAGCGAGCACGCGGACGTGGAAATACGGATCCTCGCCTACGGTATTTTCTCCATTCTGAAACAGGTTGATCCCGTTCTCTTCGACGACTACGACGTCGTCGAGCTCCAGGACGGGACCAGGGCCGTCCGGACCGACTACCGGAAGGTGTGAGCCGGCCGGTTCCCCCGCCTGTCGTTTTCGAAGACGTGAGGTGTAGGCATCCATGGACAGAAACGCCGATTCGCTCGAAATCGAAGGAAAGAAGTACCGCATCTATCCGACAGATCAGCTCACCGGTGCCGGGAAGCTGCCCTTCTCGATCAGGATACTCCTCGAAAATGTACTCAGGAACCTCGACGGCGAGAAGATCCTCGAGGAGCACATCGAAGCCCTGGCCGGCTGGCCCGAGGGGGCAGGTGAGCGGGAGATCCCGTTCATGCCCGGCCGGGTCATCCTGCAGGATTTCACCGGCGTCCCGGCGGTCGTCGATCTCACGGCCATGCGGTCGGCTCTCGAGAGGGCCGGAAAGGATCCCGGTCGTCTCAATCCGCTGGTCCCGGTCGATCTCGTCGTGGACCACTCCGTCCAGGTCGATTTTTTCGGCGGCCCCGACTCCT
>CAZMKB010000262.1:0-5112 GCA_964566685.1 uncultured Gemmatimonadota bacterium | reverse complement strand
GAGCATCGAAAGTACCGCGTCGGTTATTCCTTGTATTACCGGCGGACGAATCACGGTGCTGAAGTAGATCTTTTAATCGAACTCAACGACAAACGGAATATGGCCGTTGAGTTTAAAAGCCTGGCAAAAATCAGACGCGGTGATACCTCCGGACTTGCTTCGTTTCATGAAGATAACCCCTCGGTGCGCTGTTATATTGTCAGCACCGCCCGGGAGCCTTTCTCCATTGATTTTATAAAAGTTATGTCCTCCGTAACACCGGTTTCGGCCGATTACAATTCCGGTTACACCGCGAATTCAAGAATGATCTTCGTCCCGTTTCCGCGTTCGACGCTGAGCGCACCGTTCAGTTGGTCTGCGAGCAAGCCTACGAGCTGTAACCCGAAACTGTCGGCATTTTCGACCGTTACGAAATCGGGCAGGCCTACGCCGTTATCCTCGACGATAATGACCGCCTTCCCGCCCGATTTTTCCGCGGTTATCGTAATGGTCCCCTCATCGTTTTCCGTAAATGCATGTTTCATGACGTTGGTTACGAGCTCGTTTATAACAATGCCGAGGGACGATAGTACCTTGACAGGCAACGGGAAATTATCTATCCGGCTACGCACGTTAACCCGAACAATATCCGAGAAAGTTTCCACTATTTGATCGATGAGCGGGACGAGGTATGAATCCACCGGAACCTCGGAAACGCTGTCCGAGTAAAAGAGGGCGTCGTAGAGTATATTCATGCTTCGAAGCCGTCCGGCGGCATCCCGTAACGCGACGGCCGCTTCCTCGACCTCCTGCATCGCCGATTGGATGGAGAGCAGGCTCTCCATGGTCGTCAAATTGTTCTTGACCCTGTGATGTATCTCCCGAAGGAGCAGCTCCTTTTCCGCCAAAAGGGCGTCGGTTTTTTCTTTATGCCGTGCGCGTTCGGTGATATCTCGGCTTATTCCGAGGAGATGCGTGGCTTTTCCGGTATGATTCGTAATGATTTTCGTGACAATATCGATGGTGATAGGGTCGCCCCGCCTGTGATACCCGTCTATCTCGTACCCGCGTATCCGGGCGGACTCGTCTCCGGATTCGACCGCGGTGAAGGACCTGGCCCGGCGGGCGTGGGGTGCAAACCCAGTCGAGATGGGCGCCCGAGGATCGCTTCTCCACTGAAGCTGGCCTGGCTGGCCCGGACTGTGGTTTCCTTGGGTACGCATGTCTTGAGCGCAGCTTCGCAGACGTGCGACGGTACGGTGTATAGCCGTGGCCCTGAGGCGCTCGGCAGTGGCGTGACACTAGATCGCCTGAAGACTCTGTTCCACGAATCCCCTGATAGGCTGCCGCGAGAGACTGCGCGCTACTTCCTTGGCGAAACGAGTCGGCTCAACAGGGTCCTTGAGAAGATGCTATCTGCGGCAAGGCTCGAAGCATTTCCCGAGGTGGAGCTCTACATGATCTGTCGCGGTCCAGATTACCGGTCTGCGACTCCGGTACTAGAAGCCATTGTGGCCGCTCACGAGGATGGTGAGCTTTGATGAAGGGCTGTCAGGAGTTCGAAGACGCGCTGCGCGAGTACCTTCAGCTGCGTGCGGAACGGGGAGTACGGGACACCGGCGACCTGCTTTCCGCGATCACTGCGCATGCAGCTCGATGCGAAGCCTGTCTCGTGAAGCTCCGAGAGGCGACCATCAGCGCTCTCGAGGAAGAGGAAGCTGCCGAGTCGGAGAAGCGGGTGCAGAGTGTACTGGCGTCTCTGCGCGAAGACCGGCGCGAAATGCGTCGCTCAACTGGCTTGGAGTGGGTTTCGAGTTGGCTGGAGCGGCTCCCCGCCGCAGCTGCGGCTGTGGCCCAAGCTTTCACCCTCGATATGGAACAGCGACCGAACTTCGGCACACTTTCGTCAGGCACGGCTACCACCCTGGTGTTCCCACAGACGGTCGGGCGTCTCGTGACCAAGGGGTGGCAGGACACCGTCCACTTCGAAGTCGAACCCGATTCGGTGGAACTCATCCTCACGCCCGTGGAGGGTATGCGGGCGGAGTACTTGGACCCGCCCCGACTCGCCCTGCTCGGTCTCGGAGGTGAGATGCTCGAGGTGGACTCGCGTCGCGAGAGGTTGAGGCTCGACGACGGTGACGGTCGCCTCACCGTCTGGCAGGCGGAGGGCGACGAGCGGGTCGACGAGGTACTCTTCTTCCCGATCACCGGGGTCTTCTGGTTCGAGTAGCGCTGCCCCCGACCGTTCTCCCGTCATTTTCCGGAATCCCATAACGCTCGCCTAGTACGGATCGACCGCACCCTCAAGAAGGAGGTCGATCATGTACGCGAGTACGCCATTCAGCAGGACGGCACTGACCCTGTTCGTCTGCATGCTGGCGCTCATGTCGGCGCCCGGAGTCATCGCGGCTTCCGTGCCCGACGAGGCGTTGGTGATCTTCGATACCAGCGGCAGCATGGCCGAGGGGTCGCTGGGCTGGACGCCCATCGATGTGGCCAAGGAGCGCGCACAGCGCATGTGGCGTGAAGGTGCGCCGATCGTGGTCACCGTGCTGGCAGTCGATGAGAGTGGCCGTGATCTCGGCACGTACGATCTGTCCTCCACAGATGGCTTCCAGGGATACCTGTCGGCCGTGCGGGGGATAGAGGCCAGGCCGCAGGACACCAATCTCGACGAGGTCAAGGTGCGCATAGAGCACGTGGCCTACCGTCGCGGGTTGCCGTCGGGTACCCCCGTCTACGTCTTCTCCGACAACATCTCCGATCCCACCCCCGGCCACCCTCACGTCGACCTGGCGCAACACGCAGTGCGTGTGACGGATCTGGGTGGCTGCCAGTTGTTCGAGCTGCAGATCGGCAAGGGGCTCGAGGGCGCCGCCGAGATCGAAGAGCGCCCGGGACGGCCAGCCGGTTTGCGGGCCGATGTCAGTACGGACACCGTCGCGCTCACCTGGGACGGAGCGAAACCGCAGCCCGATCGCTACCAGGTGTATCGCTCCACCGACTCGGACGACTGGCAGCGGATCTACTCTGGTCCGCACACGACGTTCAGCGACGACGCTGTCGATCCGGAGACGAGCTATCGCTACTACGTCGAAGCGATATCAGCCGACGGACTCACGAGCGAGCCTTCCCGCGTCCTGTCGGTACGCATGCCCGCGCTGCCCATGCCGGCGATGCCCGGTCCGGTGGTGCCGACCTGGGCCATCTTCATCGCGGTGGCGGTCGCCGCGCTGCTCATAGGCGTTGCGGTCATGAGCGGCCTGCTTCCCCGTGATCGAGTGGTGGTCGAGTCCGCAGGCTCCAAGAGGGTGCCACTCGGACGCCTGCCCGTCACGGTCGGCGGGAGTGAGGGCATCCGGTTCGCCCCCCGGCTAGGCGTCTCCCCTGCCCGTCGGCTCACAGCACTCGCTCCGGTCGCGGTGAACGGACGTCGACTGTCCGGGGGTTCCAAGGCGACCGTGCATGACGGCGATCTGATCGAGACGGCGGCCAGTACCTATCGGTATTCGGTCGACTGAGGACTCTGAAGGGAGCGTGAACGAGATGGCTAACCGCGACAACGGTGACATGATGGATGAAGGGATCGTCACCATCCCGGTGGGCGAGACGGCGGATGGGTTCGAGGAGTTCGCCGTGCTGGACGCTGTCGGCAACGAGGTGTCGTCGGCGCTGATCCGCCCTGGTGGAGCGAAGCCGGATGGGAATCGTGGCCACCGGACCGAGCGAGACGCCTCGACGCACGGGGTGCCGGAGCTCCTGGGGCGGTATCCGGACATCGTCGACATCATCGCACCGGGCATCCAGCTCTTCTTCGGCGGGACCGGGTACCTCGATGCGGTCGCGCTGAGGGCGCATCTGCGCTGGACCTTCGGCGACGCAGCTCCACTCGCCGAGCGGTTTAACGTGATGCTGGCGGTCGATTCGTCCGACACGGGGGCGGAGTTCTGTGGCGTGCGTCTGCAGGAGCACGAGACGCTGCACGTGCACGCTGATCTCGACGAGCTGCTGCTGGATCTCGACGGTCGAGAGGACCATCACGTCCTGGACCGTGTGTCTCGCGAGTACCTGGCGCGTATCCCGGATGCGGAACACGAAGGATCGGGCAGCGGCCGGTGCCGGCCGCGGGGCATGCTCGAGTTCACCTCACGCTCCGATGAGTTCCGCGAGCTGTTGGACACACAGATCACGGAGCTCCAGAACGACATTGGGATCCTTCGGACGCAGTTGGGGGATCGGCTGCCGTGGGTCTGGAATCGGCTCTGGTTCGACCTGCACGCATCCAGCTGCGGAGGCGCGGGCAGCGCATTCATCTGCTCGGCGCTCCCGATCATCGAAGAGGTGTGTGAGGACGCCGGCGTCAACCCCGTCCTGCGGGCTCACATGACACTGCCCCACACATTCGTCGACCGAGAAGCCAGGGAAGAGGGCAAGGCGTTGACCTACGCCACGCTGACAGAACTCGGTGTGGAGACCGAGCAGAAAGAAAGGGGATAGACATGCTGCGCATACTCTTGAACGATGGCCATACCGGCGGGGACGGACGCATGCACCGTGAGCGAGGCGCGTCCCAGGCGTCAGCGTTCAGTACGCTCGTCGGCGTGCTCGCTCCGGCGCGAGCGGCCATCACCGACCGCGAGCAGAACCTGCGCTTCGGCGGCCGTCGCAGGCAGTTCCGTACCGAGTCCACGGTGGTTTGTACGTGGCCTGCCAGACTCCTTGCACGGCAGGCGGCAGCCAAGAGCGCCGAAGGTGTGTTCAGCGGCATGCTCCCCGATGAGTCCGGGGAGGTAGGCGAGGAGACCATCTCCCCGGAGGAGGCCGGGGCTTGCCGAGAGCGCACGCGGGCAGCTATCGCGGCTCTGCACGGAGGTGAACCACTGCTCGCGCCGGTGCAGACCGGACGTGAGCCTCGTCTCGGAGAGATCGCAGACGGGATACTGGGATCGCGTGCTTCCCGGCGCAGACTCCATGCACCACTCGAGATGCTCCCCGACGAGTCCGCATCCAGGCGTGAGCTCCCCTCCACCACGCGGGATGCGGTCCGCGACCTGCGCCGGCGGGCGCAGGTCCTGCCTTGTTGTTTTCTTTAATGATGTCTTTTTGGTTCGACATTAACTCATCTGCCAT
>CAZMKB010000261.1:5013-5223 GCA_964566685.1 uncultured Gemmatimonadota bacterium | reverse complement strand
AAGGTCCATGCGGCCGGACCACCGGTAGACGTCGCCCAGCTCCGCCTGCAGGACGGCGTCGTCCGGGCTACCTTCGAGGAGAACCAGATAGGCCCTCCGGGCACTCTCCAGCAGTCCGCCCCACGACAGCACCCTGGCCCGTTCGTGCCGTATCTCCTGGTCATCCCCGCCGCCGAAGCGCCGGAGATATTCGTCGTAGGCTTCTATGGA
>CAZMKB010000261.1:0-5003 GCA_964566685.1 uncultured Gemmatimonadota bacterium | reverse complement strand
CCGGGGCGAACAGCGCTTCGTACGCCTCGAGCGATTCCTCGTATCGTCCCGCCCAGGCCAGGACACGGGCGAGCTCCAGGGCGAGGAGACGCCGGTCTGGCTCATCCCCGCCGGTTTCGCCGGACTGCACCGGTCCTTGCACCTGCTCCGCCTGCTCGAGGAGAGCACGGTACCCGGCAATCGAATCATCGTACTCGCCGGCCCATGACCGCACCCGGGCGAGGGTGAGAAGAACATCGGGGTCGTCCGGATTCCTCTCGAGGATCTCGAGGTACCGGGCCACGGCCTCGTCGTAGCGCTCGGCCTGCACGAGGAGAGAAGCGAGCTTCCGGAGCACTTCCCCGTCGCCGGGGTTCTCCGCCACGAGCTGTTCGGTGTCGGCGATCATCGCCGCGAGGTCGTCCCGCTCGCCGGCCCAGGCGCCCGTGCAGAGGAGGAGAAGGAGAAAGCTGTTCAGAACACGGCGGAGAGTCATGCGATCCTCAGGCGATCTTCAGCTTCCGGGAGCCGCCGAGGGACCTCAGCGCCCGGTCGATGATTTCGTGGAAGGTCTCGCTGTCCTCGGGATACGAGGCCGAGCCGTGACTGTAGTTCAATTCGAGACCGCCGTCCGTAATGAGCTGTCCGAGGCTCTTTTCGACTCTCGAGAAGAACTTCCTCACGCCCCTCGAGTCGGCACCGACGAGAATAAGGATGATTTCACCACCGCATGCCCGTACCAGGATGTCTTCGTCCCGGCACCGGGAAACCACGGTTTCGAGCGCCCGGTCTACCAGCCCTTCCACCCGGCCGGTCTCGAGCAGCCCGGCCCCCGCACCGTGCTGAAACCTCATGAAGACCAGAGAGAAGTGCACGCCGAGGCCGCCGACGAGCTTCATGTTCTCGAGTATCTTCCTGTTCTGATCGAGACTGAGAGAGAAGTGCCCGCTCTTGACGTCGTATGCTATCGAGGGCCTGTCCTGCTTCTGCTCACGGTCATTCCCGTCGCCGGCGCCTGCACCGGTGACACCGTCACGATCATCGCGCACCGGGAACACTTCGAATCCGCTCCTCCTCAGGAGCGATCCGGCCCTGGCGGCGAATTCGTCGGCACGCAGCGGTCCCTCGATGTACTCGTCGACTCCGGAACGGAGAGCCCTGATCCTGTCCGTCACCCTCGTCGACCCGCCGGTCATGAGCAGGACGGGGACGTCGAAGCCGTCTTCCCGGAACGCTCGGATCCGGTCGATGATCGTCCCTATTTCACCGCGCGCGTCGATCACGATCAGCGCCGACCGGCCCATCCGGTCGCGCTCCATCCCGTTCTCCCCTGCGTCCAGGATTTCCCACGAAGAACCCAGCACGGCCTCCAGGACACTGCGATGCTCCGGGCCGAGTCCGACCGCGCAGACACGCCTGCGCAGTCCCGGCACGGCTTCCGGGAGGGCCCCGCCCTTTTTCGGCACCTCGCCGTCCCGGGATCCTCGTATCCCGTGGCCGTCGACGATGGTGAACGGCCGGGGAGCGGGGTCGAAGGGTGTACCGCGCATCTTCCTGATGGTGAGGTTCCTCGACGACCGACGGTCATCCCATCCCAGCCGGAAGATCCCGAACGACACCCGCTCGAACAGCTTGTTCTGCCACTCGCGGCCGCTTTGCTCCGGGGATGAATCCACGAGGAACGTCGTGCAGGGGAGGTCGCACAGGAAGTTGAGGAGCGACCCGGCGAATCCCTGGATGAACTGAGGGCTCTGATTGATGTCGAGAAGCGTGCCGATGCGGTCGACGACGACACGGGTTGCAGCGAACTCGTCGATGTAGTTCTTCAACTCGTTCACGAGGGCAAGCACATCAGTGTTCCGGTCGATGATCGAGGCGTAATCCTCCACCGGCTGGAGGAACCTGATCTTCCCGTCGCGGACAGCCCCGGTGAGATCCATGTCCAGAGAATCCGCCTGGAACAGCAGATCTGCGGGTTTTTCATCGGTCACCCAGAGACAGCACTCTCCCGTCCGGATCCCTTCTGCGACGAAGTGCTGCGCCATGATGGTCTTTCCCGTGCCGGTGTCTCCGACCAGGAGGTACGTTTCGTTCTTTCGCAGTCCGCCGACCGCCCGATCGATGACGTCGATCCCGCTCTTCAGCCGTGCCCTCATGGCCACGATTCCTCCTTGATAGGTATGATCATCCTCGGTAGCGAAATACCCCGGGAGCCGCCACGTCCTGCCGGCGGACGGATTTCTCCCCGGCCAGGGATAAGAGCAACAACCATGCCATGCGTTGACTTAGTGGCCCGGGCGGTTCCGGGACGCTCCCCGGCGACCGGAGAATCGTTCCGGAAGGCGGACGGAGAGGCTTCCTACTCGCGCAGGAGAACGTCGCAGAAGAGGCGGGCCTTACTGAGCGTGCCCCGGAGGAACGAGCTCTTCTGGACCATGCCCCGCAGCTTCACGATCGCTTTCCGCTGCAGGCGATACATGGAAAAGCCGGGCTTTTTGGGAGGGCTGACGTCCTCGCCGACGTTCTCGAGCGGCTCCCAGAGCGTTTCGACGGGATAACCCCAGGTGGCGAGGTCGTCCGGATCGAGCTTTCCGACCATGTCCTGAACGATCGCGAGCTTCGACTGATCGGCGGCGAGCTCGTTCGCCCACTTCACTATCGATTTCGTCATGGGCTTCGAGTACTTGGCGACCGAAATCGGATCGCCCAGACCGCCGCCGACGTGCTCGTGCTTTCCGTACTCGACGGCTTCCTGCTCCATCGGGAGATCGAGAAACGAGAACATCTTCCCCAGCTCCTCCGCCGGGTTCTTCACGATCTGCTCGTATTGGACGTGGATCAACGGCACCGATTTCTCCCGGAGGAACTTCGCCATGACCGGCACGTAGCGGTTCAGGATGGGATTGTAGCGGTAAGCTTCCTCGTAGTCGCCGTCGAAGAAGGAGTTGGCGAACGAGCTGAAGATCGCGATGGGGTGACGTGTCAGGACAATGTAGTGGGCATTCGGATAGACCTTCGAGAGGAAATCGACCACCAGGCCGTACGCGGGTGTCTTGTCGAGGAAGTATCGTTCCCCGCCCTCCGCGGTGTCGAGCATCCGGCCGTAGAGAATGTCGAGGTATGCCCTGCACGCCTCGTAGTAATCCTTCTCGCCTCCGGGCAGGTCCCCCACGAACTCCTTCTGCGCCTGCGCCGCCAGGATGTGATCATAGGGAGCCTTGTCCACCTTGTCCCAGTACCCGAGGTAGGCAAGCGGAGTCACGATGTGCGGTTCCGGGCGGCCGTAGATCTGGGAGTGGGAGCTCAGCATCCGCTCCAGCATCGTCGACCCCGACCGGGGGGTTCCGATCACGAAGAGTATCCGGTCCATCATTTCCATGGGAATCGCTCCATTCGTTCTGTCCCGCCCGGGCGGGCCCTGTCCTCCTGATGATGCCCGGCCGGTCTTTTCGCTGCGCCGGGCGGGGATGTGAGATGAAGAATACGTTATGTGCCGCGTACCGATATGCAATAACCGTACCCCAGGCGTGCCGGAGCACGCTCGGCATGAAAATCTAATTTAACGTGATTTCTCCGAAAATCAATCGCCGGCGCGAAACCGGGAGGACGGTGAGGGAGAGAGAAGGAACGGAAGTAATGGCCCGGTTATTGCTCTCTCGACCGGTGGAGAGCCGTGCCGTCCGAACCGCGGCGATCCGGCTATGCCGGTCTCGAGCCATGAAGAAACATCTCTTTTCAGCGATTCTCGCCGGCCTGTGCCTCCTCACGACGGGGCCGGACCTCTCGTCGTTCTCGACGCCCGACGTGGTGTACATCCGGGTGCACCTCGACCGCTCGGGACAGCTCGCGCGTTCCCTCGAGCGGGACTTCGACGTCATCGGCGGGGGAGCAGGTTCCCTCGACCTGGTCGTGCCACGGTCGAAGCTACCGGAGGTGACCTCGCTTGTGCCGTCTTACGAGATCCTCTACCGGAACCAGCGGGAGCGGCTGGAGAAGACGGTGGGATCTGACTTCGAGGACTACTTCCACGACTACGATGAGACCGTCGACATTCTCCTCCAGACGGCCCTGGATCATCCCGGCATCATCAGGCTCGACACGCTGGGGTACTCCGTCGAGGAGCGGCTCGTCCTGGGTGTGAAGCTCTCCGACAACCCGCAGGACGAAGAAGACGAGCCGGAGTTCAGGGTCCTTGCCCTCCATCACGGAGACGAGATGATGTCGACCGAGGTGGCACTGGCTCTTCTCGAGCTCCTCACCGACGGATACGGCACGGACCCTGACCTCACCACGCTCGTCGACGACCTCGAGATCTGGATCATACCCATGATGAACCCGGACGGACGCATGGCGACCCCGCTGCCCATGCGGTGGAACGCCAACGGGATCGACCTGAACAGGGACTACGGCTACATGTGGAACGACACCTCACCAGCTCCCTTCTCACAGCCCGAGAGCCGTCAGGGACAACGGCATCGAGAACGCCTTCGTCCTGTCGCTGTCCTTCCACTCGATGGGCGACATCGTCAACTACGTCTGGAACTACTCGCCGGTTCCCCCGCCCGACGCGGGGCTCATCGAGCAGCTGTCCGACGAATACGCAGCGGCGAGCGGCTACTGGGTGTTCCAGGGTTACGACTGGTACCAGACACACGGCGACTGCAATGACTGGTCGTACGGTTCGAGAAGCTCCTTCGACTGGACGATCGAGATAGCCGAAAGCGACTTCGCCGTCGTGTGGGACAAAAACCGCGACGCCGTTCTCGCGCTGATGGGCCACGCCGGCGAGGGGATCAGGGGGCGGGTGACCGACCGCGGGACGGGCCTCCCGGTGGAAGCGCTGATTCACGTGGAAGAGATCGGTTTCCCGGTGTACAACGACCCCGTCCTCGGCGACTACCACCGGCTTCTTCCGCCCGGCACCTATACCGTGCGCTTCAGCGCCCCGGGATACGCGGACACCACGGTTTCGGGGGTGACGGTCGCCGGAGGGGACGCCGTCACGCTCGATATTTCCCTCGCGG
>CAZMKB010000260.1:923-5226 GCA_964566685.1 uncultured Gemmatimonadota bacterium | reverse complement strand
AAGGGCTCCGGGGATAGAAGTTCGTCTCCTCGTTCTGCGGCGACTCCCGGACCTTGCCGAACATCTCGCTCGAGGAGGCCTGGTAGAACCGGATGGTCCTGTCGACGAACCTGATCGCTTCGAGCACCTTCGTCACCCCGAGGGCCGTGAACTCGCCGGTGAGGACTGGCTGGTCCCAGGAGGTCGGCACGAACGACTGTGCCGCGAGGTTGTACACTTCACGGGGACGGATCTTCTCGATCACCGACATGATGGAAGGCTCGTCGAGGAGGTCCGCCTGCAGAAGCTCGATGTCGTCCTGGATGTGTACGATGCGTTCGAAATTCTCGGTGCTCGACCTGCGCACCATGCCGAACACCTGGTAGCCTTTTTCGAGGAGAAACTCTGCCAGGTACGACCCGTCCTGGCCGGTGATGCCGGTGATCAACGCGTTCTTCACCCCTCGAGCCTCCTCTCAGTGTCGGTGACGGACAGCGCCGTGACGTCGAGCTGATTTCCGTACATCGTCTTGATGTAGTCGACGAGGGCTTCTCTCCAGTGCCTGGCCCGAGGAAAGCCCTGGAGTGTGAACATGAGGTTCGAGAGCTCCGAGTTGCGGGGTCTCCGGGCGGGCCGGCCGATGTCCTCCTGGGTGACGGGTCTCACCCTCACGCTCCCCAGCCCCACGAGGGAGAGGATCGTCTTCGCGAACTCGTACCAGGAGCACCTGCCGCCGTTGGTCAGGTGATACACGCCGTAGGGCGGCGGATCGTCCGCCATGGCGGCGATCATTTCCGCGAGGTCGAGAGCGTAGGTGGGAGAGCCGAACTGATCGTCGACGACCCGGAGCTCGTCCAGCTCCCCGGCCTTCGCGATGATCTGGTCGACGAAGTTACTCCCTTTCCTGCCGTACAGCCATTCCGTCCGGACGATGTAGTATTCCGGGAGATTCCGTGCGAGGAGCACCTCCCCCATGTACTTCGAGCGTCCGTAGATGTTGATGGGGTTGGGTGTGTCGAGCTCGTCGTACGGCGTTTCCTTCTCGCCGTCGAACACGAAGTCGGTGCTGACGTAGAGACAGGAGGCACCGGCCTTCCTCGAGCCGTACGCCACGTTCGCCGTCCCGATGCCGTTTGCCAAGTAAGCCTCCCGCTCGTCTCTCTCGCAGCCGTCGACGTTGGTGTTGGCCGCGGCGTGGACGACCATCTCCGGCGCGTGACCGGCGATGAGGGCCGATATCTCTCCCCGGTGCCGGATGTCCCCGTCCTCGATGTCGATCCCGGTGACGACGTGGTTCCGGGATAGGAATTCGACCAGGGCGGACCCCAGCATGCCGTTTGCACCCGTGACGAGTATCTTCACCGTTTCTCCCCGACCGGCCTGCTCTCCCTGATCCGGTCACCGTACATGGTATCGTAGTAGTCCCGGTACTCGCCGCTCTTGACGTTCTCCCACCACTCCCGGTTCTCGACGTACCAGCGGACCGTGCGCTCGAGGCCTTCCTCCACCGTCACCGACGGCGCCCAGCCGAACTCCCGGGCCATCTTCTCGCTCTCCATGGCGTAGCGCCAGTCGTGGCCGGGACGGTCCTCGACATACCTGATGAGCGACTCGGGCTTATCGAGGATTCGGAGCACGTCTCTCACGATGTCGATGTTCTTCCGCTCGTTGCCTCCGCTGATGTTGTACACCTCACCGGGGCGGCCCTTTCTCAGGACGACATCGATCCCGCGGCAGTTGTCCTCGACGTAGAGCCAGTCACGCACGTTGAGGCCCTGCCCGTAGACGGGAAGCTCTCTGTCCTCGATCGCGTTGGTCACCATGAGGGGAATGAGTTTTTCCGGAAACTGATAGGGACCGTAGTTGTTGGAAGACCTGGTGATGACCGTGTCCATGCCGTAGGTCCGGTGGTAGGCGCGGACCAGGAGGTCGGCCGATGCCTTGCTGGCCGAGTAGGGGCTGTTGGGCGTGAGCGGCGTCCCCTCCGTGAAGAATCCCTCGTCGCCGAGGGTGCCGTACACCTCGTCGGTCGAGACCTGCAGGTAGCGGGGAACTCCCGCTTTCCGTGCGGCGCCCAGCAGTGTGAGCGTGCCGCCGATGTTCGTCTTCACGAAGGTTCCCGGCTCGGTGATGCTCCTGTCGACGTGGGATTCTGCTGCGAAATTCACCACCGCGTCGACACCGCCCGACACGATCTCCTCGACGACGGCGGGGTCCGCGATGTCGCCGCGCACGAAGGTGTAACGCGGATTGCTCTCGATGCCCTTCAGGTTCTCGAGGTTGCCCGCGTAGGTGAGCAGGTCGAGGTTGATGATCTCGACGTCGTCCTGCGTCTCGAGGCAGTAGCGAACGTAGTTCGAACCGATGAAACCTGCACCGCCCGTGACCAGTAATCGCACTTTTCTCCCCCTGTCGTGAGCGTGTCCGGACTACCCGTCTTTCCTGGCCCAATCGTACGGGATGTCGTTGTCGTGAGGATGGACCCGGAACTCGTCGGGCTCCGCATAGTCGTACGTTTCAGTCGGGCAGTTGATGATGATGCCCTCGGTCTCACTGACGCACTTGAAGCCGTGGTAGACGTAGGGGGGAATCTGGAGCAGGATCGGGTTGTGGACGCCCATGAAGAACTCGTTCACCATCCCCTTCGTCGACGAATCCTCGCGAGGATCGTAGAGCACCACTTTCACCATCCCCTGTACAACGACGAAGTTGTCAAGCTGTTTCTTGTGGTAGTGCCACCCTTTCACCGCACCCGGATACGCGGTCGTCATGTAGATCTGTCCGAACTTGACGTACAGGTCGTCGTCGGCACGCAGCATCTCCATCAGCCTTCCGCGCTCGTCCGGGATCACCCGGAGGTTCTGTATCTTCACGTCCTGGATGAGGTCCATCGTTCCTTTCCTTCAGTTGGGCCCGGGCCGGAAGACCACGGTTCGATTCCGGGATCACACCAGGTTGGCGCCCGACTTCGCGACCAGGCCGTTTGCGCGAAGCAGCGACTCGAAGGTCCCCGCATCGGTCCACCAGCCGTCGAGGATGTCGAAGGTGAGCTGGTTCCACTCGATGTACTGGTTGTTGACATCGGTGATCTCGAGCTCGCCCCGCCCGGACGGCTCGAGAGTCTTGATGATGTCGAACACCTTCCGGTCGTACATGTAGATGCCGGTGACCGCCAGGTTCGTCTTCGGTTTCTTCGGTTTTTCTTCTATGTTCACGATGCGGTCACCGTTGAGCTCCGCCACGCCGAAGCGCTGGGGATCCGGTACTTCCTTGAGCAGCAGCTTCGCTCCCTCTTCCTGCTTTTCGAATTCCGAGACGGCTTTCCTGATATTCTTCTCGATGATGTTGTCACCGAGGATCACCACGATCTTTCCATTGTCGGCGAAGTGTTCGGCGAGATCGAGGGCTTCGGCGATCCCTCCCTCCCCTTCCTGGTAGGCGTAGTTGAGGTGATTCAGGCCGAAGTCCTTTCCGTTTCCCAGGAGTCTCAGGAAATCACCCGCGCTGCTCCCGCCGGTGACGATGAGGATGTCCCTGATCCCGGCGTTGATGAGCGCTTCGATGGGATAGAAGATCATGGGCTTGTTGTAAATGGGCAGGAGGTGCTTGTTCGTCACCCTCGTGAGCGGGGCCAGGCGTGTCCCGAGACCGCCGGCAAGTATGACTCCCTTCATCGGATCAACCTCCGAGGACCGTTTTCCGGATACGGTGCTTCCCTGAACAGCCGTGGATCACAGTAAAAACTACCACCGGCACCGGATCAAGTCAAGAAAGCACCCTGGGCGGGCACGGGTTTTCCGGAATCGTCCCCGGCCCGCCGCGCGAACATGTCTCCAGAATCGCAAAATCCATACCATGCAGGAACGGCCTACCGTTTGTTTCTGAAGCACTTGCGCTCGTGAACCCCCTTCACCTTCCCGATGTTCATGACGAACATCCGGGTGATCTCGGGCCCCATGAAGGCGAACCGCTTCCTGAACTCTTTCTGGAGCGGCGCCAGTTTCGAGGGAAGACCGGCGAGCCAGGCGTCGAAGCTGCCGAATTCCTCACGGATGTCCTGCAGCCGCTTCGCGTTTTCGATGACGGCCTCGATCTTCCTCCTGTTCCTGATGATCCCGGCGTCCTTCATGAGCCGGTTCACGCTGCGGGAGTCGAAGCGGGCGACCCGGTCGATCTCGAAATCACGGAAGGCCTTCTTGAACGCGGGGCGCTTGGCCAGGATCATCTTCCAGTTGAGGCCGGCCTGGAAGATCTGGAGTGCGAGCCGCTCGAAGAGCCGGTGCTGGCTGTGCAGCGGAACGGGGACCCTTTGCTTCGTGATCAG
>CAZMKB010000260.1:0-913 GCA_964566685.1 uncultured Gemmatimonadota bacterium | reverse complement strand
GCCGCTCGAAGAGCCGGTCGTCGTCGTGCTCGGGGACTCCCCACTCGGTGTCGTGGTAGTGCTCGAGAACGGGATCGCCCGCGCACCAGGAGCAGCGTTTCTTCACGGGTGACGGGTTCGATTTTTTCGGACGCGCGGTTTCGGGCATCTTCCCCTCCCTGTTTCACGGCAGGTTACGCTTTTCCCCGCCCGCACACAAGCCCTTTCCCGGGCTCCTCATCGAGCGGGCTCACGTTTCTCGCGAGGAGGGATGAGGGTAAGAGAGAGATCGGCCTCGGATCGCGCCGGTTCACGCCGAGGCGGACAGGATCGCGCCGGATTGCGGCAGTGTGAGATCCACCGACGACCACCCGGGTGTCGATTCAGCGTGGAATCATTATCAGAGGGGGGGGATTCATGGTGGAGCTGAAGGGAGTCGAACCCTCGACCTCATGACTGCCAGTCATGCGCTCTCCCGATTGAGCTACAGCCCCACCTGTCGATTTCAGATTCGTAATTTAATCCCGGAAGGATTCGGTGTCAATTCCGCACGGAATTCGGCACGCCCCGCGGAGGCCGGCGCACGGTCCCCAGGCGGAGACTCTCGCCGGGCGCTCTCGGACTCCCCGGCCGAAGCACTCGAATCGCCATGAGAAGTTCCTCCTCCAATGAAGGAATGTGACGTGAACTTCACCGGGTCATGAGCATCTTCCGTGTGGATGCGCCGTCTCCGGTCCCCAGGCTGTACAGGTACACTCCCGAGGACACCCGGAGCCCCCTCTCGTCCGTTCCGTCCCAGACGACGCGGTGCCGGCCCGGCTCGAACTCTGCGTCGACGAGGATCCGAACGAGCCTGCCGCGCAGGTCGTACACCCGGAGCGTCACGTGCCGCTTCTCACCCTCGTCTCCCGGCTCTCCCGGCACGTCGAAGGGG
>CAZMKB010000259.1:0-5229 GCA_964566685.1 uncultured Gemmatimonadota bacterium | reverse complement strand
GCTCTTGAGGCTGTGGAACACCTCCGCACCCCACCTGAGGCTCTCGGAATAGGATGGAGCGCCGGCCGGGATGACCATGAACTCCTGGATGTCCACGCTCGAATCCGCGTGCTTGCCGCCGTTCAGGATGTTCATCATGGGCACCGGAAGCTGCCTGGCCAGGGCGCCGCCCAGGTACCGGTAAAGCGGTATGCCGAGCTCGTTCGCCGCGGCGTGAGAGCAGGCGAGCGACACGGCGAGGATGGCGTTGGCCCCGAGCCGGCCCTTGTTCTCCGTCCCATCCAGCTCTATCATGTCACGGTCGATCACCGCCTGTTCGGTGGCATCCATCCCCATCAGCCTCGGGGCGATATCGTTCGTTATGTTCTCACACGCCTTCAGTACTCCTTTTCCCTTGTACCTGTCACCGTCGCCGTCCCGAAGCTCGACGGCCTCGTGGGTCCCCGTCGATGCGCCCGAGGGCACGCTGGCCCGCCCCACGGATCCCCACTCCAGTATGACATCGGCCTCGACGGTGGGATTACCCCTCGAATCGAGAATCTCCCGTGCCCGGATCTCTTTTATCTGCATTATCCCTTCCTCCTCTCGAAATGATCGAACCCGCCGCCGGCGATCGGAACCCGGGTCCCGTCCTCTCTCTCCATGATGAGCTCCGATCCCCGGACGGTGCCGATGGGAGTGATCCCTGCACCGAACCGGAGACCGACATCCTCGATATCACTCTTCTGAATCGGCTCCCCGACGGTGAACAGGAGTTCGTAATCCTCCCCGCCGTCCAGCACGTAGCGCAGGGGGTCCTCACCGAGCTCCCGGGCGACTTCGACCGCCTCGGCCGCCACGGGAAGTGAAGCTTCCCCGATGACCGCACCGACGCCGCTCTCCGCTGCCAGGTTGCAAAGATCCGTGGAGATACCGTCGCTCAGATCGATCATCGAAGTCAGCCTGCACCGGCGCTGCAGTGAGAGAGCCTCCTCGATCCTCGGCTGCGGCCTGTGGAACACCGCCAGCATCCGTGAGCGGAGCTCCCCTCCCGCACCGTGCTCGAGGTACCGGAGAGCGGCGGCGTTTCTTCCGAGTTCACCGGTCACGTAGATCGTGTCGCCGTCCGATGCCCCGCCTCTCCCGACGGCAGTCCCCACCGGGCAGCTGCCCAGGATGCTGATGGTGATCACCAGGTCATGCGGGGTCAAAACCGTTTCGCCGCCGGCGATCGGGCATCCGAACCGCCCCGCGCACTCTTCGAAACCGCGGTAGAGAGATGCGATGAAATCCCGGCGCGGATTTTCCGGGAGACCGATGCTCACGAACGCGGCCACGGGCCGTGCCGCCATGGCAGCGACGTCGCTGAGTGCACCAGCCATGGCTCGATAACCGGCGTCCTCGGGGGTTCCCCACTCCAGCCTGAAGTGGACACCACCAACGTAGGAGTCGACGGTGAAGACGATGTCCGTCCCGGTCTCCGGCCTTATGACGGCGGCGTCGTCGCCGATGGAAGTGAGGACGCTCCCCCACGGCACGGATCCGAGTGAGCGGACGAAGTCGATGAGCTCCCGTTCCGAGGCGAATCGTTCCCTATCGCGCTCTGGTCGGTTCATCCCAGAAGAACCTCGTCGCACCGTCCGGCGATGCGAACCACACGTGATCTCCGTCGAGCAGCGCGTCGGTCACCGGCGCCGCAAGGAGCTCGAAGCTTCCCGGCCGGTAGCTGATCCAGCGCCCCCCTGTCCTGTCGTAACGCTCGACTCCCGCATCCGTGCCGACCCACAGGTTGTCACCGTCCACGTCGATCGCGTGGAGCCTCACACCGGTCGCCGCTCCCGGGAAGGGATCGGAGACGAGCAGGCGTTCCGACACATCGTAGCGATAGAGCCCCCTGTCCGATGCGATGAAGAGCTGTCCGTCCGCATACACCAGGTCGTTCACACCGCCCGGCACGGGGACACCGCCCCGGTCCCCCCGCAACGCGACCAGGCTGTCGGGTTCGAACACGGACACTCCTTGATCGGTCCCCACCCAGATCAGATCCCCGCCGCTCTCGATGCAGTTCACCTCGGCCACCGGTTCGATACCGGTGAGCCGGGCGAAAGAGAGGGAATCGACCTCGACTCTGGCGGCACCGGAGCGTGTTCCCAGCCACAGGACCGAGTCCGTGAGCTCGAGGCAGAGCACGTGGTCGTCGGGAAGGCCGTCCCCGCGGCGGAACCGATTCCAGTCGTCTCCGTCATCAGCATGCTGCACGAGACCGGTGGTGGTCGCAACCCAGGTATTCCCGTCCCCGGCGACGATGTCGTTGATCACGGCCCCGCTGAGCTCGTAGACGAACTCCTGCTCGTAGTGCTTCCACGACTGCAGATTCGCGGACATCATGCTGATACCTCCCGAGCGGAGGGTGTGCCCTCCTGCGAACCAGACCCGGTCGCCGTCCTTCGCGAGCGCGGTGACGGACCGTGAGACCAGGCCGAAGTGATGCCGCTCCCAGGCACGCGTGATGAGCTTGATCGAGAGGAGGTTGCCGCCCCAGGTACCCGCCCACAGCGTTCCCCAGTTGTCCTCCGCGACGGATGTCAGCTCGTACTGCTGGAGATTCTCGTCGAGCTCGGTCTTCGCCTCGATGAACGGGTAGCGCTCGATCTCGGCTGGTGTGATGTCGCGCGGCGCTTTCCTCTTGCTGTCTTCTCCCTCCGGCAGGTCGCCCGCGGATATCCGTTCGGGGAAGTCGGTGCCCTTCCTGATCCGGTACCACGACCCGCCGGCCTTCACATACACGTACTCACCGAAATCACCGCCGCCGATGATGATTTCCTCGACGACATCGTCTCTCAGCCCCTGGAGCGACTTGATCAAACGCCAGGAATCGAGGTCAGTGTGGTAGATGGCGATGCCGGAGCGTGTCCCGCACCACAGCTCACCCCGCGAGCTGTCGTACGCGACGACGAGGACATCCCGGTGGGGAAGACCATCGCTCGTCGTGAGGGGAGTATTCCAGAGCCTCTCGACGAAATTGTAGCGTTCGATCCCGCCGGTGGTCGCTGCGTAGACGACCCGGTGATCGATGTCGACACAGTTCACGTAGCGGAAATCCATGAGGGATACCCAGTCTCCCTCGTTGTAGATCGACGTCAGCTGCTGGGCCTCCGCCACGCCTCCCGTACCAACGCCGAGGAGGAGGATGAGGAGAGCGACCGGCTGGCGCGGAACGTCAGTCTTCATGATCTTCTTCTTCCTCTTCGGGTTCGGTCATGACGAGGGGCAGGTACTCCAGGATGTCCGAGGCCGTCAGGCCGGCCTCTCCCACGTCGGCGGCTGCGACGTCGGCGGCGAGTCCATGGAAGTAGGCACCCGCCGCGGCCGCCGAGAAGGGCTCCACCTTCTGGCTGATGAGCGCGGCGATGAGGCCGGTGAGTACGTCGCCGGTTCCTCCGGAAGCCATGCCGGCGTTGCCCGAGGAGTTCATCAGCGAATAGCCCTCGGGATGAGCGGTGACGGTTGGAGCCCCCTTGAGCAGAAGAACCACACCCCACTCCGCGGCCCAACGCCGGGCACACTCGACCCGGTCGGCGTTGATGGCGCCCGGGGACTCGTCGATCAGCCTCCCCAGCTCGCCGGGGTGCGGCGTTATGACCGTGGGCCACCTGCGTTTCGCGAGAATCTCGGGATCGTCCGAGAGGACGTTGATCCCGTCCGCGTCGAGGACGACCGGCTTTTCGATGTCCATGAGGAGCTGCTTCACCAACTCCTTCGTCTCGGGGTGGCGTGAGAGTCCCGGACCGATGGCGACGCATGAGGCGCCCTTCGCGAGCTCCCTCACCCTCGGGAGTGCTTCGATGCCGAGGGAACGTTCCTCGGTCTCCGCCAGCGGCTTCGTGATCACTTCCGTCACCTTCGATTCGATGATGTAGTTCAGCGATTCCGGGACACCGAGGTGAACGAGTCCCGCTCCGCCGCGGAGGGCCGCCTGACCGGAGAGAACCGCGGCCCCGGTGAAACCCTCGGCTCCCGCCACGATGAGAACGGTTCCGAACGTGCCCTTGTGCGCGTCGGCCGGCCTCTCGGGGAGAATCAGCCGGGCGTCCTCCTCCTCAATGAGAGCGAGGCCGATGTCCGCTTCTGCCATGACCGAGCGGGGGATGCCGATGTCGATGACGGAGAGACGTCCGCAGAACTCGTGGCCCGGGTACAGAAAGTGTCCCCGCTTGGGAAGACCGAAGGTCACCGTCAGGTCCGCCTCGAATGCCCCGCCCATGAGACCCCCGCTGTCCATCTCGACGCCGGTGGGAGCGTCGACGGCGACTCGAAATGCCGGGCCCTCGTTCATGGCGGACACGAGCTTCCCGAGCTCCTTGGAGAGCTCGCCCCGGGCGCCGGTGCCCAGGATTGCGTCGCAGACGACGGCACTCTCCCCGACGGATCTCCGGAGCTTCGAGATTCCGGCCTTTTTCGTAAGCGGTTCCGGATCGATGCCCAGTTTCTTCGCGAACGTGTACTGTGCTTTCGCGTCCCCCCGCATGCTCCGCGGATCGTGGGTGAGGAAAACCCGTACATCCGCACCCATGTTGTGCAGGTAGCGGGCGACGACGAGGCCGTCCCCTCCATTGTTTCCCCGCCCGCACACGATCGTCACCGGCAGATCGGAAACCCCGCCGGTCACCTCGACGATTTCGTCCACGACACCGCGACCCGCGTTCTCCATCAGCACCATGCTCGGAATCCCGAGGCCTTCGATCGTGGCCGAATCGAGCTGCCGCATCTCCTCAACGGTCGTGATGAGAATCATAGTGATTCCTTTCCGCAGTGACTTCCTGTTCAATGTTCTCGATGACATCGAGGAGCTCGGCGATGTCGTCGATTTCGAAATCGGCTCCCGATTTTTCGATACCGAATGTATTCCCGTATCTCGCGAACACGGTTCTGATGCCGACTTTCGAAGCCCCCGCGATGTCCCGCTCGGGCCAGTCCCCCACCATCAGCGCTTCGTCGGCCGAGATGTCCAGCATCGCGAGCGCTTTCTCGAAAGGCTGGGGAGAGGGCTTGAGCTCGCCGGTGTCGTCGAATGTGAGAACGTAGTCGAAATAGTGATGGACGTTCAGCGAACAGAGCCTCAGCCAGGCTTCCCTCCTGGGGGCATCGGAGATCACCGCGAGCTTCTTCCCGCGCTTCACGATCTCTACCAGAGTGTAGCGCACGTGTGGGTAGAGCACAAGGGATGCCTCCCGCGCCCGGCGGTAGGCG
>CAZMKB010000258.1:3182-5251 GCA_964566685.1 uncultured Gemmatimonadota bacterium | reverse complement strand
GTTCGGCTGGTACCCGTGCGAGATCAGGATCGTGCGGAACGACCCCGACATCCATTCCTGGGAATCGGCCCAGTCCTTCCGGCGGATCCCGGATTTCGACGGAGTAAACTACCGGCGCCGGGAAAACACTTTCAAACTCAGGGTCGCGAGGGCGGGTGCTGTCATCTATCACTACGGCTGGGTTCGTCCGCCGCACCTCATGAAGGACAAGATCCATCACTTCAACATCAATCACCTTGGGAGGGAGAGGGCTGAGGTGGTCGGCCGCGGGCTCCCGGAGGAGTTCGACTACGGTCCTCTGGACCGGCTCGAGACCTTCACCGGGACGCACCCGAAGGTGATGGAGCCTTTCATCGAGAAGTTCGACTGGGGATCCTCGCTCCAGGAGTCCGGGAAACCCGACCCGCGCCGGCAAAAGCACAAGCACGAATCGTTCAAGTACCGCTTCATGACCATCGTCAACCGGATCCTGCGCGGAAACAGGGAGATCGGCGGATTCCAAAATTACATCCTGCTGAAGGACGTGTGAAAATCGGTGTCGCAGCCGCCCGGTTCGCAGCGCGGCCGGCGGCTGGCCTGATCTCTCCTTCGGCTCGATTCGAGGCGCTTCGAGCGAAATCGATGATTTTCGACAAACTGAAGAGGATCTGGACATTCTACCGCGAGGGATCGAGGAGCCTCCGGCTCGGAGGTGAGAAGGTCAGAAACAACCGGTTTCTCCTCGTCCAGAACGGAGGGCTCGGCGACGTGTGCCAGTTCCTCCCGTTCGCCGGCCAGCTGGGGAGGTCGGGTTGCACACTGGACGTGGCTTCGCCCGCCAGGTTCCGGCCGCTCTACGATCGCGTGGTGAAAATGGAGCGCTTTCTCGCACTGCCGTCACACAGAGACCGCTACCACGAGTTTCCCCGCATGCTCGGCTCCGGGAGGTACGAGGCGGCTTTTGCCGTTTCCATGAACCGCGAAGCGGCATTTGCAGCGGCGGTTTCAGGCAGCGCCGACCGTTACGGGATGGTGGAGAACCGGAAGTACTACAGGGGGTCCCGGCTCTTCTTCTCGAACATCCTGCATGTGGGAGAGCACATGCACGTCACCGAACGTTACCGGGATCTCTTCCGCCTCCACTTTCCCGATTTCGAGACTGATGCGGGGGCGGTTCCCCCCGCACCGGGAGTGCCCGGCGAAACGATCGTCGTCCATCCCGGCGGAAAGTGGAAACCGCGCCGCTGGCCCTCCGTAAAGTACCTGGATCTGGCCGGGGAGCTCGGTCGAGAGGGCCGGCAGGTGAGCGTACTCCTTCATCACTCCGAACAGGACCTCGTGCGGTTCTTCGACGACCGGGAGCTGCCCGCCGGGGTGTCTCTCCGGTTGATCGACTCGATGGAGGAACTGATGGGTGCCGTCGAGTCGTGCTCCTATTTCATCGGCAACGATTCCGGCCCCGCTCACCTGGCGAACCTCTTCGGGAAGCCCCTGACGGTCGTCTGGGGCCCGGGTGATCTGGAGCGAATCCGGCCGCTCGGACCGAATGTTCAGATCGTTTCGAAGGAAATTCCCTGCAGGCCGTGCAGGCAGTACCTTCACCCGGAACGCTGTGAGAACGGGACGAACGATTGTCTGCTCACCATTTCGGTCGATGACCTTCTGCAGGCCGTCACCCGGCACAGGAACGAACAGCCATGGTATTCTTCCGTAAGGTGAGGCAGTCCGCGCGACCGGTTCACGACGGGCGGGCACGGCAGAACATCCGTCGCGGATCGTTTCTGATTCACCACTACTGCCCTCACACCTACAACGCCGGCGATCATTTCGTGATCCGGTCGATCCGGAAGCACCTCTCCAGGTATCTGCCGAATGCCGTCTACCTGCCGAAGCCCTCCGCCGGTAACAGGGGGTGGAACAAGCCGGTGCGTCTGGTCGGTCCGAACGTGGAATTCAGCAACCGCTATGCGGACGCGGTCATCATCGGCGGCTCGGACCAGTACAAGAACTGGTCCCTGCGGCTCCGCAGGGAGGAGATCAAGTCGCTCGTTCCACCGCTCTATCTCATCGGGCTCGGCATCTCGTCTGAC
>CAZMKB010000258.1:0-3172 GCA_964566685.1 uncultured Gemmatimonadota bacterium | reverse complement strand
GATCCGCATGGCGAAGAAGCGATACCATGAGGACATCCGTTTCGCCAATGAAACGGCCCGGGCATCATCTGTACGGGATGAGGTCACCCGGTCGTTTCTGGAGTCGTGCGGCTACCACGGTGCCGTCGTGACGGGCTGTCCGGCCCTTTACCTGTATGATGAGCCGTTTCGCCTCGACCCCGGGGGGATCGCCGCCGTCACTTTCCCGTACCCTCTGGTCCGTTCGAAGAACTCAGCCGGGTACGAACGGCTGGTGGCCGTCATCCGGCACACGCTGGAGAAAGTCGGCGGGCTGGGTCTCCAGCCCGTCATCGTCTGTCACGACGACCGGGACCTTGTCGCCGCTCAGGAGCTCTTCCCCGAGGAACGGCTGTTTTTCTCGAACGACGTGGATGTGTTCCTCGACTTCTACGAGAAAGCCGCCATCGTGGTCGGCTCCCGGCTGCACGCTTCGATTCTCGCGGCGGGCATGGGTACTCCCTTCGTCAACATAAACCTGGATGTGCGCGGCCGGGCCTTCTCGGAAACCTTCGGTCTCCGGGACTGGAACCCGAATCTGAGCGACACGGACCTCATCGAAAAGCTGACGGACCGGATCGAGGCTCTGGTCGGAAACAGGCTCGACCCGCTCCATGAGTTCAGCAAAGTGAGAGACGGCTACCGCGACATCTTCGTCCGCTTCATGGAGGGCGTCGCACGGGACATCATGGCGCAGTTGCCTGCCGCGGACCGGGGACCGGGGAAAGGTCCGGCATGAGAAACCTCGTCTACATCAACAAGGTTTTCCTCGACTCCACGCTCCCCGCCGTCAATTTTTCGCTGGGAAACGCGTACGGCATGGCACGTGCGGGGATTCGGACCGTACTGATGGCCCAGGTCCGGGGGGACGGCTTCGACGAGGCCGGGTTCCTGGAACGGTTCGGCCTGACGCCCTGCACCGGACTCTCGATGTGGATCAGGCGGCGGAGGAGAACGATGGGTGTCCATTCCAACCAGTGGTTCTACCTCGATGCCTTCGCCGAAGTCAGGAGGCTCAACGAGCGGGAGGGGATCGACGCCGTCGTCTCCCGCGACCCCGGAGCGCTCCCCTATCTCGCCATGCTCCGGAAACGGCAGGGGATTCCCGTGTTCTACCAGCCGCACAATTTCTACGCAGATCTGAAGGTGCGGGATGACGGAGTGCCGACGAACGCACGGAAATACCGGTTTCTCGAGAAGACCTTCATACCGAAGATGAACGGGTTGCTGTGCCTGCAGGAGGCTCAGGCACGGTGGTATCGACGGTCGTTCCCCTCTCTGCCGGTCTTCTCCGCGCCCCCGGGGGTGCTGTCGGTCAGGGAGAGGAGCACGGAGGACCGGCCGCGTCACGACCTCTGCTACGTCGGAAGCCTGCAGGAGAAAAAGGGTGTGGACATTGTGCTCGAAGCTCTCGAGAGGATCGAGCACCCTGGTTTCACGCTCCTGGTGGTGGGGGGGAGAAACGAAACCGAGAGAGAACCGGTGCGGGCCAGGATCCGCCGGACGGGTCTGGACCGCAGGGTCACCATGACGGGCTGGCTCCCCTATGACGGGGTGCTCGAGCGGCTGAGAGAAGCCGCGGTGGGTCTCTTGCCGCTCCGCGACACGTTCTACAATCGATATCTGACTGCCCCGAACAAGCTCTACGATTACATCTCGACGGGTATGCCGGTCATCGCCTCCGATCTGCCGGCCCTCCGGGAGCTGGCGGGGGAGGAAAGCGGCGTCACCTTCGTTCCGCCCGGCGATCCGGCGGCCCTGGCTGCGGCCATCGAGAAGCTCCTGGGCGATCCCGGCCGCCGCGCACTCCACTCGCGCAGAGCACTGGAGGCGGCCAGGCAGGCCGGATGGGAGACCAGGGCGGCACGGATGATCGGCACGATGCATAAGTGTGTCTCCTCCCCGGTCCCGGACATGGAGGCGGTTCGAGAAGGCCATGGCTCGTGAGAAAAAACCCACCGCGCTGTCTCTCAGGCTGCTGGGCCTGGTGAGGCCCTATGTGAGGCACTTCATTCTCTCTCTCTTTCTCACGTTCTTCTACGTTGTGTTTAACAGCGTCTCGCTCTGGGTGTCGGTCGATTTCGTCCAGGTGATCTTCGAGCCGAAAACGGTTGCTTCCGTCGAGTCCCCTCCCGGGGAGACAGAGGCTCCCGGCGTCGAAAGCCCCGGTCCGCTCGCGGAGCTGACCGGGGAGGTCGGCCTCTACCAGCGCATCAACCGGGCGCTCAAACAGATCATCATCCAGGAGGACCGGTTCGACACCCTGAAGATGATCTGCTTCATCATCTTCTTCTCCTATCTGCTGAAGAACCTCTTCGCCTTTCTCAGGCGGGTGACGATCAATTACATTCAGCTGAACATCGTCGTGGAGCTCCGCAACAGGCTGTATCGCGCGCTTCTCTCCGCTCCGCTCTCCTACTTCCACCGGCACGACTCAGGCCGCCTGACCTCCATCGCGTTCAACGACGTGAACGCCGTCCACAACGTGCTGAACGACTCGCTCCACAAGATGATACTCTCACCGCTTCAGATCCTCTTTCATCTCTTCATGCTCGTCAGCATCAGTCCGAAGCTGTCGCTCATCACCCTCACGATCATTCCCGTCAGCGGGTACCTCATCGTGAAGATCGGCCAGAGCATGCGTCGAAAGAGCAGGCGCGTGCTCCTTCAGATCTCCAACGTCATGTCCCTGTTCAAGGACTCGATCACCGGTATCCGCATCGTGAAGGCCTTCACGGCGGAGAACCGCGAAGAGGAGAAATTCAGGAGGGAGAACAAGAAGTACTTCGCGGTGAACTTCCGGGCCAACAAGCTCAAGTACGCCACGTCGCCCATCAACGAGACCCTGGGGGCCTTCATCCTGGTGGCGCTCCTGTGGTACGGGGGCAACATGGTGTACGGACAGAGCGGCCTGGAAGCGGAGCACTTCATCAGGTTCCTGGTCTTTCTGTTCACCATGTTTCAGCCCATGCGCGATCTGTACGGCATCAACAACACGATGCAGGTGGCGCTCGCTGCTTCCGAGCGGATCTTCGACGTCGTCGACGAAACCCCGGAGGTCTACACCCGGCCCGATGCAAAGGCATTCGAATCGTTCGAGCATATGGAATCGCTCTACGCAAAAGCAAAAGGACTTGAAAAAGAAGGAATCTCT
>CAZMKB010000257.1:0-5290 GCA_964566685.1 uncultured Gemmatimonadota bacterium | reverse complement strand
CGGGGCTCGACAGGCTGGAACGCGGGTTGAAACACGAACTGCTCAGGGGCAGATGCGCCCTGCTCACGAACCAGAGCGGCGTCAGCCGTTCCTTCGCCCCGGCGGTCGAGGTGCTCTCACGCCACGAGGATACGGAACCCGTCCTCATCTTCTCGCCCGAGCACGGTCTCTACGGAGAAGCCCAGGACCAGGTTCTCACGGAAGAGCGCTTCGATCCGCTCACGGGTTTGCCCGTGGTCAGCCTCTATGGGGCGGCCAGGAAACCTTCCCGGGATCATTTCGCGGGGATCGACGTCGCCGTCGTGGACATCCAGGACGTGGGTGCCAGGTACTACACGTTCATCTACTCCATGGCCTATGTCATGGAGGCCGCGGAAGAGGCCGGTGTCCCGGTGGTGGTTCTCGACCGGCCCAACCCGATCGGCGGCACGTGCGTCGAAGGCAACGTGGTGCGGGAGGATTTCCACTCCTTCGTGGGGCTCTATCCCCTGGCGGCGAGACACGGCATGACCATCGGCGAGCTGGCCCGCTGCTTCGACGGCCACCGTTCCGCCGGTGCGGAGCTTCACGTGATCGGGCTCGAGGAATGGCGGCGGGACATGTACTGGGACCGAACGGGACTCCCCTGGATTCCGCCGTCTCCCAACATGCCCTCGCCGGAGACGGCTCTCGTCTATCCGGGCTCCTGTCTCCTTGAGGCAACCAACGTCTCGGAGGGACGGGGCACGACCAGACCCTTCGAAGTCGTCGGTGCTCCGTTCATCGAACCCGGGCGCCTTGCTTCCGCCCTCGCCGGACAGGGCCTTCCCGGCGTGGTGTTCCGCCCGGTCTACTTCGAGCCCACGTTCCACAAGTGGCAGGGCAGGCGCTGCGGCGGGGTGTGGATCCACGTGGTCGACCGCAACGTTTTCAAACCGTACCTCACCGGCATCGCTCTCCTGAAATCCATACGCGATGTCTCGGGAGACGACTTCGCCTGGCTCGAGCCACCCTACGAGTACGAGGAGCATCTCATGCCCATCGACATGCTGGCGGGGACGGATGCCGTGAGGCTCGGCCTGGAAGGGGGCATGAACGCCGCGGAGATCGAAGGCGGCTGGCTGGGTGAGCTCGAAACGTTCCTCCGGGTGAGGGAGGCCTTTCTCCTCTACGACTGAGTGCGGCCCGATTCCGGCACGGCGACACCTCAGCCGCCGTCCCCGGAGAGCTCCCCGATCATCCGGACGTAACCGTCGGCGTCGAACTTCCTCCGGAGCCCGCGGTCGTTCATGTAGCGGATCTTCCCGAAGATCGGCCGCTCCTTCCAGGGCCGGTCGTGCTTCCCGAAGCACCATGCCACGCCGGCGAATCCGTTCGGATCCCTCCCGTCGATTTCGTACCTGTCGTTGAGGGACAGGGCGATCCGGAATGCATCGGCCGGAGTCCGCGTCCACTCCAGGATCTTCTTCCCCCAGTACATCCGCATGTAGCCGTGCATCTTCCCCGTGGTCACAATTTCCGTCTGGGCCGCATTCCAGTAAGGATCGTGCGTGCGTGCACGCTCGAATTCCCCGGCCGAGTAGACGTATTCCCGTTCATCCTCCTCGTGTTCTCTCAGCGTCTTCCTGCACCACTCCGGGAGCCCTTCGATGCTGTCGTAGCGGCTGTTGGAGAAAGTGAAGTTCACGGCGAGCTCCCGCCTGACGATGAGTTCCTCGAGAAACGCGTCCGCCCCCTTTCCGCCGCGCTCTTTCACGCTGAGGGCGACGGACAGGGGGGAGATCTGGCCGAAGTGGAGATAGGGACTCAGGCTCGAGGTGCCGTCGGCGGTCGGATCGTTTCTCTGCTCGTCGTAGCGGTCCAGCTTTTCCTCGAGAAAGGTCTCGAGCTTCTTCCGGGCTTCGGAGGCACCGCCCCGGGCCATGACGCCGGTCTTCTTCACGCTGCGGTCGATGTCGAGCCGGGAGAGCGCCTCATCGAGGTCTTCGAGGGAGAAGGATTCGAAGCGCATGCCGAGGGAGTCACGCCGGGGACTCTTCTCATCGAGCGGCACCAGGTAGTCGGGCCGGAGCCTCGTGATCTTCGGCCTGATGGTCGCAGCGCTGTACTCCTCCTTTTCCGAGACCTCCTCGACCGGTACGACGACGTCGCTCTCCACCTGGATGAAGGGGCAGCCAAGCCGGGATGCGGCGGAGCGTCTCCACTCCCGCTGAACTCTCGTGTACCCGCGGTCCGTCACGACGAGGCTCGCATCGGGTGCCAGCTCCACGACTCCCTCCTCGGGTGACGTGTGCCTGGTGACGAGCTGAATTCCCCGCTCCTCGAGCGCTCCCCTCAGTTCACGGAGACCTTCCAACATGAACCGGTAGTGCCGCTCGTTCGCCCCGGGGTAGCGGTCGGTGATACCGAAGAAGGCCACCACCGGTTTCTTCTGCTCGTCCGCCCGCTCGATCGCATACTCGAGAGCATGGTTGCCGCCTGCCCGCTGCGAGGCCTGGATCCAGAGGAGAACGTAGGATCCCTCCCGTTCCTCCGTCTTCCTGAGATACATGACGCGGGATTCCTGGATCATGAAACGCTGTTCCTCCCCCGGCCGTCCATCCGGCGCGCCGTTCTGTCAGCGGATGATCTCCCCGGTGAGGGATCCGAAATGCTCCTCGAGGAAACTCCTCCGGTAGGAGAAAATGCCGAAAAACTCCCATGCAACGGGAAGGGAGATGGGAAGCTGCTGCACCGCTTCGAGCCGGTAGAGTTCCCCGATACCTTGCCCCGCAGATTTTTTCTGTATTATGTTATCCTGTCTCACCGGAGCCGGACTTCGGTACGATGGAAGGAACCGCGAGCCCCTGCGTCCCTTCCGGTTCCGGGAGACGCGATGATCGGTCTTGCCCCGTGCACGAAAGAGACTATATACCCTGAGAGTAATTGTCAACGATGCCGTCATCACGGAATACCGGTTTGCCCGATCGACGGCGTTCGTTCCATGTCGGAAGGAATAGAATGGATCGAAGATACCGTGCTCACCCGGGAGGGATACTCCGCCTCCTGCTCCTCGCCTTCCTCCTCGGCGTGCTCCCGTGGCCGCGGACCGCCCGCCCGGACAACGACGGGATCCGCTACCGTGTCGAGTTCTCCGGGAACGTGGGCGCATCCATTCTGGACCAGATGAAGGCGGTTTCCGATGCCGTTCAGGATCGGCAGAGGCCTCCGGCCTCCACTCTCTTGCTCAGGAGACGGGCCGAGGAGGACATCCCTGCGCTCAGGCAGGTGCTCAAATCGCACGGATACTATGCTCCGGAAATCAGCATCGACATCGAGGCAGACGAGGGGCCTCTCCTGCTCCGGTTCCGCATCGAGCCGGGGCCGCTCTACAGAATCGGCTCGGTTTCCTGTGAGATCACGGACGGCGACTCGATTCCGCTCTCCCTCCCTTCTCCCGAGGAGCTCGGCCTGGAGACGGATTCACCCGCCAGGGCCCGGCCGGTGATTGATGCACGCAGCAGGCTCCGCGAGCATGTCAGGGCGCGCGGACATCCGTTCGCGGAAGTCAGGGACCGCGTCGTGGTGGACCATGCAACGCAGACCATGGCCATCACCTTCCGGATCGATCCCGGGCCCCTGATCCGGCTGGGAGCGATGAAAATCGACGGACTCGAAACCGTCGACGCCCGGATCGTCGAAAACCGGAGAACCTGGACCCCGGGAGACACGTACGATCCTCTTCTGCTCGGCAGGTTCCGAAACCGCATCGCCGGGACGAACCTGTTCTCGATGGTGCGGGTAGGATTCGAAGACACGACGGAAGCCTCCGGAAGAGTACCGGTGGCGGTCCGGCTGAGAGAGCGCGATCACCAGACCATCGGTCTGGGGGGAAGCTACGCGACAGATGAGGGCTTCGGGGTGAAAGCGGACTGGGAACACCGGAACCTCCTCGGAGGGGGGGAGCGCCTGCGGGCCGATGTCACGGTGTCCGAGATCGTCCTGCTCGGAGGGATCGAGTTCCGGGAGCGCGATTTTCTCGCTGTCGATCAGACCTTCTTCTTCAATCTGGCGCTGGCAGAGGACAGGACGGACGTCTACACGAGCAACTACTACAAAGCGGCGGTTTTCTTCGAACGGAACGTCGTGGAGAACGTGCTGGCCGGAGCAGGCATCACCTACCGTGTGGTCCGGGTCGAGCAGCTGGACGTGGAAAGACGTTACCGGCTCGTCTCGGTTCCGTTCAGGGTTTCCCGGGACGTCCGGAACGACATCCTCGATCCCACCCGCGGGAACAGGTTCGATTTCGAGATCGCTCCCTACTATGACATCCGGGGTTCGGACACCAACTTCTGGAAAGGTGACGTGAGTACGGCACAGTACCTCGGCATACTCGACAGCCCCAGGCTGATCCTCGCCGTGCGGCTCGGAATGGGATTCACGACCGGCGCGGACACCGAGGAGGTGCCGGCCGACGAACGGTTCTACGCCGGCGGCGGAGGATCGATCAGGGGCTATCCGTATCTCACCGTCTCCCCGCTCGTCGGGAACGATCCTGTCGGCGGCCTGTCGCTCGCGGAGATGTCCTCCGAGCTGCGGCTGAAGTTCACGGACAGCATCGGCATGGTCGCCTTTCTCGACGGGGGGAGCGCATTCGAGTCTTCCTTCCCGGATTTCGATGAGCAGGTTTTCTGGGGCGCGGGCCTCGGGTTCCGATATTTCACGGGGTTCGGACCGCTGCGTGTCGACGTCGGATTCCCTCTCGACAGGCGAGAGGGCATCGACGATTCCTTCGAGGTTTACGTAGGCCTGGGACAGGCGTACTGATCATGGAAAAAGGCTCCGTCCTCCTCCGGGTACTGAAGTGGATTCTGATACTCGTCGCCGTGCTGGTCGCCGGCGTCGCCGTCCTCCTCCTCTGGGCGCAGACCGATTCCGGCAGGGATGTTCTCACCGGAGCCCTCGAGAGCGCGGTTGCCGCATCGACGGACTACCGGCTCGAACTGGGAAACATGTCCGGGACGATACCGTTCGATCTCCGGTTCGACCGCATCACACTCGGCGACGGAGAAGGTACGTGGCTCGAACTGCACGACCTGCACGTGGTGCTGTCGGTCCGCAGCCTGTTCGATCTCGCCCCCTGGATCGAGGAGCTCACCTGCGGGAAGGCCGTTCTCTCACGGCTGCCCTCCGGGACCGGCGACGGGCAGAAAGAACCCGAAGAACCCCGCGGTGAACCGGCGTCGCTCCCGCGGGAGCTCCCCGGGATGGAGCTGGGGAGCCTCGCCGTCGACAGCCTGGTGCTGGAAGAAGACGTCGCCGGCTAACACGC
>CAZMKB010000256.1:0-5300 GCA_964566685.1 uncultured Gemmatimonadota bacterium | reverse complement strand
CTCCACAAGAGGAGGTGCCGAAATGCCGAGATCAAGCCCGTATACCATCGAGTTGTCGGATGAGGAACGAGCAGAGCTGGAATCAAGAGCACGGAAATATACGTCACCGTATAGTGATGTTTTGCGTGCGAAGATCATCCTTCTTGCTGCCCAAGGACTCTCCAATGACACAATCGCTTCACGCATCGACACCCCACGTCAGATTGTCAGCAGGTGGCGCAAGCGCTTTTTCGAGCACCGCCTGCTCGGCCTGGAGGAGCAACCCCGAGGCGGGCGGCCGGCCCGCTTTTCCCCCCAGCGTCATCGTTGAGGTGAAGGCCTTGGCGTGCGAAATCCCCAGCCACTGTGGGCTGCCCCTGTCGCGACTCAGTCTTTCGGATATCCAACGTGAAGTGGTGGGACAAGGGATTGTCGCGAGCGTCAGCGGCGGCCACACTGTGGCGATGGCTCACCAAAGACGCCATCCGTCCCTGGAGGCATCGGAGTTGGTTGTTCCCTCGAGATCCTCAATTCTCTCACAAAGCAGGACGGGTCCTGGACCTCTACGAAGGTCTCTGGGACGGCGTGCCGCTTACCTCCGACGAATACGTTCTCTCCGCAGACGAGAAAACCAGCATTCAAGCACGCCTCCGTAGACATCCTTCCTCGGCTCCGGGGCCGGGGAGCGTCTCGCGCGTGGAGCACGAATATACGCGGGGTGGTGCTTTGGCCTACCTGGCTGCCTGGGATGTCCATCGTGCGAAGGTCTTCGGACGATGTGAGCACACCACTGGCATTGCATCTTTCGATCGGCTCGTCACTCGAGTCATGTCCCAAGAGCCGTATCGTTCGGCCTCGAGGGTTTTCTGGATCGTTGACAACGGCTCCTCGCATCGCGGTGCAAGATCGATCGAGAGACTCCGACGAACCTGGCCTACAGTCGTTGTCGTTCATACTCCTATTCACGCCGGTTGGCTCAACCAAATCGAGATTTACTTCTCTGTCGTTCAGAGAAAGGTGCTGACTCCCAACGATTTTTCGTCTCTGGGCGATGTGGAGGATCGCTTACTCAAATTCCAACAACGCTATGAACAGATCGCACGGCCTTTTGACTGGAGGTTCACTCGCAAAGACCTCGAGGCACTCATGGCCAAACTGAAAATCCACTCAGCTTCATCGGTGGCTGCATGATGTCTCCATGAGAGCCAATAATACGTCACCGTAATTATGAATCAGAGTACTAAGTCCCCCGTGTCCGTACACCGGCGGTCAGAGCTTCTGCCAGAGGTCGTCCAGACCCTCGTCCCTTCGCCGGATGACGGTGCTGGTATAGTCGAGGAACGGGACTCCTCCCCACTTCTCCTTGAAGCGGCAGTTCCCGGGATTGATACCGAGCCCCAGGTTGATCGCCGTCTTCCCCTCTCCTTCCGCCAGCCGCACCATCTCGTGGAAGAGGAGGTCCGAGGCTCCGGGCACGGGGTCACGCAGGGAGCGGACATTGAAGAGATAGAACGCCCACCGGGCTGAACCCGTGTCGGTGATGGTGAATGCCTGAAGCCGGCCTCCCTTGCGCACCTCGATGACGTGAACGGTGGGGGTTTTCTTTAGGTAGGCGCCGATCCGCCGGTAGAGCCGTTTCTGTGAAGGAGGGAAATCGCGCTGCGAGATGAATCGGTCGACGAGCTTCCGGTGCTCCTTTCCGAACCGTCCCCGGGCCGTCTCGAGCTCCCGGGCGGCTCTTCTGACCATGTAGCGCTGCTCCGGATCGATACGGTCGAGCGGAAGGTCGAGCCGGTAGTAGCTGTCCTTTGCGGTCTCTTCCGTGACGCCCGCCGTCCGGGGTCTGCGGGGGCTGATGACGGTCGCTGCTGCGGGATCGAACCGGTCGAAGGCCGACTCGCAGGCCGACGAGAGCTCCGCTCTACCGCGGCCGAGCGGGTACCCCACGAGGAGGAGATGACTGCCGCAGAGGGTACAGAGATAGCCCTCGTGCAGGTACGGTTCGCCCTCCGAAATCGGCCCGACGTAGTCGGGCAGGTGCTCGGGGAGGTAGGCTTCCTCTTCGATGTGCTCCCGTTCCTCGCTACTCAGCATCGTCGGTTCCCTGGTTCGTACTGAAGATCCGTTCGACCTCCCGCCGTCTCATGTGCCCGGTAAGCCGGTCCATTCTCTCGAGCAGCCCGGTGTCTCCTGCATGACCCAGGGTTCTGGCCGCTGCCTTCCCTGTCTCCCTTTCGGCCTCCTGCAGGGCGTCGAGAAACGACAGGAATTCCTCCCGACTTCCGTAGCCCTTTCTCACGAGCTCGGCGTAGTCTTCGCCCTTTGCCCCGAGCAGTCTCACGTAGTGTTCGACGAGACATGCCATCTCCTCCACCTGCCTCTTCTGGATGTCGATCGAGTAGAGGCCCGGCTCGACCGTGTCGACGAGCCGCATGGTCTCGTCACGGAGACGGGTGTGAGCGTCTTCCCGGTCGATTTCCCCTTTTGCCACGTCTCGTGCGGCCTCGAGCGCCAGCTCCTTGGTGAACAGAAAGTTGACGATGAACGTATCCCTTGCCCGCCTGACCCGCAGGTAGTCGAGGGGAAAGAGAATCGGCAGCATGAAGTGCCAGACGCCGACCGGACGCATCTCGATGAGCCGGGCGGCGACGGTGCCGGCGAAGGATCTCTCGCGTTTGCGAATGACGGAGAATCTCTGTTCGATATCCCTGGCGGACGCGTCACTCATGGTCTTCGCTTTCATGGAATATCCTGTCGGTGATCTTCCTGCGAAGTTTCGCCAGCTCCTCCTGCTCGATCCTGAGCCTCCTTTTCACCGCTTCAGGGGTTCCGGGGCGGGAGGCGATGGCCTCGTCGATCTCCCGCTCGACCCCGGCGAGCCCTTCGAGCCAGGACTCGTAAGCCCGCAGATCCCCGTAGGCCCTCCTGACAAGATCCTCGTAGCTGACCCCTCCGCTCGAGAGAAGCCGCTCGTAGTGTTCGGCCAGGAGCCCGATCATGTTCGCGTGTGGCTCGTGGATTTCGGGAGTGAAGTATCCGTGTGAGCGAAGCCAGTCGGCGATTTCGCGGCCCGCCCGGTCCCGGGCGACTTCCCGGTCTCCTCCCTCTCGAACGGCGAGAGCAGCCTGGAGCGCCTGGTTTCTCGGGAACATGAAGACATTCGTGTAGCGCCGGGTCTCGGCGGTCTTCCTGATGAAATCGAACAGGAACATGCCGGGGATGAGCGTGTGCCAGGCCGTCACCGGCCTCTTCACCGTGAAGGCGAGCGCGACCATGCGGGCGAGCTCCGTTTCCGCTCTGCGTATCATGTCGGCAGGTGACTTCACGGAACCTCCACTGTGAGGTCATGACCGGGATCGGGCGCCGCGCGGGCTGTCCGGCGCCCCGGTTTCCACCAGGGCGCGGTACGGAGGATGAAGGGAGGAGGGGAAGGGGGTCGCCCCTTCCCCCCGTAACCTTTAATCGGGCAGAATGGGCGGTTCGAAGAACGTACCGGACCAGAGGATCCAGACGACGATCAGCGTCCACACTGCATTCGCCCCCTGGGAGATCCAGTACGCGATCGCAGGCCGTCCGCCGCCCACGGTGAGCAGTTCCTTGAACCTGGTTTCGAGCCCGATGCAGACGAACGCCAGGGTGAAGAACCACACCCGGTAGCCTTTCGCGATGCTGTGCATCGCACCTGCTGCTTCCTTCCCGTAACCCGGCATGACCACGAAAGAAATAAAGATCGAGGCCACGATGAACCCGACGATGAACTTCGGGAAGCGGTACCAGACCTCGATGAGGGACGGCCGGGCGATCCCTTCCTTCTTCTCCAGGCTCAGGGTCGACCAGAGAGCGAGGAAGAATGCGGCCAGGCCGATGAGGACGTTCTGCGCCATCTTGACCATGGCCGCTGCGTTGAGTGACGCCTTCGTTCCGATGATCTCCCCCGCGGCGACGACCGATCCCGTGTTGTCGATGACGCCGCCGATCCAGGCGCCCGACATGTTCGTGGGCAGGTTCAGCCATATGGCGATGGGCGGCATGATGATGATGAGAACGACGGCGCAGACCATGAGCCAGGCGATGATGTAGCTGACCTCCTTCGGGTCGCCATGCACCGCACCGCCGGCTGCGATCGCAGCCGAGACGCCGCACACCGAGTTCCCGGTGGCAATGATGCTCGAGAACCGCTCGGAGATGCCGAATCGCCGGCAGATCCAGTAGGTCAGGAACCAGACCACCAGGACGACCATCAACGCCTGGGCCATGCCGACCGCCCCCGCCTCGACCACCGTCGAGAACAGGATGCGCTGGCCCATGACCACGAGGCCGATCTTGATGAAGTACTCCGTCTGGACGGTGGTCTTCAGCCACTCGGGTACGCCGAAGAAGTTGCTGATCACGAGGCCGAACACCAGCGCCCAGATGACGTAGGCGATGCCCCAGTACTTGACGGTTACCTGCTTGTCGATGACGTTCGCGAGGAGGCTGAGGAGGAAGATGACGAGAAACCCGAGGAAGTAGCCTTTCGTGTTCCTCCCCATCGCCTTCATCCCGATGAAGGTCAACACGCTGAGGACGATGAAGAGGATGATGCTCGCCCAGAGCGCCTCCATTCCGTTGGGGAATATGTCGGCCATCGCCTTCCATTTGCCGATCTTCGGTACCTTCGGCATGATCTGGGCCATGGGGCTGGCGAAGAACACGATCAGCCACCCGATCCAGCATGCCCACCAGTCCTCCTTCTTCCAGAGGGAGGACCAGTCAATGCCGTTGCCATTAGCCATCTTGCCCTCTCCTTGTTGGATACCGGCGATTGCTGTTTGTCCACCTGGCGGATGTGTCCGCAGTCCTTCTACCGGGTGACGGCGGACTCACGGTATTGTACGTCGAGCCTCCTTTCGACTTTCCGCCCTCCGTAAACCCTCATTGTTGAACGGCTTATGTTCTATGAAGAAACCCGGGCAGGCAGGAAAAAACCGGCTGCCCCTTACCGGGATTCAGCCGGTCAGCTTCCACAGTACGGTTCCGGATTTTCCGGAAACCGGTGCCTGGATCGCATTCTCTGTTTCATGTCCTAAGGAATTGGATTGCCTACCTCTGAAGATATGGCGGATCTCGAACTGATGTATACCCGGATCAGGAGGTCGTGTCAAGCACTTTTTTGCGGAACGGCGTGCTCCGCCGGCTCCTCGCGGCCGCTGCGGTGACAGAGGTAGCGGCCGAGCGAGCGGACGGCCTGGTCCGCAGAACGAAGGACCGGGATCCCGCTCGAACGGATCGCCTGCGCGAAGGGCTCGTAGCGGGGTCCCGAGTCGACGACCGTGATCAGC
>CAZMKB010000255.1:0-5336 GCA_964566685.1 uncultured Gemmatimonadota bacterium | reverse complement strand
GACCCGTCATGTGTATCAGCCAGGCCGCGGTCTTCACGAGCTCCGGCTCGTCTCCGAACACGACGGCCCAGGCGAGCCTGTCGATGACATCGCTCCTGAAACGTGCCCTGTCGGTTACCCGGACACTGCCGTTCCATTCGAGCACACCTTTGCAGTGCTTCTTCATGTCGTCGATAGATCTGTATTCCATGAGACACCCCCGGGGAAGGATGAGGGAGGAAATTGCCGGGACACGCCGTCGGAGCCGTCGATGGTTCCACCATCGCCAATATACTATCCCCTTCCCCGGCCGTCAAGCTCGGCCCGGTCACGGGAGTCCCTCTCTCACGGACCTTTACAGCCGCCGGAGAGCGTGCTATACATTGAATCAGGGCAGGCCCGGGAGAGCCGTCCACTCTCCCGCCTGTACCGTTCGACCTGAAACCGGAGGGAGGGCAATGTCCATTCAAGCGGAGAAGCTCGCACAGGCGAGCTCGATCCTGTCGGAGTTCGACATCGACATGTGGCTGACACTCGTTCGCGAGAGCGAGACCAATCCCGACCCGGTGCTGGAGCTCACCTTCGGGAAGAACGTCACCTGGCTCTCGGCTTTCATCGTGACCCCGGACGGCGAGCGGACCGCCGTCGTGGGCTCCCTCGACGAGCCGGCCGTCACCTCGACGGGCCTCTTCACCGGTGTGCGGCCCTACGTCGCCGGCATCAGGGACGAGCTGCTGGACGTCATCGGGAGCAGGGATCCCTCCCGCATCGCCGTCAACTACTCCACGAGCGACGTCCTCGCCGACGGCATGACCCACGGCGTCTGGCTCATCCTCACCGACATGCTGAAAGGTACCCCCTATCTCGACCGCCTGACTTCGGCCGGGGACATCATCGCCGCCCTGCGCGGCAGGAAATCGGCCGAAGAGCTCGATCTCATCGGGAAGGCGATCGCCGTGACGGAGGAGATTTTCTCACGGGTGACCGGAGAGCTCAGGACCGGTCTCTCCGAGCGGGACGTGGCGGAGCTCATCACCGGAGAGGTGGAGAGGAGAGGGCTCGAACCGGCCTGGGACAGGGAGCACTGTCCGGCCGTGTTCACCGGCCCGGAGTCGGCCGGCGCCCACTATCCCCCGACCGAGCGGAAGATCGAGCCCGGCCACATTCTCAACGTCGACTTCGGAGTCAGGTGGGAGGGCTACTGTTCCGACATGCAGCGGACGTGGTATTTCCGAAGATCCGGGGAGAAGGAAGTCCCGGAGGAGGTCCGCCGGGGATTCGAGGCGGTCCGCGACGCGGTCAGGAAGGCCCGGGAGGTTCTCGCCCCCGGCATCGAGGGCTGGAAGGTGGACGACACGGCCCGGGGCCACATCACCTCCCTCGGCTACGACGAGTATCCCCACGCACTCGGCCACCAGATCGGAAGGAAGGCCCACGACGGTGCGGGTCTCCTCTGTCCCCGCTGGGAGCGATACGGGGAGCTTCCCTACAAACCCGTGGAAGAGGGACAGGTGTACACGCTCGAACCCCGGGTCACGGTGAACGGATTCGGCGTTGCGACGGTGGAGGAAATCGCCGTCGTCACAGCGGACGGCTCGAGATTCCTCTCGAGTCCGCAGGAGGAACTCTATGTCGTCTGATCCGAATGGGAGGCGTCACCCCGTCACCGGTCTCGTTCTCGTCCTCCTCCTGGCCGCCGGGGTCGTTCCGGCCCGAACCCAGAGCCCCGGGAACGACTTCGTCGACCTGGGGGAGTCGATACCCGGCCTCGTGGTCGATCTCAGGTACGCCGGACCGGACAACGTGTTCGGTGAAGCGCTCTACGACACGAACCTCTGCCTCCTCCGCGCGGAGCCGGCCCGCGCCCTTGCGCGGGTCCAGGAGCGGCTCGGCCGGCAGGGTCTGCAGCTGGTGGTCTGGGACGCATATCGCCCCCTCTCGGCTCAGCGGAAGATGTGGGAGAAGGTTCCGGACGAGCGCTACGTGGCGAATCCCGAGAAGGGATCGCGGCACAACAGGGGCGCCGCCGTCGACGTGACGCTGGCCGACTCGACGGGCCGCCTGCTCTCCATGCCGACCGGATACGACGACTTCTCGGAAAAAGCTCACCGGAACCGGGAGCTCCCGGAGACCGAAGCAGAGCGACACGCGAAGCTTCTGGAAAAAGTCATGGTCGAGGAAGGCTTCGTACCGTTGCCGACGGAGTGGTGGCACTTCGATTACCGCGGCTGGGAAGACTGGCCCGTTCTCGATCTCGAGGCTGAAGACCTGCTGGAGAGCGCCGCATCAGAGAAAAAATGAACGGGGAAGGTGCCCTCCGTCAGGACACCCTCCCCGCACACGTGTCCCCTCCCCGGCAAGGATGCTGAGCGCAATCAGGAAGTACTCCTGCCCAGACCGATGATGAATCAGTGGTAGTTGTATCCCGCCTCCCCCGACTTGCAGGTGACGCGGCCGCGGTTCGAATCCCAGTCCCAGTCGTGACCGTCGGGCATATCGCCGTCGCTCCAGTTCGGAACGAGCCCCTTGACGGACTTGAGGTCTTTCGGGAAGGTTCCCGGATTCCCCTGCTTCACCTGATCGGCATAGTAGATCGCCGCGGCCGAATTCAAGGTTCCGCGAAGGCCGTTGCACGCGGCGTCGCGGGCTTCGGTCCTCATGTCGATGTAGTTCGGAATAGCAACCGCTGCGAGAACGCCGATGATGGCGATGACCATCACGAGCTCGATCAGTGTGAAACCGGTGGTGCGTTTCCGTCTGAGCATGAGCGATACCTCCTGCTGGTGAAGTACTGTACCTCGGATAACGGTTCATCATCCTGCCGGAGGTAAGAGCAAAAACCTTGCCACGAGACGGGGGCCTGCCCGTGCTTGCGCAACTCTCTGGTATCAATCAAGTTGGAGGGCAGGAAGAGGTGTCGTCACCACCGGAGGCCGTCATCGGGAGAATGGGCGCAGAAGGATATTTTTTCCCGGGAAGGACAAGGCCCGCGTGCGGAGGGGATCACGTCCATCTCCACCTGCGGGCCCGAACCGGACCGTCGGACGGGTACCCGTCTTTCTGACTCGCTACTCTTTCACCGTGACGGACTCGATGACGACGGGCTCGACGGGGACGTTGCGGTACATTCCCTTCGTCGTCGTCTTCACGTTCCTTATCTTATCGACGACATCCATGCCGTCGATGACTTTCCCGAAAACGCAGTAGCCGAATCCGGCGGGCGATTCGTCCTTGTGATCGAGATTCGGGTTGTCCTTCACGTTGATGAAAAACTGTGACGTCGCAGAATTGACTTCATTGGTCCTCGCCATCGCAATGGTGCCGCGCTTGTTCGAGATGTTGTTCGATGCCTCGTTCTTGATCGGGGACCGTGTATCTTTCTTCTCCATCTCCGGCGTGAAGCCGCCGCCCTGGATCATGAAGTTGTCGATCACCCGGTGGAAGATCGTTCCCTCGTAGAAGCCGTCCTCGACGTACCCGAGAAGGTTCTGAACCGTGATCGACGCCTCGTCCTGGTAGAGCTCGATCGTGATGTCGCCCATGCTCGTCTTCATCACCACGACCGGGTTGTCGGCGTTCTCCTGTGCGGCCGCGTCACGGGGTCCGGCTGCGAAGGTCATCATGATAAGGCTGAGAAGAATCGTGAGAGCGGTATTCGTCATCATCTGATCTCCTTCGATGTGTTTTCTGTCATGGCTTCGGGACGAGCATATAATTTAGAAAAAGACCCCCTGGCGGGCAACCCCGCCCGGGGGTAAAGCCCGGATCAGTAGGCCTGTGACACCGTGAGGCTGGTGTGATCCTCGTGAACCCAGGAGCCGGTGTCGTATTCCGTGAGATACGCCTTGATCGTGCACTGGAATCCGTCGGGAATTCCCGCGGGCACGTCGAAGGGGAGCGTGCCCCCCAGCACCGATTCGGCCGGAATGGAAATCCCGGATTTCGGGATCGGCCCCCTCAGTGGAACCTCGTTGCCGCTCGGCAGACGGGCGACGATGTCGACCACGACGGGAACCGTCGCGTCGAGAAGCTGGTTCTCCGCCGCCAGCGTGAGCTCGAACACCCCGCCGGGAGCGACCGTGACCTGTTCCGGAGAGCAGGTGATGCTGACGAACGGAAAGTGGCATGCTCCCATGTCACAGATCGTTCCGTCAGGGTCGACGAGGTCCGGATCGGCCGCGTCGATGCAGGGTGAATCCACGCTGAGGGTGAAGTCGTAAGAGCCTGGACCGTTGAGAAGAGGGTTGACGTTGATCTCGCCGATGCCGGGGGAAGGGGAGAAACTCTCCCACGTGCCGCCCCCTCAGCCGGAGCAGTAGCCCATGTAATTCCCTCCGCTGTTGTTCCAGACGTCGTTGTAGTTGATCGTCGGGAGCATCGTTTCGTCCGCGGCGATGCCGTAGTGGGAATTATTGGCGATGATGTTGTTCTCGATCGTCACATTGGCCAGAATGGCGGTGACACCGTTGTAGTTTCCGTAGATCGTGTTGCCGCTGACCAGCCCGCTCGAGTTCTCCATGTAATTCAGCGCATAGTGGGCGTTGCAGATGACGGTGTCGAAGATGTCGAGCGTCGCACCCGACTGGATGCAGATGTCGCTGTTCCCGACCGAGCAGATCGCATCGTTTCCTCTGATGCAGCAGCTCACTCCGCTCGGGATCGTGAGCGGTCCGACGTACATCTCTCGCCGCTCGAGGATCACGAGCTTGTCGTAGCCATCACCCGGGCCAGCCTGATAGTACATCGACTGCAGCGTCACCGCGTTCCCCGTGTTCGCACCGAATGCGAGACATACCGCGATGAAAAGTCCCAGAGTCAAGGCTGTACAGGGGGATTTCCTGCGGTTCATGGCAGACCTCCTTGTCACAGCACTGTGAAAATGATCACGAGCGGCACTGCGGATCGGGACGATGTCTGAAGCTCCGGGACTGCCGCGCCTGAAAGGATGACGAACACCACCGCTGTAACTATAGCAGAAACCCGGTATCTTGTCAACTTTTCAATCAGTTGATATTTTTACTGTTACAGGATCCGGCCCCCGAACTGCCGGCCGGATCCGTCCGGACGAAGAGCCGTCGACCGGCTCCTGCAACATTGATACGGACGGGTTCGTATCATGTATACGGGGTGTGCTGCGTTCATCGTGAAGATCGGGGAATCCGCAGCCATCCGACTGAAGACCCCGGGACCCTGTACAGGAGGCTACCATGCTCACTCACGCCTCTCCTCGGAAACCGTATTTCTCTTCGAAGCTCTTCATCATGACCCTCGTCCTCTTCCTCCTCACCGGAATCGAGCCGGCGAGTATGGTGGCGCCCGGATGGCCCGTCGTCGCGTCGCCGGGCGGAGCCCTCCTC